>NZ_JAPQKZ010000036.1:0-76771 GCF_027257075.1 Bacteroides sp. LFL-34 | reverse complement strand
GTGGATTGAAAATAAACTCAATAATCGACCTCGTAAAAGACTTGGATACCTCACGCCAAACGAAAAATTTAAACAAATTATTAATCAGAATTCTGTTGCATTTGCAAGTTGAATTCAGCATCTAATAATTTTTGGGGGAGGAAATATTAATTCAAAATTGTGAAACAACGTAATT
Source organism: Bacteroides sp. LFL-34 (assembly GCF_027257075.1). Taxonomy (NCBI): domain Bacteria; kingdom Pseudomonadati; phylum Bacteroidota; class Bacteroidia; order Bacteroidales; family Bacteroidaceae; genus Bacteroides; species Bacteroides sp. LFL-34. The sequence continues at coordinate 76,596 of NZ_JAPQKZ010000036.1, read as the reverse complement.
TTAGTGTAATCATTAAATAAAAATATTGATGGTAGTTTATTATTTAATTTAATTATATATGAAAAATATTACATTATTAAAAGCAAAAGTAGGAATATTGGCAGTTTCCTGTCTTTCCATTACTACTTTGTTTGCATGTGTTGATAAGGATGCTAGAAGTGATTTGAGTCCCAATTTGCCAACAGATCAAGCGCAAAATGGGGATTTTGGTGATCAAGGGGGAGGTTCGGATCAGGGGCTTAATTTCCCGGTTTTTGATGATGGAGTACTTGCTTTTCCTGGTGCGGAAGGATATGGGAAAAATGTAACAGGTGCTCGTGCAGGTGAGGGACGGGAAATTTATCATGTGACTAATTTGAATGATGCGGGTCCTGGATCTTTTCGTGATGCAGTAAGCAAACCTTGGCGCATTATTGTCTTTGATGTATCTGGTGTTATAAAATTGAGTAGCAATCCTATTGTTTTGAAAAGTAATCAGACAATTTTAGGACATACTGCTCCAGGTGATGGGATTGTTCTTTATAATGGACGTGTTTCTGCTTCAGGTGCACAGAACTTGATTGTTCGTTACTTGCGTATACGTATGGGAGCTGCATATCCTTCGGAACTGGATGCTTGCGGAGTAGCTAATGGAGCAGATATGATATTCGACCATTGCTCTATGACTTGGGGAAGAGATGAATGTTTTTCTATCAATCCTGATGGTAAGGGAACTGCCCCAAAGAATATAACAATACAAAATTCTATAATCGGGCAGGGTTTGCAGAATCACTCGTGTGGTGGCTTAATGCAAACTGATATATCGAATGGGTGTACAATCTTCCGCAATTTATATATTGACAATAAAACTCGAAATCCGAAAGTTAAAGGATTAAACCAGTTTGTTAACAACGTTGTGTATAATTGGGGAAGTGGAGCTGCTTATAATATGGGTGGTGATTCTTCAGGTAAATCGGAAACAACTATTGAAAATAACTATTTTATAGTTGGTCCCTGTAATAATTGGCAAAATGTGGAAATTGCACCTAAAGTATATGAGGCGCAACAGGTACCAATGAATCCTGCAAGACCATTTACTGGTGGTAACAGTGATTTTAGAAGTTATTGTAAAGGTAACTATTATGACTATGACAAGGATGGAGCATTGAATGGAATAGAGATAACAGAAGTGAATTGGTCACAATATTGTAGTGGCTCTCCTACACTTCTTGAAGCTCGTTCTGATCTACATCCAATTATACGCAGTCAGAAAAGTGCACAGGAAGCTTATGAATGGGTAGTTGAAAAAGTGGGTGCTTATCTTCCGGTACGTGATGAAGTAGATAAATACTTGATAGATGAACTTACTTCGTTGGGAGGAAAAGGAACGATTATTCAAGATGAACGTAAAACAGAACAATTTCCGTTGGGAGGTCCTGGTACAATAAATGCTGCACAGAAACCTCTGGATTCAGATAATGATGGGATGCCGGATGCTTTCGAAGATGCATGGGGACTGGACAAATATGATCCGACAGATGCGGTAAAAGAGGCTAAAAATGGCTATTTGAATATAGAAAATTATGCCCTTTCGTTGGAATATCCTGATGAATATGAGTATGAACTTAATAAGAATAAACAATAATCAATTTGTGTAATATGAAAAACATGACATTTACAACAGTACTACTTTGTATACTGTTCATGCCTTTCTTTATCTCCTCATGTACAGATAAGATAGATGAACATTATGAAGAACCTGAATGGTTGAAAGGTAGTGCTTGGGAAGTCCTGGAAGATAGAGGGAACTACTCGCTATTTTTGCAGGCAGTAGAGTTGGCAGGTTTTAAGCCTATTATGGAGGGAAAAAGTATCCTGACTGTGATGGCTCCGGATGATACGGCTTTTTCGGCCTATTTGGAGAAGCACGGCTATTCCGACATCAGTGAAATAAATTTGGATGAATTGAAAAAAGTGATTGGTTTTCATCTGCTTTATTATTCTTACAATAAAAATAAGTTGGTGAATTTTCGTCCGGAAGGTGATTTAATAACTGATGAGGAAATGAATAAAAATGCGGGTCTGTATTATAAGTTTCGTACACGTAGTAGTAATGTTCCTACTATGGAAGTAGAGGCTTCTACGGGTAAACGACGCATGGTTTATCATCTGGACCGTTTTATTCCGGTTTTCTCTTACCGTTTTTGGGATACAAAAAAATTGGATGCAGCATCTAATTATACCTATTTTTATCCTAATTCCACATGGAAAGGGACAGGGGGATTCAATGTTTCCAATGCTGCTGTTAGTGAATATGAAATTTTGGCAGATAATGGTTATGTATATATTGTTGATCAGGTAATTGAACCTTTGGAAACCATTTATACCCAGTTGGAATCAAATGAAAATTATTCAATTTTTTTCAACTTATATAATGAAAATACCACTTATACGTATGACGCTACCTTATCTAAAGATTTTGGAGCAGCCTTGGGGGCCGATTCACTTTTTATTCATACACATGGTACTTCTTTGCCTGCTATAGCAGTAGAATGGTATTCAACGAAATATTCGGATGTAGCCAATAATGCTTCAAAAGCATATAGTGTATTTGCACCGTCAGATGTGGCTATGAATAATTTCTTTGATAATTATTGGGAAAAGGGTGGATATGAATCTTTGGATGATGTAGATGATTTAGCAATGAAATATATGTTGAATCAATTTATTTATAAAGATGGAATTGCATTCCCTGATGAAATTACGAGTGGAAAAGTTAAGAATATGTATGACATGGTCTTTAACTTCGATCCTTCTAAGGTGACTGATAAATCAATGTGTGTCAATGGTGTCTTTTATGGATTAAATACAATGGATACACCTATTTTGTTTGCTTCTGTAGTCGGACCGGCTTTCCGTAACAAAGATTGTAATTATTATCTTTACATGTTGGATGGGACTGGACTGATAACTGCCTATTCTTCACAAGATACGAAGTATGTCTTGTTAGTGCCTACTAATGAACAAATAGAGTCAGAAGATATTTACTTGAGAACTTATGCGGATGGAAGTAAGTTACAACAAGAAACCGAGGATGGATTGGTAGATGTTTCTTCTTCTGTAATGAGAACTATTGTAAACATACATACGGCTACAGGTGTAGATGGACTGAAAACAAATGGGACACAGGTTCTAGCTACACAAACCGGTTTTAATTATTGGTATGTGAAGGACGGGAAGATAACAAGTAGTGCAGCTTATAATCAAATTTTGGAACCGGATAATAATGTGGAACCTTTCTCTGAATTTACAGAAGTAAAGAACGGCAATGACAACTGGAATAATGGAAGAACTTATATGTATAGTGGAACAGCCTTGTTTCAAGCGCAAGAAGGTGATGGGTTACAACATAAATTAAGCGTTTGTAATGATAATCGTTATGTTTACTATCAGTTTGCACAGCTGTTGCAGAAAGCTGATATGGTAATGTCTAGCAACTATATATTCGGACTAGCAGGAGCTTCTCATGTTATAGGTTTTATTCCGACAAATGAAGCCATTAGTACAGCAATAGCTGCAGGGCAAATTCCGGGCATGGATGCGACCGGAGCGGTAACTAGTAGTTCGAAACTTCGTCAATACCTGCTTTCATATTTTATACGTGATAGGGAAAATGCACTTATTTCTTATCCTTATCCGGGGTCGGCTATGAAGAGTTCTACATATGTTACTGCTAGTGGAAAGTCTTTGACGTATACAGATTCCGGAAGTTCATTAAGCATAATGGTAGATGGAAAAGTGGCAAACGTGATATCTGATTATAATTTCTTCCCGTTTGCGTTTGACGACGGATGTTTTCAGTTGATTGATACAGTCCTTTGATATAACCGAATTTAATATGAATATGAAATTAGTAAAATACATGCTGATAGCGATACTTGTTCTGGGGACAGGGGAAGTAGCCGCACAGGTACAAGTCGTGTCCGGTAAGGTGACCGAAATGCTGGGAAATCAGATCGAACCGATAGTAGGTGCGAATGTGAATATTGTGAACGCTCAAAACCGTTCTGTAGGAGGTGCGGTGACCAATTTGGATGGTGACTACCGTTTACAAATTCCTGCACAAGAAAACAATCTGACATTGGTATATTCATACATTGGTATGAAAACGAAACGAATCAAATATACTGGTCAGAAGGTATTGAATGTAAAACTGGAATCCAATGTGGAAACATTGGATGAGGTTGCTATCACTGCTAAACGTATCGAACGTAATAATATGGGTATCGGACATAAAGAGAATGTATCTGCGACACAGAAAGTGATGATGGAAGATTTGATTGCTACTGCTCCGATAGCTACGGTAGAAGAAGCTTTACAGGGGCAGTTGAGTGGTGTAGATATTGCATTGAGTGCTGATCCGGGAGCGCGGAGTTCTATCCGTATTCGTGGTACCAGTACACTGAATGGCTCTGTCGAACCATTAATTGTGATTGACGGGGTTCCCTATACACAAGAGTTAGATGACGACTTTGATTTTTCTACTGCCAATGAAGAAGATTTAGGTGCTTTATTGAATATTGCTCCTACTGATATAGAATCGGTAGAAGTTTTGAAAGATGCGGCTGCTACGGCTATTTGGGGAACGAAAGGTGCTAACGGTGTGTTGTCAATTACGACTAAAAAAGGTAAGACTGGCAAGACTACATTTAATTTTTCTTCTAAGTTCACAGCAAAATTTGAACCGAATAGTATTCCAATGTTAAATGGATCGGAGTACATTGCTATGGTACAGGAGGCTTTGTGGAATAGTGCTAATTATACAGGTTTGAATGCAGATACTTATTTAAAGTATTTGTATGATACACCTGAAATTAACTACTCGCCCAATTGGAACTATTTCAATGAATATAATGTAGATACAAACTGGTTGGACGAGGTACGTCAGAATGCATTTACTACAGACAATACATTTTCTATGAGCGGTGGTGGTGAAAAGGCCACTTATCGTCTGTCACTGGGATATTTAAGTGAAGGAGGTACAACCATCGGTACAGGGCTGAAACGTTTCAACTCATCTTTGCGTGTAGACTATAATTTCTCGGATAAGTTGAGGTTTGGAGCAGATTTCTACTTTACACAGTCAGATAAGGATGATAACTGGGCACCAAAAGATAGCAACGTACGTTCGGAAGCGTTTAAAAAGATGCCAAATAAATCTCCTTATTATATGGATGATAATGGAAACCGTTCTTCACAGTATTTTTCTTATCAGACAAAGGATTGGGAAGGTGAATTTAAGGCAAGTAACAATAGTGCCTCTCATTTTAATCCGGTAGCTATGGCAAACGAGAGTTATAAAAATACTATGTCACGTGATAGCCGTGCTAATTTCCGTATTGATTATAAAATACTTCCGTATCTGACGTATTCGGCTTATGCTTCTCTTAAGATGTCGACTACTACAACAGACAAATTCCTTCCTCAAGTTGCTACGGGAGTGGCTTGGACAAGTGAATATGCCAACCAAAGTACTGCTGCTTCTTCAGAGAGTCTAACGTTGCAAACGGAAAACAAATTGATATTCAATAAAAACTGGAAGGATAAACATAATTTGATTGCAACTGCTGTATTCCGTACTACGCAGGCTACCAGTTCTAGTGCTACAAGTACTTCTTATGGTAATGCTTCATCTGGTCTTGCAGATCCGATTACAGGTAGTTCTGTTTATAGTCTGGGTTCAGGGGAGTCGGAAGCACGTAGTATTTCCGGAACCGGTTTGATTAACTATACTTTGTTGGATCGTTATGTATTTCATACTTCTGCAACGATGGATGCTAATTCTGCAATGGGTAAGTCAGAACGTTTGGGTATTTTTCCTACTGTGGGAATTTCTTGGAATATGCAAAATGAACCGTTCATGAAAAATACAGAAGACTGGCTGGATGAAATCAAACTTCGTTTCAGCATCGGACAAAGTGGTAATGCTCCCAAAGGGACGGCCGCTTATTATGGAGCTTATAGTTCACGAGGAGAATATATGGATATGTCTGCTATTTATCCTAGCAGAATGCAGTTGAACAATTTGAAATGGGAAACTTCAACAGAATATAATTTGGGTGGTGATTTTAGCTTTTTCCATGGCAAGTTAAGGCTGACTTTTGAGTGGTATAATAAATATATTAAAGATTTGCTGCAGAAAGAACCGAAAATGCCGACTACTACAGGATTCTCTAAGAATAAATGGTACAACTCTGGAAGAATGGAGAATAAAGGATGGGAGGCCCGTATCGATGGTGTATTGTATGAAAAGAAAGATTGGCGTGTTAGTGCCTATGTTAACTTGAGCCGTAACACGAACGAAATTACCGAACTGCCTGAAACAATGAATCCGGAGCCTTATACCTTTAAAAATGGTGAGTATGCTATTCGCATTGAAGAGGGACGCCCGTTTGGTTCTTTCTATGGTTATCGTTACAAAGGAGTCTACCAAAATCAGGAGGCTACTTATGCACGGGATAAAGAGGGAAATGTTATGAATGATGTGAACGGTAAACCAATTGTTATGAAGAATGGTGCTAAGCAGGTATGTCCGGGTGATGCTATTTATGAAGATATTAATCATGATGGTGTGATAAATGAATACGATATTGTTTATCTGGGCAACTGTAATCCGATTCTTACTGGTGGTTTTGGCTTTACCGTTAAATATAAGCGTCTAAGTTTGAATGCATTATTCTATGGTCGTTTTGGACAGAAAATTATTAATGCGACTCGTATGGATAATGAATCTATGTATAATGCCAATAACCAAAGTAAAGCGGTTTTGCGGCGTTGGAGAAATGAAGGAGATAATACGGATATTCCACGTGCTTTATATAATGAGGGATATAACTATTTAGGGTCAGATCGTTTTGTAGAAGATGCTTCTTATGTTCGTTTAAAGACTTTGTCGTTGAGCTATTCCTTGCCTAAAAAGGTGTGCAATTATTTAGGTATCAATACGCTTAATTTCTTTGTTACTGGTTATGACTTGTTAACTTGGACTGGTTACACAGGACAGGATCCAGAAGCGTCTCTTCCTACTTCGGCTTCTAAACTGTCGAAAGATAGTGCAAATACACCTTGCTCTCGCCGTTTTTCTTGTGGTTTAAATTTGAATTTCTAATACATTTACAGACATGAAGAAACTGATTTATATAGGGATAATGGCAGGTAGCCTGCTGCTGAACAGTAGTTGCAGCGATTGGTTGGACTTGCTTCCCAAAAATGAACAAGTGACTGACGCTTACTGGAAATCGAAAGAAGATGTAGAAGCGGTCATTGCTTCCGGTTATTATTATATGCGTTCCTCCTGCCAGTCATTGCTAAAATGGGGAGAACTGCGAGGAGCATCTATTTGTACCTTGACAGGTGATAAGGATGGAATGAAGTTGCAGAATTTCCAGTTGGATGGAACAGAAGCTATTTGTAAATGGGAGAACATGTATCAAGTGATCAACATGGCCAATGTGGTCATCGCTCATGCTCCGGGAGTACGTGAAATAGATGACACCTATACAGAAGGTGCAATGAATGCACATCTTTCCGAAGCTTATTTCATGCGAGCATTAATGTATTTTTACTTGGTACGCAATTTTAAAGAAGTGCCTTTGGTAACAACTCCTTATGAGGATGACTCTACTCCGTTTTCTATTGCCAAATCTTCAGAAGAAGAAATCTTGAAGCAAATTAAGGCGGATGTGCAAACAGCTCTTGACTCTGGAGGTGCGAAGGAATTTTATGATAATGATAATTGGAATGCTTCCAAAGGACGGGCTACTAAATGGGCTTTGTATGCATTAATGTCGGAAGTTTCCTTGTGGACCGAAGATTATGATACTTGTATTAAGTATGCAGACCTATTAATCAACGCTACTGCATCACGTCGTCCGGCATTTATTACAATTCCGGAGAACTGGTATACAATTTTTAATCCGGGGAATAGTAATGAATCCATTTTTGAAGTGAACTGGGATGGCAACACCTATAGCCAGACGGGAGGGCCAAGTGCTATGTATACGACTGGTACAAATCCCAATTATCGATATTCTACTAAAATGGGTGAGGATTTGGTCAATGATTTTGAAGAGGTTATGGCAGGAAAAGATGCAATCCGTAGCCAATTTGGTGCTTTTATAGCTTATACTGATGGAGAGAACATCGTTCATTGTATATGGAAATATGAGATGGGCGATACCGACCCAACGAATCCGGATGCAATACGTTTGAAAGATGATGCTAACTGGATTATTTACAGAATGGCAGATGTCATGTTGATGAAGGCGGAAGCATTAATTTGGAAAGGAAAGGAAAATTGGCAGGAGGCTGTTGATATTATAAATCAGATCCGTACTCGTGCTAACTTGCCTGAAAAAACTATAGCTTTAGATGAGGAGGATGAAAGCTCAATGATGGAAAACTATTTATTGCCGGAACGTAATATTGAATTGGCGGCTGAAGGTAAGCGTTGGTATGACATGATACGTTATGCCAAAAGTAAGAACTATGCTCATAAATCAGCTTTTATTGCTTTGGTTCAGCAATACAATACAACAGCGAATGCTAGTTGGATACGTTCAGTTCTTCAGAATGAATATGCATGGTATTTACCAATTCACGCGGATGAAATTGAAAATAACAACTTATTGGTACAGAATCCATATTATGGAATAACAGGTAATAATTAATAAACAGCCATTTATGAAGACTTTAGGAAATATATATTTATTATTATTGGTTGCATTATTCAGTGCATGCAACGATCCCTATGAAGACTCTACTTATCAGGTTTATGATATGAATCCGGTATCGTCTTATCTGGAAACTCGTTCTGATGAATTTTCCGAGTGGATCACCGTATTGAAGTATGCAGATTTGTTTAATGCCGTGAATCAGGCTTCGTCTTATTTTACGGTATTGGTTCCTACAAATGAAGCTGTGCGCAGTTTCTATACTAAAAAGAATGTATCTTCTATTCAGGAATTGGGAAAAGACTATGCCCGTAGTCTTGCTGAATATCATATCGTGAATGATTCTATCAATCTGAATACTTTTGTTCAAGGAGGTAAACTGGAAGCTAAAACTCTTTCGGATGATTATCTTTCCGTCTCTTTTGATGAAAGTTCGGAGGCTGGAGGATTTAATTCAATTTATGTGAATAAAGAAGCGCATGTAAAGGAACTGGCTATCCAAGTGTCTAATGGATATGTGTATGTATTGAATGATGTGATGTCTCCTTTGGTGGAAAGCCTATATGAACGTATCAGTGAAAGTAGTAATAAATACTCCATTTTTGTTGATGCTTTGGAACAAACAAGTTGGAAAGACAGTTTGAGTACTATTTACGATGAAATAAGGCAGGAAGATAATACGGTTATTCAGCAAAAACGGAATTATACGTTGCTGGCTGTATCAGATGATACCTATCGTTCTGAAGGAGTTACTTCTGTTGCTGATCTGGCTGCTAAAGTAGGTGCAATAGGAACAGACTATAAAGATAAAGCAAACGAATTATTTCGCTATGTGGCATATCATGTGATTGGTGGAAGTTACTCTGTTTTTGATTTCAACAATTTTAGTGGAGGTGCAACTACACGATTGTGGACTACCAAAGCAGATGCAGTATTGGAAGCATCTATGCAGAGTGGCAATAAGTTGTATTTTAATTATAAAGGAGAAATTGATGGTCAATCGGTGAAAGCGATGTTTGTTGAAGACGGTTCCGATGTACAGGCTAAAAATGGTATTTTACATGAAATAGATAGCTGGTTGCCTTTGTGGGAATCCGAGATTCCGGTGCGCGTAGAATGGGACTTTGCTGATTATGAGGAGGTAGCTTCTTGGGTGAATGGTGGTTATGGTGATCCGGACCAAAAGTATCAGACGGCAGATGAAAAAGAGCGCCAGTCGGATGTCTCTTCGCTCTCTTGTTACACCGTAGATGCCAGGAGCACTCTTACATCTCTAGATGGTCAAAACGGCGGATATTATCGCGTGGGCTATGCAACTCCGAAGACAAAAGGCTCGGACTGGATCAATTGTAAAAATACAGATCATATCTATTTGAATTTGGGATATAATGGTTCCGTTACCATGAAAACACCAATTCTGATAGCTGGCAAATATAAAGTGACGTTGAAAGTTACTTATGCAAAATCAATGGATTTTATGCGTACAATGACTAGTGGAAGTAATGGAGGTAAAATTAAGTTTACATTTGATGATGACACCGATACAGATGTCGAAGTTCCTATTTATGCGAGTATTACAGCCAATGAATTAGGACGTTATGATGTAGTTATTTATGATGAGATTGAATTCTCAAAGACGAAGGTTCATTCTATGAAGATGTTGGTTGCCGATCCGGCTGCTTCTTCTCATAACAAGTTCCGTATCCAATTAGATTATATGACTTTTGAACCGATAATTGAAGATGAATAGACACATACTTATGAAAACTATAAAATATATATTGTCATCTATATTGCTGATAAGTGGTATATATGCATGTAATGATGACTGGGATTCTCATTATTCCCAGGAAGAACAGGTAGTGAATAATGTAAATATTACAGTAGTCAACAAGTCGGCTGTTGATTATTTACAGTCGCAACCGGAATTGAGTTCCATGTACCAATTGTTCAGTGAAACAGGAGTGCTGGATGAAATGGTTGAGAAGAATTTGTTGTTCACTATTTTAGTGGTTAGTGACGAGAATGCATTATCTCGTGCAGTTGCTACAGATGATAGAACTTTTTTGGCTAAATCACACATTTCGGATATTTCTCTTTCTCCGTCTAATCTGTCGGATGGACAACGTGTGTTGATGTGGAATGGAAAATATATTAATGTGTCGAAGGTAGAAAATGAAGATAATGATACTTCTATCTCGTTCAACGGTATAGCTGTGAAAAAGATAACGAAGGTGAACAATGGCTATGTTTATGAAATGGAGGATTATGTGGAAACTCCTAAATCATTATATGAGTTGATTGAAGGGTTAGGAGATGATTATTCTATTTTTAGGGAGATGATTATGGAGCGTAATCAGTTGACATTTGATAAAGAGGCCAGTAAAATTATAGGTGTCGATGAAACCGGAAGTAACGTCTATGATTCTATTTTCACGGTTACTAATCCTTATTTTGAGGCTGAAGGTTTTAATATGATGTCAGAGTCATTATCAGCGACTGTATTGATTCCTTCTAATGAAGTTGTCAATCGTGCGTTGGCTACAGCCCGTAACAAAATACAGGAATGGGGAATGCAACGGGAGGACTCTATTCTGAAAAACTGGACTTTTCAATCAATGTTCTTTAATAAAAAACTTACTAAATCGGATTTTGAAGATAATATAGACTTGAATTCTATTTTTAGTAAACAGTGGCGAACTACAGTACAAGAGGTGGATTTGGAGAATCCTGTATCTCTTAGTAATGGTGTTGCATATTATGTGAAAGAACTGAAGATTCCTACTAATGTATTGATTTATCGTGTCAAAGATTTTATGAGATGGTATGAGTATCTGTCAGAAGAAGAAAAAACGCTTTATTTTGATAGCGAAAATCTAACTTTTGATAAAATGGATACGAAAGTGACAGCATGGTCAGGTTATCCTGGTGTTTTCCCAACTATAATCAATCGCGTCGTACGTTTTAAATTAACAGATTCTGCTACTAAAGAGTACACATTGGATTTTACAGGTTTTAGTTATGATGAAGTAACTAGAGTCGCTGCTCCGTATAAGATACCTCCTGGTGAATATGATTTGTGTTTGGGATTTGAGCAAAAAATGGGACATGACGTGGAAGTTTCTTTTAATGGAGAGTATGTAGGAACAGTTACAGCCTCTCAACTGACGAAGACTGATTGGCACTATGATCGTGGCGGACAGGGATATCCTGAAGGGTATGACACTTCTAAAGCGACAGATAAAAATAAAACAAAGTACGATCGTGATGGAGCAAAAGTTGGTGTAGTCACTATTGGAGGCACTCAACCGGTAAATGTGGTTATTAAATTCCATGGAATAAACGCAAGCAAATGTTGCTTCCACCACTGGTGTCTGAGACCAACAAAGAACTGTTATTAATTTTGATAAGGAATCAATATGAAGACAATAAAAATCATATTTACAACTTTGCTGTTATTACTGTCGGTTGCCAGTGTATATGCGCAAGGACGTAAAATTAGCGGTAAAATACTTTCACCGCTGAATAAACCGATTGAAGGGGCTATCATTTCGGCTGTAGGAAGTAAAGATGCGAAAACCGGAGTTGACGGAACTTTCAAAATGGAGTTGAAAGAGAATACGACTCAAATTTCAGTGTGGGCAGCTGGTTATTATCCGGAAACTCGCTTGGTAGATGATAATTCACAAGTGGTTATTCTGATGATGCCGGAGAGCACATATAAATATAATGAATCGGCTGTATTACCTATGAGAATCGAAAGTTCCCGTCCGGAACTGACTTCTGCGGTGAATATCAATAAAAAAGATTTCACGCAGGGAAGTATGAAGATAGATCGGGCTTTGGCAGGACAGGTAGCAGGCTTGAAGACCACCCGTGCAGGTGGTATGCCAGGTGAAGGAAGTTATATGAACTTGCGTGGTATTCGTTCTTTTGTAGGTTCAAATGCTCCGCTTGTGGTAATTAACGGTGTACCCTATTTACCTGATTCTCGTGAATCACAATTGATAAATGGATTTTCGAGAGATATATTTCAGGCATATAATATTCAAGATATTCAAAATATCACTGTACTAAAAGGAGCGGAGGCTTCTATGTATGGTTCGATGGGGTCGAATGGTGTTATTCTAATTGAAACAGATGGTGCAACTTCCGATAATTTGGATACGCGGGTCAGCTTTTATGGGCAGTATGGGGTGAATTGGAATAATAAACGTATGCCATTACTTACAGGTAATGATTACAAATCTTACCTTTCGGATATTGGTATGACTTATTTCGGTAATATGGAAGGATTTTTCTCGGAATTTCCTTTTTTGAGTGATCCCAATAGTAAATACAATTACTTGTATAACAATACCACAGATTGGCAAGATGAAATTTATAAAAATGGTTTTGTAACAGACAACCTGTTTCGTGTAGAAGGTGGTGATGCTATTGCCAAATATGACCTTTCATTAGGATATGCGCTGGAAAATGGACTGATGGATTACACTAAAAGCCAGCGTTACCATACACAATTGAATACAAATGTTTTGATTAGTAAATGGGTGGAGATGACAGCAACGGTCGGTTTAGCTTATCTGACAGGCAATTATCAGCAACAGGGAATGGATAATGTTAGCAATCCGATCTTAGCAGCTTATTCACGTGCTCCGTTGTTAAGTCCTTATAAGAAAGATAATGATGGTAATATTTTGGATACTTACTCTACTTATTACTATGGCAATTCAACGAATATGGATTTTGCAGTCAGTAATCCTTTAGCTATCGTCAATACACTTGATGGTCGTAACCGACAGTATGATGTAAATTTCAGACTTGGATTGGTTTACAAGCCTTTCAATGGATTATCGTTCAATGGTACATTTGGAATGTTTTATAATTATAATAAAGAACACCTATTTATTCCCGGACTATCAGATAAGAGTATTTTGCCGATTGTCGATCAGTATGGTAATGCAGAAAATACCGTGAAGGAAGGTGTAGGTGAAACTTTGAACATTTTCGCAAATGGTAATGTACGTTATCAGAGACTTTTTCAAGGTATCCACCATTTGAATATTCTTGCTGGTGCTCAAATGTTGATTACTCAAAATAAGTATGAAGGTGGTGCAGGCCGTAACACTCCGAATGATTTTTATCAAACATTGGGAGATACAAAAACAATCGGACGCTACTTTTACGGTTATCAGGAAAAATGGAACTGGGCGAATTTTTATGCTCATGCTGATTATACCTATCGTGATATGGTAGCAGCTTCTTTGAATGTGGCGGCTGATGGTGCGTCCTCTGCCGGTACTTATGGAAACCACTTTTATATATATCCTTCCGGTGGTGTGACTTTGCTCGGAAAAGGTTGGTTGCCATTGACTAACTCTACATTAGTAAATCGCTTAAACTTGCGTGCGGAATATGGTTTGTCCGGTAACAGCCGTTTCTCTTCCAATCTTGGAAAATATTATTATACAAGTTTACCTTATATGACTACTTCCGGTATTGTTCGTGCCAATATATCAAACACCACTTTGAAACCGGAGAAGAACATACAATTCAATCTAGGATTGGATATGAGTCTGTTGCGTAACCGTTTGGAAGTGACATTGGATTATTATAATAATCTGTCCAAAGATGTCATTTTTGCAGTACCTCATACATCGGCACTTGGTTCTCTAAACTATTATGCAAATTGTGGAGAAATAAAAAATAGAGGTGTAGAACTGGCAGTGCAAGCTTCTTTGGTTCGTACACGTGATTTCGAATGGATTATAGGTGGTAATATTGCCCGCAATGAATCGGAGGTGGAGTCATTAGGAAACACATCACAATTGATTAATAGCTATAGTGATGGTGCGCAGTTGGTTTCCCGTGTAGGAGAGTCTCCTTATCAGTTCTATGGTTATCAGACGCTTGGGGTATTCTCTACACAGGCTGAAGCAGATGCTGCTAATCTGGTCAATCAAAAAGGACAGGCTTATCAGGCAGGAGACATCCATTTTGTAGATCAGAACGGTGATGGGCGTATCGATAGTAAAGATCGTGTCTCTTTAGGCAGTGCCGCACCGAAGTATTTCGGTGGCTTTTTTACACGAATCAGTTATAAATCTTTTGCATTGTCTGCAGAATTCTCTTATTCAAAAGGGAATCAGGCTTATAATGGTGTGAGACGTAGTTTGGAATCACTTTCTACTTTTGGCAATCAAAGTGCGGCAGTTGTAAACCGCTGGTCGTTGGAAGGACAACAAACTAATATTCCTCGTGCTCAATGGAACGACCCGATGGGTAACAATGACTTTTCGGACCGTTGGATAGAAGATGCTTCTTTCTTGCGTATGAAGAATGTTACATTTAGTTATAGTTTTGATAAGAAATTCTTGAATTTCTTCCGTTCCGGTACATTGTATGTAACAGGTGAGAATCTGTTGACAGCTACAAAATATTTAGGGTTGGATCCTGAATTCTCTTATTCTTATAGTGATGCTATGCAAGGATTTGACTATGCGAAAATGATGCAGCCTAAATCAATTAAATTTGGTGTTAATTTGAACTTTTAAGGATGATGAAAAAGAATATATTGAAATATGTGTTACTAAGTATGACATTCTTCTTAGGCGCATGCAACGATTTCTTCAATGTCGAGACGAAGAATGTATTAGATCATGACGGATACATCACCGAAGAAAGTGAGATGTATTCGGGGTATATAGGTATTATGACCAAAGTACAAGCCATTGGAGACAAAGTGATCTATTTGACAGATACACGTGGTGAATTGCTGGAACCAACTAAGAACGCTCCTAGTGAGTTGTATAGTATCTATAATTATGATACAGACCTGACAGGAAATTCGTATGCCGATCCGGCTGCTTATTACGATGTAATTATAGCATGCAATGACTACTTGTCAAAGTTGTATGATTATAAAACAGAAAATCCGGCAGCTATTAATCTGGATCATTATAAAGCTTTGGTTAGTTGTACACTTCGTGTGAAAGCGTGGATATATCTTACATTAGGTAAGATTTATGGAGAGGCTGTCTGGTTTAATGAACCGATTCGTGAGATGAAAGATTTGAATGACTTTCCTGTGAAAAATTTGGATGAGATAGTGGAAGGCTGCCTTGATTTATTAACTAAAGGGTTTGATGGAATAGATGGCACGAATACAATGTCATGGAAAGAATGGCTCGATCCTGATACGGAAACAGCAGAAAGTACATATCGTTATTGGGACTATATGACACCAGAATTCTTTGCATTATATGGAGAGTTATGTTTGTGGCATGGTGACTACCAGAAAACAGTGAATGTTATTTTGAATACAATGAATGCAAAGTTTGCCAGTACGGTGAATGATGCAACACAGTATATGCATAATGTGAAGTTGACAGGTACATATAGTAAGATTTGGGATAATACTAATCCTCAACCACAAGAGACTGTTTCTGCTATTATCTATAATTATCAAGGAAACCAAACTAATAGTTTGTTGAAACATTTTGGGACAGAATCACCCAATGAGTATCTGTTGGCTCCGTCACAGGTAGGAATGGATCGTTATACTGATCCGGATTTTAATCCGCTTGGAGGTGCTACTTCGGATAAGCGTTCTACTTATTATTTTGCGAAAGATAAAAGTGGTAATTATGTTATCCAAAAGTATCGTCCGTCAAATAGCACAGCGCGTACCTATGCTTATCAAGATGATGTGCATATTTATATTTATCGTGGCAGTGAGCTGTATTTCATGTTGGCGGAGGCTCTCAATAATTTGGGACGTGTAACGGAAGCATCGGCATTGATTAATCAGGGAGTGAATGGAAGTTTTCCGAATGGTGGAGTGACATGGGATGGTTTTACAGATGACTGGACCGGAGCTAGTACGTTAGGTACTCGTCGTTATCCGGACCTGGGTATTCGTGGGGCGTTTAACTTAGGTAATCGTGAGTTTACACGTGGAGATGCTAGAGCTAATGATGAAGCGATTCTTGATGAAATGATGCTTGAGTTTCCGGCAGAAGGAAAGATTTATCCTACTATGATTCGTATGGCACGTCGCTACAATGATCCAAGTATTATAGCTGATCGTGTTTGTCCGAAATATGCTGATCCGGAAGCTATTCGTGCTAAGATTAATGCAGAAGTTGGTGGAAAAGCAGGTTATTTCGTTCATTGGAATTTAAAATAAAGATCCTCAAATCATCCTTTGGTTTGGATTATTAGGGTGGAGTGACGCGGGTTTTTGAATGAGAATCCGCGTCATTTGTTTCAAAAATAAATACTTTTGTAAATAACAATAATAAAGAAAAATGAAAACATTCGCAGTATCTATTGCAGCACTTTTTATTTGGACAGCTTGCGGAGATGGAAATCAGCCGATAATTGACCGCGAGGCATTAGTAGAAAGGAATAGTCCTGTTGTGACGGCATTCGATTCATTAGCTTCACTTTCTGTAGGAAATGGAGAATTTGCTTATACGGTAGACATAACCGGATTACAGACGTTTCCGGACAATTATAAAAAAGGAGTTCCATTGGGAACGCAGAGCCAGTGGGGCTGGCATAGCTTCGCCAATCCGGACCGGCTTACTCCGGAAGAAACCCTGAAAGAATACGATTTTGGCAGGGGAAAGAAAGAACTTTACGCTACTCAATTCAAAGAAGAAGGCAGACAACAGGATGCCGCTAATTGGTTTCGTGTCAATCCGCATCGTCTTCATTTAGGAATTGTCGGCTTTGACGTGGAAGAAGGTACGGATATTGGACAGGTAACTGACGTTCATCAGAAACTTTGCTTGTGGGATGGAAAAATCGAAAGCCGGTTTAAATTAAACGGTGAAGATTATCAAGTGGAGACAGTCTGCCATCCTTCTAATGATATGATTGCTGCAAATATTACCTCTAAGGCGCATACCGGGATTTGTTTTCGTTTTCCGTATCCTACGGGCGCTCATTGTGATGATGCATGTAATTGGGAAGCCGTTGATAAACATACAACGACTATTGTTACTCAAAATGAATCTTCCGCAGTTTTGAAACATACTTTAGATAGCACAGAGTATTTCGTAACTTTGTATTGGGAAGGGAAGGCTACTTTAAATGAGAAAGCAAAACATTATTTTGTCCTGACTCCGATGGACGATCATTTAGCTTTTACATGTGCTTTTACTAGTACAGCTCTTTCAACGCAGCCTGTTACTGTAGCACAAACTCAAGAAGAAGCAAAAAACTATTGGAACTCGTTTTGGAAGGAAGGTGCAGCTGTTGACTTTTCGGCATGTACGGACCCACGGGCCAAAGAACTGGAACGACGTGTGGTACTTAGCCAATATTTGCTTGCTATTCAGAGCGCAGGTACTACTCCTCCGCAAGAGACGGGGCTTACCTATAATTCGTGGTTTGGCAAATTCCATCTTGAAATGATCTGGTGGCACGAAGCTCAATTTGCTCTTTGGAATCGTAGCAACTTACTTGACCGTACATTAGGCTGGTATGAAAAGGTTGAACCGATAGCGCGTCAAATAGCCCAAAGACAAGGGTTTGATGGTGTTCGCTGGATGAAAATGACCGATCCTTCAGGAACAGAAGCCCCTTCCAAAGTAGGAAGTTTTCTGATTTGGCAACAACCTCATTTAATTTATTTGGCAGAATTACTTTATCGTGCTGATCCGACTAAAGAAGTATTGGAGAAATATAATCGTTTGGTACAGGAGACTGCAGAATTTATGTACTCTTTTGCTACATACGATGAACTGGAAGGACGTTACGTGTTGAAAGGTGCCATTCCTGCACAAGAAACGTTGCGTGCTGCAGAAACAGTTAATCCTCCTTTTGAACTTTCTTACTGGCATTTTGCCATGCAGACCGCCCAACAATGGCGTGAACGTATGGGACAGCAACGCAGTTTGGAATGGGATGAAATGATCGATAAACTTTCCCCTTTAGCATCTAATAATGAAGGACTTTATCTGGCTGCTGAAACAGCCATAGATACTTATAAAGATATTCGTTATACTTCCGACCACATGGCAGTATTAGGGGCAGTCGGTATTCTTCCGATGAATAAACTTATCCGGGAAGATTATATGAAAAATACATTGCACTGGATTTGGGATAACTGGAATTGGGGTAAAACCTGGGGATGGGATTATCCGATGACGGCTATGAATGCTGCCCGTTTGGGTGAACCGGAAAAGGCCGTCGGAGCTTTACTGATGGATAAACGCACAAACACATACTTGCCGAATGGTCATAATTATCAGGACGGTCGTTTACGTATTTATTTACCGGGTAATGGCGGCTTGCTGACTGCTATTGCGATGATGTGTGCCGGTTGGGACGGATGTACGGAGACTAATCCGGGATTTCCGAAAGATGGAACTTGGAATGTCCGTTGGGAAGGATTGAAGCCATTACCATAATCAAACACAAAAAAATATGAGTTATTTTCATCTGAATTTTATTTTAAAAGGAAAGCTGACTGTTTGTTGCCTCTTGATGTTGTCGGCGATGCCATTAAATGCTCAAAGAGAGGCAAAGCAGATCGGTGACTTTAAAGAATCCATTTCCTTGAATGAACATCTGCGAGGTACAAAAAGGACGTTGCAATATCGTCCCGATGGTGATGAGTTTGTTTGTGTCAATGGTAAGAATCGGTATACCCGTGCTTTGTACGGTAGTCACAGTCCCTTTCGGGTAGAAACAAGTGACCGGCCGGTTTTTGCTTTTTATAATAACGGACGCGGAGGAAATATAAGTTTCAAAGTCATTCTTCGTGACGGAACAGAATTAGCGCTTGACCGCACCGGGCATTGTGAATCCCGTTATTCGGCTGGAAAACGTACCTATTATTTGACAGACCCGTCTTGGGGAAAAGGAGAACTGCGTATTTCTGTATTGGCATTAGCCGATATGGATGGAGCTATTTGGCGTTTTTCTCCTTCGAATATGCCTAAAGGAGCTATACTTCGTTGGCAACATGGGGGAGCTACCGGAAAAGGTTTGAGTCGTAATGGAGATATGGGGGTAGACCCGGCTGATTGCTTCGAACTTCCTGCCGAAGCGACTGACCTTGTCACAGGTGAACTTTCTTTGCAGAAAGAAGTATACTTGGTACGTGGGGAGGTTTCCGAAGGCTATAATGTCCGTAAACTTTATCAACAAGCGGAGGCAGCCTCTTTGGTATTGGCTTCTCATTTGAAGATAGAAACGCCGGACCCTTATTTGAACACGTTGGGTGGTGCATTGGTCGCAGCTGCCGATGGAATTTGGGACGGACAAGTTTGGTTGCACGGTGCTATTGGCTGGCGTATGCCGTTAAGTGGGTGGAGGGCCGGATATACCGGTGATGCTTTAGGTTGGCATGACCGGGCACGGACTCATTTTGATGCTTATGCAGCCAGTCAGGTGACTGATGTCCCGAATACAATACCTCATCCGGCACAGGATTCTACAATGAATCTGGCGCGTTCGGAAAAACGTTGGGGAACTCCTCAATATAGTAATGGGTATATTTGCCGGAATCCTGGACGTAACAACCAGATGCACCACTATGACATGAATCTTTGTTACATGGATGAATTGTTATGGCACTTCAACTGGACGGGAGATACTGCGTATGTCCGCAAAATGTGGCCTGTGATTACCCGCCATCTAGCTTGGGAAAAATTAAATTATGATCCGGACAATGATGGTTTATATGATGCATACGCTTGTATTTGGGCAAGTGATGCGCTTTACTACAACAGTGGCGCAGTCACCCATTCGTCGGCTTATAACTACCGTGCCAATAAAATGGCAGCTTTTCTTGCTTCTTTGATAGGCGAAGACCCTTCACCTTATCAGAACGAAGCCGAGCAAATATTGAAAGCGATGAATAAGCGTCTTTGGATGCAGGGCAAAGGTTGTTGGGCGGAATATCAGGATTTTATGGGACATCGCCGGCTTCACGAAAGTCCGGGATTATGGACTATATACCATGCACTCGATAGCGACGTTGCTGATCCTTTTCAAGCTTATCAGGCTACACGGTATGTTGATACGGAAATACCACATATCCCCGTGTATGCCGATGGACTGGAAGAGGGGTATGCAACGATTGCCACTACCAATTGGTTACCTTATTCCTGGAGTATCAATAATGTGGCTTTCGCAGAGGTAATGCATACAGCTTTGGCCTATTTCCAGGCAGGACGTCCGGAGGAGGCATATCGATTGATGAAAAGTTCATTTCTGGATGGTATGTACTTAGGTAACAGTCCCGGCAATTTGGGGCAAGTCAGCTTTTATGATGCTGCCCGTGGAGAGTGTTATCGTGACTTTGGAGATCCGATAGGGGTAGCTTCCCGATTACTGGTACAAGGATTGTATGGCATTTTACCCGATGTATTGAACGGGAAGATGGTGATTCGTCCGGGATTTCCCGCAGGATGGTTAAAAGCTTCTATTTCTTTGCCTGACATAACCTATCACTTTGTCAGGGAGAATGATACGGATATTTACCGGATAGAGCAACGTTTTAAGGCGCCTTTGGCATTGACATTACAAGTGAATGTCGGAAGAGAAAGGATTCATTCTGTGAAAGTAAATGGGAAAGAAGTTGACTGGAGCTTTGCGGAAGCTGCTTCTGGTTATCCGGTGGTTGTTATTCCTGCTTCTTCTGCCCAAAAAGCAATTGTCGAAATTGTGTGGAAAGGAAACTGTCTGAATCCGGTTTTGCCTGAAATACAGGCGGAGGCTTTAGCGGAGATCCGTGTTCCATCCATTTTAGGGGCGGTATTCGGTGAAATATATGATCCGCAGGGAGTGCTGATACAACCGAATGTTAGTGATACATCTATAAGAAGTAAGGTCAATGATCATTTGGGGCATCATACATTCTTTGTTCGCATGAAACAAGGACAGATGGAATGGTGGCAGCCTGTAAACGTACAGATTACGAAATCGGAAAAAACATCAGTCATTCTTCCTTTCTCACAGGTGAATACGTCAGAGTGCCGGGTGATGAATATGGATTCTTTGTTCAATGCGAATGTGACTGATATTTTCCGGAATGAGTATCTGACACCCCGTTCGCCTTATACCACTTTGCAACTTCCTGTTCAGGGCATTGGCGAGTGGTGCCATCCCAAATTAACTGCTGATATTGATGATGCAGGTTTGCGTGCCTTGGTACGTGATGAGATGCTGACTACCAAACTGGGTGTGCCATTCCGAACATTGGCTCAAGGAAGCAATATTGCTTTTACTTCGTTGTGGGATAATTATCCCGACAGTTTGAGTATTCCGCTTTCCGGTCGGGCTTCTCATGCCTATTTAATGATGGCAGGCAGTACCAACCACATGCAGTGTCGCATTGCTAATGGTATTGTTCGTGTATACTATACAGATGGAACTTCTGATGTATTGGAATTAGTGAATCCGGATAACTGGTGTCCTATTGAACAGGATTTCTATGTTGATGGTCAGGCATTCACCGTTGTTTCTCCCCGTCCTTATCGCATTCATTTTAAGACGGGTTTGGTTAGCAATGACTTGGGAAAGGACTTAGGCATAAAGGGTGTTTATGGACGTTCCATCGAGGGGGGAGCAGGTGTACTTTTGGACATGCCTCTGAATCCTTCCAAAGAGTTAAGTCATCTGACGTTGGAAACACTTTCAAACGATGTTGTTATCGGTCTGATGGGAGTTACATTGCAATAAAATAAAAATAACATATTAATAAAAGGATAAGAATTATGATGAGAAGAACTATTAATTTACTACTGATGTTGCTTTTTGTGGCAGAGGTAACATCTGCGAATACTGTTGATTTTGATAAAGCATTTAAAGAAAGCGCCCGTATCGAAAAACAGATTAAACGGACCTCTTTTCCGAAACGAACATTTCTTATAACTGATTTTGGAGCAAAAACGGATGATGAGGCTAATCCTTGCCATGAAGCCATTAATCAGGCTATTTTACAGTGCAGTCTGTCAGGAGGTGGCACAGTAATTGTTCCTAAAGGCACTTTTTATACCGGACCTATTACTCTAAAGAGCAATGTGAATTTCCATCTCGAAGAGGGAGCTGTTTTGAAATTCTCTACAGATCAAAGCCTTTATTTTCCTGCAGTTTTAACCCGTTGGGAAGGAATTGATTGCTATAACGCTCACCCCTTGATTTATGCTTATGGTGAAAGCAATATTGCCATAACAGGAAAAGGTATTATTGACGGACAAGGTAGCATGGAAACTTGGTGGCCGATGTGTGGGGCCGTAAAGTATGGTTGGAAAGAAGGCATGGTGGCTCAACGCAATGGAGGTCGTGAACGTCTGTTGATGTATGGTGAAACATCGACTCCTGTCTACAAGCGTCTGATGAAGCCGGAAGATGGTATGCGTCCGCAGCTATTGAACTTACATTCCTGCCACACCATCTTGATTGAAGGTGTTACTTTGTTAAACTCTCCATTTTGGGTGATTCATCCTCTTTTCTGCGAGAGCTTGATTGTTAGCGGAGTAACTGTTTTCAATCGTGGACCTAACGGAGACGGATGTGATCCTGAATCTTGTAAGAATGTGTTGATTGAGAATTGTACATTTGATACGGGTGATGATTGTATTGCCATTAAATCAGGACGTAATGAAGACGGGCGTAAATGGAATATTCCCAGTGAGAACATTATCGTACGTGGTTGCATGATGAGGAATGGACATGGAGGAGTAGTGATTGGCAGTGAGATTTCCGGTGGTTACCGTAACTTGTTTGTAGAAGACTGCCGGATGGATAGCCCGAATCTGGATCGTGTCATTCGTATTAAGACGAGCACTTGTCGCGGAGGACTTATAGAAAATGTATATGTACGCAATGTGACGGTAGGCCAATGTCGTGAAGCTGTACTTCGCATCAATCTGCAATATGAGAATCGGGAGAAATGTAAGAGAGGGTTTGACCCGATTGTCCGTAATGTGCATTTGAAGAATGTAACTTGTGAGAAGAGTAAATTGGGTGTGCTTATTATCGGATTGGAGGATGATAAACATGTATATAATATCAGTGTAGAGGATTCTCATTTTAATAATGTAGCCAAAGGAGTAAATGATATTAAAGGGGCGAAAGATGTGACTTTCAAGAACCTTTATATCAATGGTGAATTGGTGAAATAGGGCATAATTGTAGTAATTTAGAATATCCGAATATGAATGAAAAAGAAGATTTAGAAGAACTCCAATGTTTTGTTTCAAATATACAGAATGATTGGAAAACAGCTTATGATGCACAAATTTATATCACATCTCTGTCTGTAATAAGTAATCATGATTGGAATAAATTAGAACTTTGGATAAATCTTCATCAGGATGGTTTTATCTATAAGTTAAGACATTATTATCCTGCACTTTCGGAAGACGATATACATATCATTCTTTTATTACGTATTGATTTTAATAATGCTCAAATTTCAGAGTTGTTTCATGTTTTAGAGAGTTCTTTTAGAATACGGCGTAGTAGATTGAAGAAAAAAATGAATGTTGTTTGTGAATCTATTACAGATTTTGTCAAATCATTGTATTTAGAATAATTCTCTTTTTTATAGTAAAACCATATATAAATGTGTGTATAAGTAAATGTATACGCATTTGTATATGGTTAATATTTTTCTCTTAACTTAGAAATGTATTCTTTTGCAACAAATTATCATTGAAAAACATTTTTCATTCATACTAATATTATGGAAAAATACAGATTATCATCGTATGCAATATCGATAGAATTAGAAAGTGAACCTGACGATAGCCTATTAATACATGGCTATACCGGTGCTATAGATTTAATAGATAAGTCCATAGTAAGGTTTCTGATAGAAAATCCTTATTTTGATAGGGCTGTGCTACCTTGTGAAGAAAGTACAAAAGATGCTCTTGAAAAAAGAGGATATATCACTTTACAAACAGAAGATGAAGAAAAAGAATACTTTAAACGTTTAGCAACAGCACTTTTTAGAAAAGAAAGTATACTACGTAAAGGTTTTACTTTTCTAATTACCTATGATTGTAACTTTCGTTGTCCCTATTGTTTTGAAAAAGATATTCAGAAAGATGGAACAGCGTTCACCAAAGAGATGGTAGATAAAGCCTATCAAGCTATATTACAGATAGCACCAGACGAAAGACTACGCTCAAGGTCAATAACCTTGTATGGCGGTGAACCTCTATTAAAGAGAAATAAGAATATTATATCTTATATTATTGAACAGGGTAAAGAATTAGGATTTAAGTTTTCTGCTATCTCTAATGGTTATGACCTGAAATATTATGAAGATCTTCTCTCGCCGGAAGATATTAGCTTTATTCAGATAACGATAGACGGCATTAGAGAACGTCATAATCAACGTCGTATTCATTATCAAGGATACCCTACATTTGATACGATTGTAGAAAATATTGGAATTGCTTTGAATAAAGGAGTTGCTATTTCAGTTAGAGTGAATGCTGATCGAAACAATATAGAAGATTTAGAGGGATTACAAACGATTTTTTGTGATTTGGGCTATACAGAGAACCCTTTATTTTCTATAAACTCTGCATTATTAAGAAATTATTCCGATAGTACAGAAAAAGCCTATCAATACTTCTCACAGAAAGATTTTATAGAATGGCATAAAAAACATGGCTTGGAATCTACTTGCCAAGATTATGGAGTATATCGTAGAATTCATGCAGCGATAAAACAAGGTAAACCTCTATCTTTTCGTTCTACTTTTTGTAGTGCTCAAACGGGTGGATTTGTGTTTGATCCATTTGGTAGAATTTATACATGCTGGGAGACTGTGAATCAAAAAGAACATTGTATAGGTAATTATTCTTTGAATAATGATATTGTTTGGAATGAGCAAGTCGAAGAACGTTGGAGAAAGACCTATCTTTTGGAGAATGCTATATGCGCAAGCTGTAAATACGCATTACTGTGTGGCGGTGGATGTCCGGCACAAAACTTACAGAAACATCGTTGTACGCATATGGAGGATATAGTTCATAATGCTGCGAATAAGGCTTATTTAAGCATTAAATAAAATATTAATTAAAATTTATTTTTATGGAACAAAATGAGAAAAAAGAACTACGTTCTTTGAATGTAGAGTTGCCAACTCTTTATGTTGAAGAATTGGAACAGCGGTTAGAAACCGATCCGTTGGCTATCGGTGGATTACTATCTGGAGATTTTGATGGAGTTGAAGCATATTCTTGTGGTAAAGATTGCGATGAATTTACTTGTGACGTTCATTGCGATGACCATTGTTCAGAGCATTGTGGAAGATTTCATTGTTCGGTAGATTAGGTAATTCCGTAATGAATTAAAGCTAATTATTGAATCTATTTTCAGTATATTCTCTCAATTGATTTGAGAGAGTATACTGATATGTAACTTCTATTTTTATTTTATATAGAATGAAAAATAATGTATTTTTAGTTTGTATGTTACTCTTTTCTATATCTGTTTTTGGACAGGAACTGAAAATTCAGGGGCATCTGATAGATGAAGAGAAACAAGACTTAGTGGCTGCAACTATACGCTGCTATCTGAATGACACGCTTTTTGTGGTAGGGGGAACTACGAATAGTAAAGGAGAATTTGAACTCAAACTTCCACATACGGAACAAAAGTACAAGCTATTAATCAGTTATTTAGGTTATAAAGAAACTACTTTAGTATTGAATCCGACCAAAGAGACCCTGATTCGTTTAGGAGAAATAACGATGGATAAGAAAGTGGTACAGATGCAGGAAGTAACTGTGCTAGCTCCCAATCGGATAAATACCGAAGACAAAATAATGGCATTCCCTACTCGCGAGCAGTTACGACACTCTTATGACGGATACAGTGCTTTGCGTGCGTTAATGATTCCGGGGCTGGAAGCTGACCCTCGAAGTGCAACTATCACTTATCATAGAGAAAACGTATTATTGTGTATTGACGGACGTGAGGCAACACGGGAAGAAGTGCAGAATCTAAACCCAAAAGATATTAAACGTGTAGATTTTTATTCTCAAGGTCGTTCCGATTACCCGGAAGCTTCTACTATATTAGATTATATACTTAAAGAACGGGATTACTTAGGAACAATCGCTTTAAACGCAAGGCATCAATTGAACAAACCAACAGGCACTGGACGAGGAACTGCCCAGTATTTTGAAGGAAAATCTGAATGGGCTGTATCAGTATCGGACAATTATACTCATTTTAGAAATCATGACGAAGGATATACCGAAACAATTTATCATTTTCCTGACGAAACCATCATCCGGACAGACGATGAATTGCCCTCATTAAACAATAATAATAACCTGAAAGCTTATCTAAATTATATATATAAAGATAAGTTGCAAACATTTTACTCTTCTTTACGGATGAATAGGAGTATGTCTGAAAATGACAACTGGAATCGGCAACGGTATAATAATACATCCGCTGTTCTCGTGAAACAAGAATACAAACATACTGTTAGGTTGAATCCGGCTTTACAATTACGCTATAATCGTACTCTTCCCAAAAGGCAGATACTTCGATTGGAGTTGTATGGAAGTTATGGAAACAACGATTACAATCGATGGTATGAGCAGCGTACGGATGAAGTCATAACGTCTTCTTATGCCAATGCTACTGCCGAAGGTAGTTGGTATGGAAGACTTAATTGTAACTATAGTAAAAGTTTCAAAAATAAATCATCTGTCAGTTTGACTCTAAATCAGAATTTTACGCATACTAACAACTTAAATACAAAAGAGGGGCAAAATTCAGAGATCTTTTTAAATAAAGGTAATACCAGTTTTTATGCTACATATAATTATCGCATTAAGAAGAAATTTAATCTACAAGCTAGCATTGCCGAACATTTATCATATACTACGACGAATGGAAATCATGTGTTCAGTTCTTTCTTCATACCTTCATTGAAACTCTCCTATCTTCATAAGGGACATTCGTTGAAGTTGACCGGAACTGTCCGTAGTACAGAAATAAGTCTTTCAAATCGTACCGGTTACGAATATAAAAAAAATGAATACGAGATGTTTGTAGGAAATCCTAAATTAAAAGACTATTTGCAATATAATGCAGGATTAAATTATGATTGGACTATGAATTCCAGGTGGACATTGCTTTCTTATGCTAGTTTGCACATAAGTAATCCGCAGAACTATGAACTATATCGTTATGATGACGAACGGAAAATGTTTGTATATCAAAATTTGAATGGAAGCAAAAGTTTGAGTCAGCACTATGAATTGGCTTTGCAATATGATATTATTCCCCAGATATTTAGTTTAAGGCCAGTGCTGATTTATGATCGCATGGATGTGTCCTTGTGGAAAGATTTTTCTTTTGATCGTTTTTTCTTTTGCTGTTCTCTTTTTTATATGCATAATGGTTGGAGCTTTGATGTAAACTATATGGCACCATCAAAGTATATGAAAATCACTTCCGGTCTTATGACTCATTTTCCTGGAATGCTGGGATTCGGAGCTGGTTACAGTATCAGCAACTGGAATATTGATTTATATATGCAAACGCCGTACAAGGCAGTTTCTAAGGGGCACCTTCAGCAAATTGGTTATGAAAGAAGATATGAAAACCGAATACCTCGTGTTAGCGATCATGTAATTAGCTTATCAGTAAATTATCGTTTCACTTTTGGAAAGAAAAAACATAAATTCGATAACTCGGTTATACAAGATACGAATCAGTCAACCATATCAAGCGATTAAAACGAAGCAAATGAATTTACAAGAGATAGAAATCCGGCCATTTTCAACTTCTTCCCTTCATGAAACTTTTCTTATGGAGGTTTCGGGACGTTTCTTTGAAATAGGTAAAGATGTGGCTGAACTTCTGACCTACTTTAAATGTAACGGTTGTGAAGAAGCAAGTATTGAAGAATATTCTAAACAAAATGGAAAGTTTTCGAAAGAGGAAATTTTGACGTTTTTAAATGATTTTGCTAAGAAGTTGGAAAAAGAGAGCGAACTTCCTAACAAAAGAAAGTCTTTTCTGTATAATAGAGAACTCATATCAGCGAATGTCATCAACAAATGTTCCTCGTTGTTAGCTCCTTTATTTAATAAATGGTTCATATTGTTCGTCATATTATTTTTTATAGCTTTGGATGTTCTCTACTTTATAGAATACAGTACAATAGGTAAAGAACACCTAAATTTGAATATTTATATTTTAAGCGGATTACTATTCTTTTTTATTCTTTCTTCTCTTTTTCACGAGTTAGGACATGCTTCAGCTTGTCGCTATTTTGATATTTCTCATGGAGGGATCGGGCTTGGATTGTACATTAATATACCAGTCTTTTATACAGATGTATCAAGCGTCTGGAAACTTCCAAGAAAAAAAAGATGTATTGTTAATGTTGGAGGAGTCTATTTCCAGATATTACTTTTAATTCCATTTTTGGTAATTTATTTATATTCTCAAAGTAGTTTATTGAGCTATATCATATTGATTATGAATTTCAATTTCCTACTCACACTAAATCCATTCTTTAAATTCGATGGATATTGGATTATGACAGATGTTTTAGGTGTTGCCAATTTACGTCAAAAAGGAAAAGAATGGATGCTGTATATGATAAACAAATTTAGGCATAAAAATACTAATAAAGTTCCTTACTTAATGTCACTCTCCAAAGGAACTAAAATAGCATTGGTTATCTATACAATAGTGGTAAACTTCTTTTTCGGATTTTATTTCTTGTATATGCTACCACTTTTTTTTATTAGATTCTATCATACTTTTCCTGAAAGAATTGAACTATTATTAATGAATCTGTCACATCATCAAATGCCTAATTGGGGGAATCTGCAACAATGTATTTTACAAATAGTGTTTTTGTATTTCTTTCTTTATATGCTGTATAGAATGTTGAGTCCGTTATTAAGAAAAATAATATGGAAAAAATAATAAATAAAATAGCTTGTTGTTTATTGGTTTTCATGTTTCTTATGCGTTTTTTCTACGTACAAGATCCATACTTTATCTGTACTTTTCTTTTGGTTATTTGCCTTACTGTCTGTCTAACCAGGCAAATGATAAAACTGACTATCATTGATTTATGTTTGCTCCTTTTATGGGCATATATAGGGATGGGACCTACTGTTAATTTCGCAGGGAGTGCGTATTCTTTTATTACACTCACATCAAATATCCTGTATTACTTTCTTTTGAGGTATATTATCACATACGATAAGAAAGGAGAACAGTCATTGCTATCATCATTTACCGTTTGTATTGCTGTCTTATCCGCATTAGCCTTTTATTCTTTTTATCTTTTCTGTGTGTCAGTGCATGAAATGGGTTTTAGTTCTCTTTATGATTTCAGATTTTTATATAAACCATTGGGAGTACCCAATAATGAATGGAGTAGCCTTCAATGGTTGTTTGGCGGGATTATAACGGCTGTCTATATTTATAGTGAGAATAAAATAATAAAAGGTATAGCTTTACTATCAGGTGCAATAATCTTATGTTTGGCTTTAGTTTCATTCTCACGAGGTATTTATCTTGCCGGTATTGTTTTCATCATATTGTTAATTGTGCTGGAACATAGGAAATTATTCGAAAGGAAAAAGATAATTATTGGTGGAGGCTATTGTTTGTTAGTAATAGTTGTTGCTTGCCTTTATTCAACAGAAATAAAAAAAACACTTCATGGAAATGAGACTGTATCCCAACAGCGTAGTACGAAAAGCCGAATAAATACCTTCCAATCAACAACGGATGTCTTGAAAGAATATCCTTTTGGAGTGGGACTCAATAATTACACATTGGCAAAGGACTATTATTTGCATGGAGAAAAAAGGGTTGACTCTTATACTTCATACGCTGCGAATTCATTTTTAAAGATAGGTATTGAAGGCGGATATGCCGGTCTGATATTTTATATATTATTTCTTTTATCCATAGTTTACTACTTAGTGAAGGCGAAGAAGCGTAATTTGTGGCTATTATTTCTTTTTCTGTTCGCCTTTTTTCTTCGGGAACAAACATTTTCTACATTCTTTGATTCCAGTAGTGTCCGATTATCAGCTTTGATATTAATCGCTTTCCTGCAAAAAGAAGAAATAGTAATTGTGCAACGATCGAATATAAAGATTTTAGCTGCTATACCCTGTTTGGCATGGATATGTGTATTTTATATTTTTAGATTTAATTGTAACGTTAATCATGATGTTGCAAGATTAGTTAATCAGTCTATGGCTTATCGAAAGGTTAATATACCAAAGGCGTTGACATGTATAAAGCAAGCTCAATTAAAAAATCCCTTAGATGTTCATCTGGCTTATTATGAATATTGCTGGTCAGAAAAAGAAAATGCAGTTCACAACGAAGATAAACTTAGAAAAATGACGGAACTCTATCCTGACAAGTTATTGTTCCGGTGGACACTATATGAGCAATATAAACAACAGCATCAGTTAGAGAACGCTGCAACTGAATTAAGATCTTGTATCTTACAAAATCCTCGAATTCTTGGGACTTCTTTTTGGAAAGAACTTAATGAACAAGAACCTGGATTCGCAGAGCTGGTAGTAGGCAGATTATTAAAAGAAAAACAGGAAAAGCCTTTAAATGTAATAGAATTAGCTAAATGGGGAAGTATAGCTTTACAATTAGGAAAAAACGATTTAGCACTGTCCTATTTGAATGAAGTTAGCAAACAATTACCCAACCTATCCCGGGTATGGTTTAATTTAGCTTCCATATTGGAGAAAGAGGGAAAATTAGAACAAGCTAGTCTGTACCGACAAAGAGGGAGTATAATGGAATTAGGTGTTTTTTCTAAAGACAGAAGTTATATGCCTCCCGTAGAGCAAGATATAAATAAAATAATCAATGAGCAATACTCTTTTTTATTTAATCTGTGGTATAATGAAAATTTGAAGAATGAAATAGAATAAAGATATGAAAGCGTTGATGAAAATAAGTTTTTTGCTTCTCGGCGTTACTGTTATTTGCTGGGGAGTATATTTCTACTCTGGAAATAGGATTATCACACGGAAAGTTTTAGCACATTATCAAAATGATTCATTGAAATTAGCGGCAGCAACATTATTGTTGGATAATATAGGTGACAAATTTGCTTATTGTAAAGAGGATATTGAACGTTATGACACGATTTTTGCACTTTATGATGAATTAAATAAAAAAGGAGAAACCTCATCAGAACCAGAACTGGCAAAAAAATGTTGGCATACCTTAATTCAGACTTATGGGAAAATGAAACCTTCACTATTTGAACGTGAATATGATAGGAAAACTTTATCTGCATCTTTTTTAATAGATAATATTGATGTGGCTTTTGAAGCATGGCAAACAGCCCCTAATTTTATCACGCGTGATTTTAATCTATTCTGCAGATACGTATTGCCTTATCGGGTTGGCAATGAGCCAATAGAGCCGGAGCGAAGAAAACAATTCGAGGAATTGCGTTCTCTAAGAGATTCTATGTTTGACGAAAGTCGGATTATAAAAGATCTATATCACGAATTTGTCAAAGTACGTAAATACCAAAATAGTAAGCAAATGTGGAATTATGCGATATCTTTAACTAAATCTCAATTAGAAAAAACTCGTAGAGGATCATGTCGTCATTTTTGTGAGTATTATGTGGCAGCTTTACGTGCTTGTGGCATTCCTGCAACAATAGATTATGTTAATTGTTGGGGGAACAGAGCTGGTGGACATGAATGGGTGGCAGTTCTAAAGGATAGTGGAGCATTTCTTGCTTTTGACGCATTAGATCGAAAGAAAATGAAATTGGCTTATAAACCAGCAAAAATTTATCGGCAAACTTTTGAAACACAGGTTATTGATGGGGATGCGAGAAAATATGTTCCTGACTATATGCTAAATCCAAATCGCATGGATGTCTCACATCTTTATTTTAATACCTATGATGTGGAGATAAAGGGCAGTGATATGAAACAATATAATAACTGTCCTTATGGAGTTATTTGTGTGTTTGATAATAAGAAATGGGTGCCTGTTGATTTTGGTAAGGTGACTGATGGGGTATTTCATTTTCAAAATATGATAGGCGATGTATGTTATATGGCTGGTTTTTATGTTAATGGAACTTTTATTTCGGCTACAGAGCCGTTTGTTCTAACCAAAAGTGGTGAAGTAAAATTGATTCAATGTTACACAAAAAATCATGTAGATATGCGGTTGGTTCGTAAATACCCGAAATTCACACGCATTTCTTCTTTTAGGAAAGGACTATTGGGCTCTAAAATAGAAGTATCAGATGATAGAGAATTCTCTTCAGGCAGGACTTTAATAACAATTGATGAATTAGGGAATGAAGATTTTTTTGATTCAACCGTAACAGTGAATAGACCATACAGGTATGTGCGATTAGTTTTTGATGAACAGAAAGAAGGTAATTTGGCTGAAATAGAATTTTATGGGAAGAAGAGAGGGACAAATGTTGAAGTTCTATTGACAGGTGGATTTAGCGGAGAACCAATAAAGCAAACTAAAACAAATTGGACGATGGCTTTGGATCGGAGTTTCGATACTTATTTTAAGAAGAATAAAGGAGAAAAAGGTAATATTTGTTTAGATTTAGGAAAGGATAATTCATATGAGATAACGCGCGTAAGATATGTTCCTCAAACAGATTCTAACTTTATAGTTCCGGGAAATCAATATCGTTTGGAATATTGGGACAATTCTTCTTGGAAATTTTTTGGAGAACAGATTGCTACCGATTTCAGTTTAAATTTTTCCAATGTACCTGCTGACCGATTATATATTTTACATAATCTAACCAATGGTGTAGAGGAGAGAATTTTTACTTATGAAGATGGTAAACAAGTGTGGTGGTAAGCTTTATCTGTTATTAAAAATGAATGTTATTTATGAAACGATTATTGACTTTATTAAATCGTTGCGTTTAAAATGATCTTTCTTTAAAAGCCGTATACAAAGTGTGTATATTTACCAATGTATACACATTTGTATACGGTTAATGTTTTTATATTAATCTATTAATGGTTTTCTTTGTTACAACGTGAATGATAAACTTTTATTTGGACTAATATTATGATAAAACATCTATTCTTTTTTATTTTCGTATCTATGCTACATCTATCTTATGGACAAAAAAGATACACAATCAGAGGTGAATTTCCTGATCATTCTTTGGATAATGAATATGTATTGCTATATGATTTCTCATCTCTTCAAGGTGAATATGAACGTTCAAAGCAAGCATTCATTGACAGTATATTGGTGGTCGATAAAGTGTTTCATTATGAAGGGACGATCAATCAAGAACCTTTTTTAGCATTAGTTCTTTGTAGTAAAAGCAGATATCTTAAATATAGCACAACTTTTATAGTAGAACCTGGCAATATTCAGATGCGCGTTGTTGACTGGGCAAGTGATGGTGATGTGTCAGGTACTTCTATAAACGACGATTACAACAAATATATTATTGAACGGGGGAAACTAATTGGTAAGACGCGTTCTTTAAGAACTAAACGAGAAGATACAATAAAAAGTGATACTCTAAAAGATAATAAATGCATATCTTTAAGTGAGGTATACACATATGCCGAGGAAGGGAAATTTATTTTCTTAGAGAAATATGCTATGTATCCAAATGTTGTACGATATTGGTTATCTTTCTATTTGAATGGGCGAAGAGCGTCAAAGAGTCCTGTTTTCTCCAAATGCCTGCATATTCTCAATTTAATGCCCAAAGCTGATCGGGACATCCTTTTGGCTTGGCGGGACTATACTATTAAAAAGGAGGAGTATAGAGAAAAGACTAAATCTCTGTTGGATAGTATACATAATAATGCCCCTCGTTTCATCGAGGCTATTTCAAAATAGCTCTTCTTAATATGAAGTTTGGGTGTAGTTGCTCTTTTGAAATTTAGTTGGAAAGCTCATAATGGTGCACAAAGGTATTAAATAGTGATTAACGGATTAGTAATTAATCGGTGCGGTTTTTAATTATTACAGAATAGAATGGATTTTCTCATCGGATATTTATTTTCAATCTTTCTATGTTTTCTTTCACCTTTTCTCTGTCTCTTCGATGAATAAGGAGTTTGCGGGTGAAGGGTAACAACTTCACCACCTCTTCACCTGTGGCGATTAGGTAAGCGTCTCCGCGATTCTATATAGTTTGCTAAAATAAAAAGGCTAATGCTCCCTTTTTATCCATTAGCCTTTTCCCATCTGTCAGGAAGCAGTTCCCTGTATTTTTCAAGTGGTGTGTTTGGTTGCCATTCAGCTGTTCTGTTTATCACATCCGTGAGATACTCAAATAGATTCACTTTATGCATCCTACAGGTGAGTGCTATCGTATAGAGTATGGCGCCTCGTTCGGCTCCCTTATGGCTGCCGAAGAACAATGAGTTTTTTCTTGATAAGGATATGTACCGGTTCATCCGTTCAACTATATTGTTGTCCAGGTAAGTGTCACCATAATTAAAGATGTCCACCACTGCATTCCACTCATTGCGAAGATAGGTGATAGCTTCTTGTAGTTCGCTCTTTGGTAATAAATCCCCCCGCTCTTCTATTTCATCAAACACATCTTTTATTTCTCCGAGTATGTCCGGCGCATACTTTTTTCGATGCATAAGATTCTGTTCTACTGTCCATCCATCAACCCCAACTTTATGCTTATGCTCGTTTTGATAAAGAGTGTTTATCAGCTCCACGATTCTTTTTGCATCCGGGTCATTCTCACCGCAATCTATAAATTTCCGTTTTATATGTTGCAAGCACGGGATGCGTGTGATATTGGGATAAGCATCGCTTTCGAGCTTCCGGTAAGGTGAGTAGCCATCGCTTTGTATGATACCTTTGCAACTGCCTAATTCGTTAAGAATAACTCTTTCAGACCGGGAGCCGTCATCATAGAGCAGGTATATCATCCTGGTGTTTATGCCGACAACCACCCAAAGGTATCCCTTTCTAACTCCTTTTCCCTTACTGTTCTTTTCCGGGACGAGTATTTTGTAATAGGTTTCGTCGGCTGCCTTATAAGGATCACTCAAAGCTGTCTGCCGGATACACTTATAAAGATTTTTGAAGAGGCCTGAGGCTTTTTCTATCAACTTATGAGCCGTAGGTTTCTTCAGCGTAAAGCCATGACCTTCGAAGTAGTTGATGATTCTTTCAACAGGTAGCGATTGTATATAACGTAATTCCATCAATCCGGCAATAAATGAGCCGTCATAGCTGGAATTCAAGAAAGCCGAGACCGGGGTTTTTCCCTCAAACAGGCGACCGTCTTGCGTATAGGTGTGTATCTTGTAGACGTGCTTGATGAAGCGCATGGGTACACATTCATAGCGGACGCATATTCTGGGAGCGGTAGTAAACAACCGGGCTTTATTGATGTCAAAATCGGGATCATCAGGATAAACGACATGTTCTTCTTCCTCCATCTCATAATGCATGTCACGTTTGGCACCATTGTTCTTTCTGGCTTTACGCTTATCTGCTTTTTCAGCTTCTCTCTTCTGCCGCTCTTCTTCGGACATGGCAGGTTGGGGAGCTTGTTGCTGTTCGGATGTGTTGGATACAAGTTTGGCGAGCCCCTTAGCAAGGCGCTGTTGTTTGCTAAGAGATTCGCCTTTTTGAAGGAGTGCTTCTTTAAGGGAAGAAACCTCTTTTATCAAAGCATCTACTTGCCCCAAGAGTCTGTTGTTGTCATCTCGTAATCCCTTGATCTGTTCCTTCAATAACTCTATGATCTCATCCTTTTTCATGGTATAAAGATATAAAAAATCAACGAGTTGACCAAATAAATCGGATGATATACTTAGTACAAATAATTAACAATCAACATATTATATTAAATCCTGAAACGTTTTCGCAACCGTACAGACTTCAATGACACTCCATTTAAGATAAAAGACAAAACCTGATAAGAAATCTCGTAATTGCCTGTATGGGGGTTAAATGTTGGTAACTCAAAACTTCCACCCTCGAGGCGCTTGTAGTACAGAAGAAAGCCATCGCCATCCCAACGCAGTATTTTTACACTTTGTCGGTTTTTGCCAAAGAATAAAAATATATCTCCGGAAACGGGAGACAAGTCCTTCATTTCCAAGCGTATAATTTTGAATAAACCGTCGATGCCAAGGTTCATACGAACAAAGCCCTGGTACAGATAGTATCGATTGGCTGATGTTAGAGAATACATGGATCTCCCTCCTTTCTTTCGTAATCGAGCAACATTTTAATAACACCACCGGGTGTGGCCCGTTTGACCGAAATGGTGGTTCCACTGTTAAACGTGATTGTGATCCCGGCAAGACTAAACTCTTCTTCCGACGACATGGCGGGTGCTATTTGAGTGAACGCAGGAGAGGTAGTGCTCAGTGGGGACGGCTCAACGCCGCCATAATAATCACGAACCACATCTGCCTTAGCTTGTTTAACGCTATAGCCCCGTCGGGACATCCAGGAACTCATACCTCCAAAAGTGGTATGCTGCTCGCGGCAAACATCCGCTAAAGAACAATTGTAGTCTGTTTTTAAGACTTCTTGGAAACGTTTCCAAGTTCTTCTAAATCTATTTTCTAAATCCATAATGCTTCATTTTTATACCTCGCAAAGATATGAGAGCTAAAAACGGACAGCAATATAGAATCGCGGAGACGCTTACGCGATTAGTTTCAAAAATAGTTTCACTGCTTGAAACTATTCGTTTCTCGGTGTGAAACACTTCGTTTCAAAGCATGAAACACTTTGTTTCTCGGCGTGAAACTTTTAGTTTCAAATAGGGTTGAAACTAATTACGAAATAGCTTTACTAATCTTGTTCAATGGTTAAATCAGGAAGCAGCCATTTGATTTGATTCACGATGAAGAGAAGGTGAAAGGCCGACTATTCACCTGCAAACTCCTTATTTATTGAAGAAACAGAGGAAAGTGAAGGAGATGGAAGAATTGACCATGTTATAGAGAAAAGCATTGAATTGTTCATAACCGTACCGATTATGAACCAATGCAAATCATAGGTCAGTATATGGAAAAAATGACATAAATATGGATAATAATCCTTGTTTCGAAATAGCCTGCTAAGTTTTTTGTATTCATTATTCCTTTTGGCTAGTTTTGCTTGTGTAAATCTTAAAAAGTCATGGAACACATAACTAAAATAAAAGCAATTTTCGCTATTTTACTATTATATATTATAATAGTTCCACCATTATACGCCCAATCTATAAGTGTCCGTTCATTACCTGGCTATGTAAAAGCGATAAATCAATTCAACCAACTGAACCCTCAAGAAAAGGTGTATCTTCATTTTGACAATACCGGATATTATTTGGGTGATACTATCTGGTTTAAGGCTTATGCGGTATTTGCAGAGCAACTTCGTCCCACTACTTTAAGCAAAGTGTTACATGTAGAGCTGTTGACTCCACAAGGGATGGTAGTGGATGACCGCCAATTAAAGCTTGAAAATGGCGAATGTCATGGTGAATTTGCCTTGAGTTCCCGTTATCATAGTGGTTTCTATGAAGTTCGTGCTTACACTCGAAGTCTGTTGAATTTTGGTGACGATTGTATTTTTTCTCGTGTATTTCCTGTTTATGATTCTCCGGAAATAGAAGGGCATTATACTGATCGGAAGATGAATAGTGGTTTTGGCTTGAAAGACGAACGTAAAAAGACCACAAAAGCTAAGAAAGTCAACCTTTCCTTTTATCCCGAAGGAGGAAATGCTGTGGTTGGGTTACGTTCGAGAATCGGTTTCAAAGCTACAGGAGAGAATGGAGAAGATTTGAATATAACAGGTGCGGTATATGATTCTTCCGGTGAATTGGTTTCATATTTCTCCACTTATCACCAAGGTATGGGATTTTTTGAAATGATTCCTGATAAGACTACATATAAAATTGTAGCCGATTATGATGGAAAGAAATATGACTTTTCTTTTTCAAACATTATTCCTTCAGGATATGTGATGCGTGTGACAGATTTGGATGCAGAAACTTATCAGGTACATCTGCAAAAATCTCCGGACTTGCCGGCTGATACTTTAGCCGTTTCTGTATCATGTCGTGGTACAGTTTATTCAGCAGAAGCTTTAGTTTTGGGTGATAAACCTTATATTTATCAATTGGATAAAGGAAAACTTCCTGCCGGTTGCCTTCAATTTACTCTTTATAATCAGGATGGTAAAATTCTGGCAGACCGTTTGGCTTTTAATCGTGCTCCGTTAGAATATTGCTGTGTTACGGTGGAGGCGGATAAACCTTTCTATAAACCTTTAGAAAAGGTGACACTATCACTTGCTGTGAAAGATTTGTCCGGTAATCCTGTATCAGGCAGTTTTTCATTGTCTGTGCGTGATGCCGGCACAGAAATTCATACTGGTTATCATGAGAATATCCTGACAGACTTGTTGCTCTCTTCTGAAATACGAGGTTACATCGCTCATCCGATGCAATATTTCGGGACGGACGACCGTAGTAATCGTATGAAGTTGGACTTGTTGATGATGGTACAGGGGTGGCGCCGTTACAATTGGCAGGTGATGGCGGGGGTATCTCCTTTTCATGTGGCACATTATGCTGAAGAGGGTTTACCAGTGAGTGGTGTAGTGAAATCTTTACTCAAGAATAGGGTGGAAGCGAATGTGGATGTTGTATTTTGGATTGTTAAGGATAGTGCTTCTTTCCATGGTCATTGCAAAACTGACAAAAAAGGGCGTTTCCATTTCCTGTTGCCGGATCATGCGGCAGTAGACGGTGAATGGCAGCTGGCTCTTTCTGTGACTTCGAAAGGCAAACCGAAACATTGCAGGATTATGCTCGACCGCCTTTTTAGTCCGGAAGCCCGCAGTTATTCTATTTCGGACTTTCAGGTGAAGGATACGGTTATTGTTTTTGCAGACACTTCAGATAGTCTGGCCAATAGTAATGTTTTAGGTATGATACAGAATCTTCCCCAAGTGGTGATAAAGAAAAAACAGATAAAGAATGAGATATTTCCGGATCTGGTTTGTAATGTGGAAAAGGATATTAGTAGGCTGATGGATCAAGGGAAGGATTATCCAGGAACATTGGGGGAATATATGGAAAGAAATATTTCTGCGGTAAACATGGTAGATACTGCGTATACGTATGCTAATAGTGCTATTTGTTATATTTTAGATGGTGGAGGTTCTGTTAATCCGCGAAAGGGCATCGGTGCTTCCGATCATCCGATAGAGAATATAAAAACAATAGAAGTGTATGATGGAAATCTTCGGGCTTGGATAGTGAGAAACATAGATAGTAATTATGGCTATTATCCTCCGAGTGATCCAACATCAGATTTTTATAGTATGAGACATTTACATGATGCTGTTTTTCAGGCTAACCAAAGGCTGGTATTATTCATCGTCCGTTTATATAACGATGTGTTGCATGACAAGTATAAGAAGGGAATGCGTTATACTTTTTTCAAAGCCTTTTCTCCTGTGAGAGAATTCTATCAGGTAAATCATAGTAATAGTGTTCCGGGAGATATAGATTTTCGTCGAACTTTGTATTGGAATCCTGATGTGAGGACTGATAATAATGGAAAAGTGAACGTTAGTTTTTATAATAATGCTACTTGTCGACAAATGACGATCAATGCAGAGGGGATAAATCGTGGGAAGTGTATTATTAAAGAATAAATTTATATGGAGATTTTACTTTTTCATAGTGTTACATTCTATGTTGCAGTGCAAAAGATGTATCTTTGTAACCAGCAATCAAAATAACCCCAAGCACTATATGAAATATAAATTATTATGCCTCTTCGTTTTGTTAAGTTTTTCTTTATCGGATTTGTATGCTGATATTGAACTTAGTTCCAAACAAATGAGAACCAGTGATGGGCTACCTAGTAATTCTGTACGATGCATGTTTCAGGACAGTAAAGGGTTCTTATGGTTGGGTACTTTAGACGGATTGACCCGTTATGATGGAAATACTTTTCTTACTTATCAGTTGGAAAGTGGAAAACACGATCGGATTTCTTTAGCAGATAACAGAATAAAACATGTGGCAGAGGATAAGAACGGTTTTTTGTGGATAAAGACTGTACCGGAATTATTCAGCTGTTATGACCTACAGAAAGCTTGTTTTGTAGATTTTACCGGTACCGGAAGTGATGGAGAGAACTATTCGGAAATATTTATGTCCTCTGATGGAGATGTGTGGCTTTGGCATAGAAGGAACGGTGTACGTCAAATTGTTTGTGAGGACGATCGGACTATGACCTCTGTGAAGTTTAGAACGAAATTTGGAAACCTGCCCGATGACCGGATTAAATTTATAAATGAAGATTCTAATGGCAGGATCTGGATTGGTACCATGCAGGGACTTGCGTCTGTTTATAAAGGGAAAGTTGAATTTATCGATAGGAAATTGAATTTTTCTTCTTCTTTCCCTCATGGAGAGGATATGTATTTTCTGACAAAGAGTGGAGATGTGTATCGCTGTGTAAATGGATCGAAAAAAATAGACTGTTTAGCGTCGCTGTCTGCTATTGCCGGTAATACATCTGTCAGTACACATTCATTGATAAAAGATAAATGGGTTATATTTACTTCCAGCGAAGGGGTATATGAATTTGATTTTCAGAACTTTCAAATAACTCCTTGCCGGGAACTGAAAATAAATAATGGAAAAGTGATTCATGACAATTACGGAGATTGTTGGGCTTACAATAACACTGGACGAATTTATTATATAAACTCGAAGAGCGGAGAAATAAAGGATTTTCAACTGATCCCTGAAGAGAAGATGAAATATATAGATTATGAACGCTATCATGTGGTGCGTGATGACCGGGGGATTGTGTGGATTTCAACTTATGGAAACGGACTTTTCACCTACGATATTCAGGAGGATCGGTTGGAACACTTTGTTTCCGAAGGGAAGAATGCAGGACCTATAGGGTCAGATTTCTTGTTATGTTTGATGAAAGACAGGACAGGAGGAATATGGGTAAGCTCCGAATATTCCGGTTTGTCTCATATTTCCATTTCAAATAAAGGCATTACACATGTCTATCCAGAATCACCGGATGTTTTTGACCGTTCGAATACAATCCGGTTACTGACTAAAATGTCGAATGGAGATATATGGGTAGGAACGCGTAGAGGTGGATTGTATAATTATGATTCGCATCTGAAAACTAAGATAGATAATCATTATTTGCCCTATAATATTTATGCGATTTCAGAAGATAGTCAGGAGAATATATGGATAGGAACCCGGGGAGACGGACTAAAAATAGGAGATACGTGGTATAAAACGGATCCGTCTAATCCTTTTGCCTTATCTCATTCTAATATTTATTCCATTCTTCGTGATAAGAAAGATCGTATGTGGGTGGGGACATTTGGAGGAGGACTGGATCTGGCAGAATCAACGGAAAAAGGACAATACAAGTTCCGTTGTTTCTTTCAAGGAAAGAAGTATGGCTTACGGATAGTCAGAGTAATGGCAGAAGATGAGAAAGGGATGATATGGATGGGCACAAGTGAAGGTATCTGCATTTTCCACCCTGACTCATTGATCGCTAATGAAGATAACTATCATTTGTTCAGCTACACCGATGGTAATTTTTGCAGCAATGAGATTCGTTGCCTGTTTCGTGATAGCAAAGGGCGCATGTGGGTAGGTACTTCGGGTGCCGGGCTGAACCTATGCGAACTGGCAGACGACTGTCAGTCTTTGAAATATACACATTATGGAATAGCGGAAGGACTGGTTAATAATATGGTGCAATCTATTTTGGAAGATCATTTAGGACAATTATGGATTGCTACGGAATATGGAATATCAAGGTTCAATCCCAACAGCCATTCTTGCGAGAATTATTTCTTCTCATCTTATACATTAGGAAATGTGTATAGCGAGAACAGTGCGTGTATGGGGGCAGACGGTAAACTGATTTTTGGAACAAACTACGGATTGACGATTATTGACCCGAAGAAGATTCCAACAGAGAGATTGTTTTCTCCTATTGTTATCACAGGATTGTCCGTTAATGGAATTCAGGTGAAGCCTAATATGCCGGGGTCTCCTTTGCAAGAATCTTTAGCCTATTCGGATAAGATTACATTGAAATATTTCCAGAATTCTTTTATGCTTGATTTTTCTACTCTCGATTATTCGGATAATGGTCAAATCAAGTATATGTATTGGCTGGAAAACTATGACAAGGGATGGAATGTTCCGTCTTCTTTAAGTTTTGCTACTTATAAATATCTGGAGCCGGGTACTTATATCTTCCATGTGAAATATTGTGATGGTGCCGGTATTTGGAATGATACCGAAACAACCTTGAAGATTGTTATCGTGCCTCCGTTTTGGAAAACGAATTGGGCTATGCTCGGATATTTCATCTTGATGTTGATAGCTTTGTACTTTACATATCGTATCATTTTTAATTTCAATAGGTTGCGCAACCGCATCAATGTTGAAAAACAACTGGCAGAGTATAAACTGGTATTTTTCACAAATATCTCTCATGAATTCCGTACTCCGCTTACATTGATCCAAGGAGCATTGGAGAAAATGTACCGGACGGATGATATTCCACAAGCCTTATTGCATCCGTTGAAAGTCATGGATAAAAGTACACAACGTATGTTGAGGCTGATTAATCAGTTGCTGGAGTTCAGAAAAATGCAGAACAACAAATTGGCTCTTTCTCTGCAGGAAACTGATGTAGTTGCTTTCCTGTACGAAATATATTTAAGTTTCAGTGACGTAGCAGAACAGAAGAAGATGGATTTCCGCTTTTTGCCGTCTGTGCCATCCTATAAAATGTTTATTGATAAAGGTAATTTGGATAAGGTGGTGTATAACTTACTTTCAAATGCTTTTAAGTATACTCCTTCGGGTGGGACAATTCTGTTTTCTGTGAATGTGGATGAGGCGAAGAAGTGTTTATACATTCAGGTAGCGGATACCGGAGTAGGTATTCCTAAAGAAAAGCAGGGAGAATTGTTTAAACGTTTCATGCAAAGTAGCTTCTCCGGGGATAGCATTGGAGTAGGGCTGCATTTGAGCCATGAATTGGTGCAGGTGCATAAGGGAACGATTGAATATAAAGATAATGAAGGGGGAGGTTCTGTATTTACGGTATGTATTCCGACTGATAAAACTGTTTATTCGGAAAAAGACTTCCTGG
The DNA here is from genome assembly GCF_027257075.1 of Bacteroides sp. LFL-34. Lineage (NCBI taxonomy): Bacteria > Pseudomonadati > Bacteroidota > Bacteroidia > Bacteroidales > Bacteroidaceae > Bacteroides > Bacteroides sp. LFL-34. The sequence goes on along the minus strand of NZ_JAPQKZ010000036.1, from coordinate 32,678 downwards.
TTCCCGGCAATCTCCTGTTGGAAGAAGCGAATATGCAGACTCACCATTTGCAGGAATTTTCAGAGGAATGTCAGGAACATGAAAAGACAATCACAACGTCAAGAAAACATAAAATATTAGTCATCGAAGACGATAATGATATTCGTGGGTTCCTGCAGGAGGAGCTTAGTGCTTATTTTGAAGTAGAAGTGGCTGCGGATGGAATATCCGGATTTGAAAAGGCATGCAACTATGACGCAGACTTGATTATCTGCGATGTATTGATGCCCGGGATGACCGGTTTCGAAGTGACAAAGAAACTGAAAACTGAATTTGCGACAAGTCATATTCCTATTATTCTGCTGACTGCCTTGACTTCACCGGATAAGCACCTGGAAGGACTTGAAGCGGGAGCGGATGTTTATGTTGCAAAGCCATTTAGTTTTAAGCTTTTGCTTGCGCAGGTGTTCCGACTGATAGAGCAATGCGAAAAGTTGCGGAAGAAATTTTCCAGTGAACCGGGGGTGGTACGCCCTGCTTTATGTAACACGGACCGGGATAAGGAGTTTGCAGATCAGTTGGTGGCTGTGGTGGAAAAGATTTATTCTCAATACAACATTTCTATTGATGAATTTGCGCAGATGATGGGGATGGGACGAACTGTATTTTATAAGAAATTACGGGGCGTGACCGGATACTCACCGAATGAGTATTTGCGTGTCGTACGAATGAAGAAGGCTGCCGAACTGTTTTTGACCGAAAGGGATCTGACTGTTGCGGAAGTTTCTTATAAAGTGGGTATTAATGATCCTCTTTATTTCAGTAAATGTTTTAAAGCGCAGTTTGGAGTATCTCCTTCGGCTTACCAGAAAGGGGAGAGAAGTAAAACGTAGTATATACTTACCTTGAATCCGGTTTGTGAAGGATAGACCGGATTCAAGATAAGTATGTTTATCAGTTACATATTGAGGTCTAATTTATAGATTTCACTTCCGGCAAGAAGGAAACATCCTGTTCCGAAATCCTCAAAATCAGGAACTTTGTCGTATGTGACAGGTTGACTGTCTTTCGGTTCTTTGCCGGTTCCCTGTACATAACCAAGAAAACCATTCGGGTGAACTGCATCCTTCACCATAGCATTCCATGCTTTTATGATTACAGGCAGATAGGTCTTTTTATCCAATAGACCGTTGCGTACGCCCCAAGCCATACCATATACGAAAAGAGCTGTGCCGGAAGTCTCTTTGCCTCCGAAGTTTGACGGATCGTGGAGGCTGACATTCCAAAAGCCATCTTCACGCTGGCATTGTTTCAGTGCTTTGCTCATAGCCATAAAATCATTGATGTAATCTTGGCGATGTTTTTCATCAGATGGAATTTCGTTCATTACCCGCACCAAAGCTGCGTATACCCATCCGTTACCACGGCTCCAATAACAGTTTTCGCCATTAGGCTCTTTGTATGGAGGATCGAAATTATGGTCTCTCCACCACAAACCTTCTTTGACATTGAACATTCCGTTCTCTCCGTGTTTATTACGGGTATATTCGTACATATCCCACATTTTGTCGAAGTACTTCTGTTCGCCTGTAAGTTTCCCCATTTTGGCAAATATAGGCATCCCCATCTGGATAGCATCTATCCACCACCAGTCGTTTATTTGTGGAGTATTGACCAGCATATCCATATTGGCTTTCGTTTTCCGTATTTTTTCAGGATCGGGGCAAATGTTGTATAAATCGAGATAGATTTGGCTGGCGCAGTAATTATCTGCATTACGGGTGGTTGTCCCACGGTGGAAGCCCCATTGGTGGTAATCCGCCCATTCTTTGGCATAGAGATAATATTCGTCTGCGGGATAGATGGAGTAGAGTGCCATTAAGCCTTCGTAATATACGCTTCGTGTCCAGATATTACTGGGGCGAACTACTTTTTTCACAAAGGAAGGAGTGCGATAGTCGGCATATTTCTTCATGAAATAGTCGTTCACATGAAGAGTTACTTTCAGAATTTCTTTTTTATCGGGAACTGTCTGTGCTTTTATGTTCCCGTAACTCAATATTACTCCTGCAAAAAATAGTATAAGATGCTTTTTCATTTTATAATAAATTAGATTACTATTGTTCTTAGATTTAGGCACGCAAAGGTGAGCCTTTCTTTACCTGTTGCAAAGAAAATGCATTGTAAGGAAAGTGATATTGAAATTTGTACGGAAAATATGTAATATTAGACTTTATTCTTTATTCATATTAGTCATGGATAAGAACCAAGTATGAATAATTAGCAAGAGCGATTTTTTTGTAAGTCATATTGTTGTATTGATATTTATTGTATATTTGTAGAAGAGTAAGGGGAGACGAATATGAAAAGTCATACAAATAAAATATTAGAGTCTATTAAGCAGGCATTGACAGAGCATTTACCAAAAGGTGGCAAGGCTTTGTTGTTTGGTTCTCAAGCTCGTGGGGATGCACGGATTGATTCTGATTGGGATATTTTGATTATCTTAGATAAAGAAAAATTGGAGCCTGAAGATTATGATAAGGTAAGCTTTCCCTTAACTATGTTGGGATGGGACTTGGGAGCGCGAATTAATCCGATTATGTATACGATGAAAGAATGGGCTGCAAGTTGTATTACACCATTTTATAAAAATGTAGAGCAGGAAGGAATTGAATTAGTATGAAATTGACAGATGAAGAACGTAATTCTTTGGTGATATTACAGTTGGAGAAAGCTAAAGTATTTTTGAAACAAGCAGATGAGATGTTTGATCTGAAGTATTGGGATATTGCTTCCAATAGATATTATTATGCCTGTTTTCATGCTGTTCAGGCTTTATTAATACAAAATGGATTATCATGTAAAACCCATGATGGGTTGATAGCTTGCTTTGGCTTGAATTTTATAAAAACAGGCAAAATTAGTGCACGTTTGGGAAGTTTTTTGGCGCGTATGGAACAATTACGGCAAAAAGGGGATTATAATTGCATTTATTCAATATCGGAGGATGAAATCAGTACGATAAAAGCTCCGGCAAGAGAACTTATTGAGACTATTGAAGTTTTACTTGCCGAATCATAATTATTCTTGTAAGGATATCATCGTTAAAAGACCATTTTTTTTATTTTTTCGGCCACATCTGTCATATATGCCGGATTAAATTCTTCTAGTTCCGTGCGTGGTCGGAATCCCCATGTCACTCCGCAAGCGGTTACACCGGCATTGGCTGCTGTTTGCATGTCTACACCGGAATCACCTACATAAAGAACATCTTCTTTTCGTACATCGGCAAGTTTTAATATATCAAAAACGATTGTTGGATCAGGTTTGACATTTACTCCTTCCCGTTGGCCGAAAACGGCAGTGAAATGAATTTCCGGAAAGTAGTGGGCAACCAGTTTCTCGGTAGCGGCCTGATATTTGTTGGAGGCTACGGCAATCTGAATGCCTGCGGATTGCAGATAAGACAATAACGCTGAAATACCCGGGTAAGGACGACTATCGTCTGCATTGTGAATATCATAATAAGGAATAAACTCTTTTCTTACCCGGAGCACATTCTCTTCTGTCTTTTCTCCTTCGGGTAATGCACGTTCAAAGAGTTTGTTGATACCATTTCCTACCATGAAGTTATACTTTTCTACATCGTGTGTGGGGTATCCTAATTTATTCAAAGCATAATTAGTGCTATGGGCGAGGTCTGCGATAGTATTTAATAATGTACCGTCCAAATCGAATATTATTAGTTTTTTCATTAAGGCTTATGTTTATAGTTAATTCTATATTTAAATCTTTTATTCTGCAAAGGTATACTAAAAAAATGAGATTGGGAAGAATGAGGCAATAGTTTAGAGAATATCGAATGAACAACAAAGCCGGAAATATATTTGTTATTCTACCAGATTGGCTTAACTTTGCGAAAAACTAAAGAATAATGAATGCAGAATGGTTTGAGGCATTGCCTGAACAATGTCCCCCAACAGATGCGAAGCGGTGCGAAGGCTGTTATTATAGAATTGCAAATGGTAATCCTGTTACAACAGAAGATTTCTTTTCGCAAAGAAAAATGCAGCCGGATAAGGTCTTTAAAGGATTAGGAATAGATGAATGTGTGACAAGGGCAGTCTCTCTATTTTCAGAGAGGGAAGAAGCGGAGAAAAGATTAAAGCTTCCTAAGTTCAAGAAGGCAAATATTGCTTTAGTCATATTGGAACCAAAAGATGGAGTGTTAAAGAAAACATTTGATATAGCACATTATTCTTGGTGGAGAACAAAGGATTTTAATGTTTTACAAGCTAAAATAGTCTGATTATGGGAATGGAAGATGTGTTAAGGATAGACAAAATTCTGGATTTCTGTGATGTGCCTCAGCTTTTTGTGGCAAGAGATGCCTTTGATACACTGTATCTTTGTCTTTTATATGATGATGAGACGGTTTATCGCTATACGGGAATACGTATCTCTACACGTAGACTTGAATCCTTCTTAGCAGGTAAAGCCGATTTGCGTTTACTCTATCTACAGCCTGAAAATGAACATGAGTATTACGATGTTGTGTTTCAATCGGGTGAATACCAGAAAACGTTATTAAAGGAAAGTGTATTGTTGGAAGATAAATTGCCGGCTGAGGGATATGTTTTATCTGGAGAGAAGCGCGAGAATGTGGTCATTAATTTGCCAATAAAAGACCGTAGTCTGCTTGCAGAGCTTGTTCGTAAATTTGGCTGGGCTTGTATGTAAGTTTAAAGAAGATAAAAAAGATTGTCCCGCTACTGCTTGAAAGTTGTGGGACAATCTTTTTTCATCCTTATATATACTTTGATTACTTCTTCGTAATACGGAACCAGTCAACGTCTGCCCAACCGCCGTCATTCGTTTTAATAGCCGGACGCGTACAGAACATACCGACTTTGGCACCAATCCATTGTCCTTCTCTTGCCTGGAAAGGAACACCTAATGATTCATATTTCTTTCCGTCGAGGCTATAGCTGAAATTACACATCACAATGAGGTCATGTCCGCCTTCACTACCCTTGATTTTCTTTCCGTCACAACTGAAACGCACTTTCAGATAAACCGTGTTTTGCGAAAGATCAACAGCGGCTTTCACTTCTTCTGGTTTGCCTTTATCTGCTCTGTCACATTCAACTTGCGACAGAACCAAACCTTTGTCTGTATTTTCTAGAACAAGTCCGGCATAATCTCTGCCCATAACAACAAGTCCGGTGCGTTCACCTTTAAGTTTAGGGTTAGGGCTGAACGTAAGTTTCATTGTTGCGGTGAAATTATCAGAAGGAGTTTTCTGCAAGAGCAGGTTGGCTACATCCCACAAATTCTTATATTCTTTTAAAACCGGATAAGAATATAACCTCACATAACTCTTGTCGCCTGCGTAATAGGCCCATTTCTCATTGATGTTAGCATGCCATTGCCATTGTGGAGAAAGTGTATATCCGTCGAACTCGTCACTTTCTTGCGGAGTGCAGATAGGATATGTCTGACCTACATTCGGCTTCTTGTAAGTCAAGACAGGTTCGCCACAGCCGTCACCGTCTTTATCGATACCGATCACAGGCCAGGCGTTCACCCACTTCATCGGTTGGAGATGCATAATACGTCCGTAAGCGCCGACATCCTGAAAGTGGAGGAACCAGTCTTCTCCGGTAGGAGTATCCACCCATGCACCCTGGTGAGGACCGTTGACTGGAGAGTTACCTTGCGCGAGTACTGTTTTCCATTCGTAAGGACCATAGATGTTTTTAGAACGTAGTACGACCTGCCAGCCTGTCGGTACACCACCTGCCGGATGGAAGATATAATAATAGTCGTTTCTCTTATACATTTTAGGACCTTCGCAAGTTTGATGTGCTTCGTGACCGTCGAAGATAATACGAGAAGGAGTGATCGCTGCATTTGCTTCCGTATTCAGTTCGCAGATAGTGATTACACTTTTCAGTCCGGCACGGCTTCCTGCGTATGCGTGTACCATATATACTTTCCCGTCTTCATCCCAGAACGGACAAGTGTCAATGATGCCTTTTCCCGCTTTCACCAAGACCGGTTCGCTCCACGGACCTTTCGGATCTTTGGCTTTCACCATAAAAACTCCTTGGTCGGGATCTCCCCAAAAGATATAGAACTCACCGTTGTGGTGACGGATAGCCGGAGCCCAGACACGATTGCCGTGTTCCGGTCGTTCCGGAGTTTCGATAGGAGGGAGGGCATTGGGAACTGCAGCACCAATGATTGTCCAGTTGACTAAATCTTTGGAATGAAGGATTTGCAATCCTGGCAAGCAGTTGAAACTGGATGAAGTCATATAGAAATCATCCCCTACGCGACAAGCGTCCGGATCGGAGTAGTCGGCATAAAGCACCGGATTTTTGTATTTACCGTTTCCGAGGTCGGAAACCCATACTTCAGATACATAGTTCTTCTGTGCTACTGCGGTGAAAACCGTTAATAAGCAAAAAGCTAAAGTCTGTGTCAATCGTTTCATGTTATAGATAGATTATTTTATAGATATGATTCGTTGGTTTTATCTGATGGCAAAGGTAAATAAAAAGACTCTGCACAAGGAGGAATATTTGTGCAGAGTCATAGAAAAATTGGTAGAAACCTCGTAATTTTTGTTTAGTTGTATTTGTTTCTACCCTATTTATTGGCGCGGTTATCTTTTATTTTCACTGTCACCGGATGGGCTAGCTCTTCTTTCCATTCGCGGAGATGAGCAAACCATGCTTCCGGTGTTTTATATCCGAATGTCTCTTTCATCGAAGTGAAAGTAGTGTGATACTGGAAATATTTATTTCCCGGAGCGGTAATGGTATAAAGGAAATTGGCTTTATCCTTTTCTTCCGATTTCACATAACGTTGAGGGATACAAGTGCCCAGCCCTACAGTTTCTTTGGCATATTTCACGGTGTCGTTGACCGGCCAATCTGTTCCCCAACTTCCTACGAGCCCTTTATGATCGGAGAAAGATTTGGAAGTACCTACGATGTCTTGCACACCTGTGCAGAAAACTTCTTTATTGAGCGGTTCGTCAAAGAATGTTTCGATATGAAGATCGCGATGTCCGGCATAAAGCGTGTAGCGTGTCATCATATCCAGTTCTTGATCCTGATATTTCCATCCGGTCACTTCAATTTCTGCAATCACCCGCACCGGTCCATAAGAGATGATACGTTCTGTACGAGTGTCCACCGGAGTGATATGCGTTGCTTTTTGTCCGTCCCAACCTTTCAATGCGCCCGGTCCGCAGCTGTCGAACACACGAAGTACGTCATCTCCGAATCCTTTAGCTAACTGTTCATCCGTCGGGTAGAACTGCGATTCTTTGATCTCCAGTCCTTTGTTGAACTTGCCGTAAATATCCGGTGTCTGTTTCTCATTGAAATAAAGACGATAGCCCACCAGCTCCGATTCCAGAACCGGACCGTGCGGACGTACCATGCTGTATATATTGCTGGTGCCGGGAACGGTGATAGCCTGTACCCGTTGATGTTTGCCTTTCCGGTGGTCTACTATAAACATATCGGCATAAACCCGTTCCGGATAAGTCTTTGCACTTTTCTCGGAAGAGAGTGTAACTTGGAATGTTTTTCTATCGTGAGCAGGGAGGTCGGTCACAAAGACCAGTTCGTCCATCTTGCGGTCTCTGTTCAAATCGTCCAGCTGCGAAGGTATTTCCTTTGTTCCTTCCATGACAACAGCGGATTTAACTTTGAAGCCGGCGTGCAACTCATGCAGGTTGATAACAACCGGAGCATCCGCTTTGGCCTGATTCCAGTTGTTTTGTACTTCAACTGTGATGGTTTTCTCCTGTTTCTGCGCCTGGGCAGACAGACTGAAAACTCCTAAAAGGAAAGTAAAAATAAAAAGATTCTTCTTCATGATTTTCTAAGGCTGAAATTATACGTCGTATTTCTCCTTGCAAAAGTAACAGAAAAAATAGCAGACTGTCTATCTTTTGAAAAGATTATAGTCTGCTATTTGAGCTTTTTACTCTATATAATGATATTGTGGTTTTCTTTTTGCAGTGAACTTTATTTGAGGCTTAAAATTTCTTCTTTCGCTCCCAATTCTTCATAAACCTTTCCGTCTACGGTCAGATTCTTAGCATTTTTGACGTTTAATATATTGTTACCTTTGGATGATTCTACATATACATTTTCCAAAGTAACTCCGTCAACCTGGCTGATAACAACTCCGTCCGTAGCTTCTGTCATCACGACATTCTTAACGGTAATATTGCTGATCGGCATTTCCGGCAAACCATTGAAGAACATGGCACGTCCCGAACCTCTACAAACAATATTAGAGATATGAATATTGCGGAAAGCGGGTGTTTCTTCTGTTACCGGAGGAATACTTGTCTTCATGCGGTTCAGCAAATCCTCTTCCGATTCTTCGCCGGCACCTTTTCCACCGTAGAACAGGTCGAACAACAACGGTTCGTTCGGAATGTTAATCATGTTGATATTATTGATGTAGATGTTTTCTACCACACCGCCACGTCCGCGAGTGCTCTTGAAGCGCAAACCTACGTCTGTGCCCATAAATGTGCAGTCTTCTACATAGATATTCTTCACACCACCCGACATTTCACTACCTACTACGAATCCACCGTGTCCGTGCAGTACCGTATTATTTTTAACGATAACATTCTGGCAAGGTTCACCGCGACGGCGGCCGTCTTCATCTTTACCGGATTTGATACAGATAGCATCATCTCCCGCATCGAATACACTATTAATAATGAGCGCGTTCTTGCAAGATTCCAGGTCGATGGCGTCACCATTCTGGGAATACCACGGATTGATGACCATGATATTATTTACTGTAAAATCTTCGCAGGACAATGGGTGCAGACACCAGCTTGGTGAGTTTTTGAAAGTAACACCTTCCAACAGTACTTTCTTGCTTTTGACGATGCTTAACAACACCGGGCGCAACCACGGACGGATTTCAGCCCATTCTTCGTCTGTATTGATACCTTCGGGTACATTGAAATCTTTACAAGCCATTGCACCTTTCAGTGAACCGGCTGTGGGGTACCATATCTCTTGTTTTTCATCAAGAACACCTCCCGAGTTTACCAGTTTTTTCCATTGTGAAGCAGTCAGTTTGCCTTTTTTTACCGGACGCCAGCAGTCGCCGTTTCCGTCAAATGTGCCGTATCCTGTGATAGCGATGTTCTCTGCATTGCGTGCGGAAATAGGCGATTGGCAACGACGGGTTTCCAGTCCTTCAAAAGAAGTGGCAATGATAGGATATGCCTCAAAATCACCGGTGAAGAGCACCAATGCATTCTGTTCCGTATATAAATTCACGTTACTCAACAGTTCGATAGGTCCTGTCAACCAGATGCCTTCCGGGATAATCACTTTACCCCCTCCGCGTTGATTCACCTCTTTAATAGCATCGTTGATTGCTTTGGTATTCAGATACAGACCATCGCCTTTGGCTCCGAATTTCTCAATGTTTACCTCGTAAGCAGGAAAAACCGGTTGCTGTACTTTGGGCATCTCAAAAGGTAGATTCTGGTAGAGAGCGTCACTGATGGAGCTTTCTTTTACGGCAGTCTCGCTTTGTTTACATCCTGATGAGATAAACGGTAAACAGCATAGGGCCATCCAGAAGAGTCTTTTTGTCAATGTGTTCATTTAGTAACTTATTTCTATAGGGTTATACATCTATTGTTTTTCTTGGTAGTTGGGTGATGATTAATGAGGGCGATTTCATAATTCTTATGTCCTTCCGCAGGCGATCTGTCGCAGGCAGCCTGCAGGAGAGGAATAAGACAAATTCATGTTAACCTAATTCTAACCTTAAATAAATATTATGAAAAAACCTCTTAATTATCGATTGCAAAGATAGGTGGCAAACCCCAAGAGGATGTGGACTAATTGATAGAATACGTGTATTTTTTGTCATTTCTGTCTATTATTTGCACACTTCTCGTGTTTTTATGCAGAAAGTTCCTATCTTTGCACAAAATTTAACTATTAAAAGATATGAGTTATAACTTGTTGAAAGGAAAAAGAGGTATTATCTTCGGTGCTTTGAACGATCAGTCTATTGCCTGGAAAGTAGCAGAGCGTGCCGTAGAAGAAGGTGCAACTATTACATTATCAAATACTCCGATGGCTATCCGTATGGGAGAAGTCGACGCTTTGGCCCAGAAATTAAATTGCCAGGTTATTCCGGCAGATGCCACCAGCGTAGAAGATTTGCAAAATGTATTCAAGACCTCCATGGATATACTGGGTGGACAAATTGATTTTGTACTCCACTCTATCGGTATGTCTCCCAACGTGCGCAAAAAACGTACTTACGATGACCTTGACTATGGAATGTTGGATAAGACATTGGATATTTCAGCTGTTTCATTCCATAAAATGATTCAGTCGGCCAAGAAATTGAACGCTATTGCAGATTACGGTTCTATCGTTGCTTTGAGCTATGTGGCCGCGCAGCGTACTTTCTACGGCTACAATGATATGGCAGATGCAAAGGCATTGCTGGAATCTATTGCACGTAGCTTTGGTTACATCTACGGACGCGAACATAGCGTACGTGTGAACACTATCTCGCAGTCTCCTACATTTACTACTGCCGGTTCGGGCGTGAAGGGTATGGATAAACTGTTTGATTTCTCCAACCGTATGTCTCCTCTCGGAAATGCTACGGCTGACGAATGTGCCGATTATTGTATCGTGATGTTCTCCGATCTTACCCGTAAGGTAACTATGCAGAACTTATTCCATGACGGTGGATTCTCCAGTGTAGGTATGAGTCTTCGTGCCATGGCTACTTACGAGAAAGGACTCGATGAGTATATGGACGAAAATGGTAACATCATTTACGGATAAAAGATTATGAAACTACGGATCTCTCTTCTTATTATTTTAATTAGTATGCTTTTCGCCTCCTGCGGGATAAGCACGGGAAAGGGTACGGAGCAGAAGGAAGAGGAGATTTCTGTTCTAAGATATGATAAGCTGTTGAGCGAATACGTTCGCTCCAACAGCTTTTCTGCTATGCAGAAGTTGACGATGGACTACCGTATGCCGACGAAAATCCTGATTGAGGATGTATTGTCTATCGGTACGGTGAAAGATGATACCATTTCGCAACGTCTGCAGAAATTTTATTCGGATACGACTTTAGTCCGTTTGCTTAGCGATGTAGAAGCAAAGTACCCTAATCTGGATGAGGTGGAAAAAGGACTTAACAAAGGATTCCGGAAACTGAAGAAGGAAGTGCCTGATACAAAAGTGCCGTTTATCTATTCGCAAGTGTCTGCCTTCAACGAATCTATTATTTTGGTGGATTCTTTATTAGGGATCAGTCTTGATAAATATATGGGGGAAGATTATCCTCTTTATAAACGTTTCTATTACGATTATCAATGTCGCTCGATGCGTCCGGAACGGATTGTGCCGGATTGTTTTGCTTTTTATCTTTTGAGCCGTTACGGAATGAACTATCATGAGGGTACTTGTTTGATTGACTTGATGATGCACTCCGGAAAAATCAACTACGTCGTGCAGAACTTATTAGGATATAGTGATATCGGCGAAGCGATGGGATATTCCAAGGAGGAAAACGACTGGTGTAAGGAGAATGAAAGGGAGATATGGAATTATATCTGTACCAACGATCATCTGCATGCACGAGACCCGATGGTGATCCGCTATTATATGAAGCCTGCTCCTGCTGTCGATATGTTGGGTGCTCAAGCTCCGGCATTAATCGGGACATGGATGGGAGCAAGAATCATCGCTTCTTATATGAAAAAGCATAAGGACATGAAACTGAAAGATCTCCTGGAATTTACTGATTATCATGTGATGTTAAGTGAATCCAACTATCTGGCTTCCTAAACTGTTGCATTTTTCAACTTTTAATTAGCTTCGCTCAAAACCTTATTTGATTTTTAATATTAAAGTATAGTCTCTTAATTCTCAATTTAAAAAGTGGAAACTGCCCTCTATTTGTTGCCCGTGACGTTAGGTGATACGTCTATTGAAAAGGTATTGCCTTCTTATAATAAGGAGATCATTTCTGGTATCCGGTATTTTATAGTCGAAGATGTTCGTTCTGCCCGGCGTTTCCTGAAAAAGGTGGACCGGGAGATTGATATTGATGCATTGACATTTTACCCGTTGAACAAGCATACTTCTCCTAATGATATTTCCGGTTATCTGCAACCTTTGGTGGGTGGAGCTTCAATGGGGGTTATCTCCGAAGCAGGTTGTCCGGCAGTAGCTGACCCGGGAGCGGATGTGGTTGCTATCGCACAACGTAAAAAGCTGAAAGTGGTTCCTTTGGTCGGACCTTCTTCCATTATCCTTTCCGTGATGGCTTCCGGCTTTAACGGGCAGAGTTTTGCGTTTCACGGTTATCTGCCGATTGAACCGGGAGAACGTGCCAAGAAACTAAAAGCACTGGAGCAGCGTGTGTATGCTGAAAATCAGACGCAACTTTTCATTGAGACGCCTTACCGGAATCATAAGATGGTAGAGGATATTTTGTTGAATTGCCGTCCTCAAACAAAGCTCTGTATCGCTGCCAATATTACTTGTGAAGGAGAATATATACAGACGCGTACAGTGAAGGACTGGAAAGGACACGTGCCCGATTTATCTAAGATTCCCTGTATTTTTCTCTTATATAAATAACGCCTTTCAGGTGTTCATATTCATCTTCGAAGCAACTGCTGAAGAAGCCTTTTCCTAAGTTTTCCTCTATCTGTTTGAAATTCCACAGCTTACTGTTTTTAAAGCGGGGGGTACAAAGGATGGAATCATCTTTGATATCGACAATGAATAGATAGATAAGACGGTTGGTCACTTCATTCTCGAAGTGATAAACGATGTTGAATTCAGGTTTGATACCTTTTTCATGAGGAAAAGCATTGTTGATTAAACGAGTGGCGCCTGCTTCCAGAGATTCTCCGTAGCGGAGATAACATTCCATGGGAATATCTACTTTCCCTCTATCAAGAATGGCTGTTGATGACCTGTCGCAAAGGAATAACATTCCGTGAGTGGATATGGCAATTCTTATCACCGGATTGATGTATGCATTTTTGTAATTAACAGCTTCTATTGCAGGTGTTTTCCCGATCACGTCTCCTCTGGTATTCACAATAGGAACATATTCCGTGTGTGACATTAAATGATTGAAGAAACGGATGGCGATCTGATTGAACAGGATACTCATCAGAAAGACGGTAGGGGGTAACACCTTATAGAGTACAAAGATACTCGTCTTGCTCAACGGATCTTGAAAAACGACGGTAATGCTGATTATAATAAAATGCAATATACCGAAGATCAAAGCGATACGTGCAGATACAACGGCTGCTTCTGCTCCCTGCGCATATAAACGTTTGTTGCAAGAACCTATCTGTTTTAAGAAATGGTTGATAAACCTTTTCTTATGCATGTAAAGACTTAGCATCGGAATGAGAATACTAACTTCCAGCGTAAGTGGAAGTGCACCGGGTGGAACGTAATCACCAGGAATGAGAGCTGCTACGGATAATAGTGCTAACACTCCGGTTGCTATATAGAGGATAAAATTAGGAATTAACAATCCTTTACGTCGATAAGAAAGGTATATACCTATAATACCTATGCCTGTACCGATGTAAATAGCCGTGTCTTGCGTTATAAGTTCACACAATAAAATGGAAATAATAACGGGGATAAAACCCAGCGACATGTTAAATGCGGAAGAAAGTGTTCCTTTATGAGCCATCTCTATATTTATGTTTATTTGTCGGTTCTATCAATAAAACAAATAGGGGATATGTTTTGTTTGCTAACGAATATGTTTCTCTGCATGGTAGGAGGAACGAACAAGGGGAGCGCTTTCTACGATGTTGAATCCTTTCTCTAAACCTACAGTTTTATATTCTGCAAATTGCTGCGGAGTGATGTATGCTGCAACGGGATAATGCCGGTGACTCGGTTGAAGGTATTGGCCTATGGTAAGAATCTGGCAACCGGTTGCTAATAGATCATCCATCAATGTTTCAACTTCTTCCGGGGTCTCACCCAGCCCGACCATAATGCCGCTTTTAGATTTAACTCCCTTTCCGGAAATGTGTCTGATGACTTGCAAACTTGTATCATAATTTGCCGCGCTGCGCACTAGCGGACTAATGCGGCGTACGGTTTCCATATTGTGTGAAATAATGTCGGGACGGGCTTCGATTACCAAATCTAACAACTCCATCCTACCTTGAAAATCAGGAATGAGCACTTCGATCGTTGTTTGTGGATTCAGTCTTTTGATTTCCCGGATGGTACGTGCCCAATGTGTTGCTCCCAAATCCGGCAGATCATCCCGGTCTACGGATGTGATGACAGCATGATCCAGTTTCATCAGTGCGATGGATTCTGCGACATGGGTAGGTTCGTTTGCATCTAGCGGGTGCGGGCGGCCGGTTTGTGTGTTGCAGAATTTGCAACTGCGCGTGCAGATGTCACCGCCAATCATAAAGGTAGCAGTTCCTTTTCCCCAGCATTCCCCCATATTAGGGCAACGCCCACTGCTGCATATAGTATGCAAGCAGTGGGAGTCGACAATCCGTTTGGTTTCGGTGTATCGTTCGTTGGCACCAATATTAATTTTCAGCCATTCGGGCTTACGTACTCTGTCCGTCATTATAAATTGTTCAAGAAAAAGTTGGTCAACCGTGTGTATAGGTGTTGGCGGGTATTGCCACCATATATTCCATGATTGCGGTTTGTATACACTTGCATATCAAATTGTTTTCCAAGCTGAACCAACTGCTCGGCATATTCCGCACAATTTTGGAAGTGCACATTATCGTCTGCCATGCCATGCACCAACAACAAGTTTCCATGTAGTTTGTCAGCGCGGGTGAAGGCTGATGATTCCTTATATCCTTCCGCGTTCTCTTTCGGAGTACGCATGAAGCGTTCGGTATAAATCGTATCATAGAAACGCCAGTCGGTGGGTGCAGCTACTGCTACTCCGGCTTTGAATACGGGAGTTCCTTCGCTCATGCTCATAAGAGTCATGTATCCGCCATAACTCCAACCCCAGATACCGATGCGGTCTTTGTCCACATACGTTTGTTTGCCTAGGTAAAGCGCTGTTTCCACCTGGTCTTTGGCTTCTTTGACGCCAATTTTTAAATAGGTACATTTCTCAAAAGCTTCTCCACGACCTCCAGTGCCACGACCATCTACACATACCACGATATAACCGAGGCTTGCCATGTATGTCTCCCAGCTGATTCCCCAAGTATCCAATACCTGTTGGGAACCCGGGCCACTATATTGATACATCAGTACCGGATATTTTTTGGATGCGGAGAAATTAACCGGTTTCATCATCCAGCCATTCAACTTCACGCCATCTGTAGTCTGGAAAGTAAAGAACTCTTTTTGTGGTACTGCATATCCGGACAATGTTTGCTTCAACGCATCATTTGTAATAAGCGTTTTGAGCGTTTTGCCTGAATTATCGTTCAAGGTAACCAACATAGGAGTATCCAAGCTGGAGAACTTGTTCATATAATACTTCATCGATTTGCTGAAGAGAGGCGTATTGGTTCCTGCCTGTTGAGACAATTTGGTCTTTTTGCCTTTCTTATCTATTTTATAGACAGCCTTGCGCAGAGGACTCTCTTCGTTGCTGGTATAATAGAAAGAACCATCTTCTTCATCATATCCCAGAAAATCTTTCACTTCGAACTTACCGTTAGTAACCTTTTTAATCAAGTTACCTCCCATGCTATACCAATAGAGATGACTGTAACCGTCACGTTCGCTAAGCATGCTGAAATATTCGGGATAGAACTGGATGTTATCGAAAATATTCTCCTTTATGTAATAAGGAGATTCATCACGGAGCATTAGTTTGCAAAGTGTTGAGCGAGGATCGGCAAAGTAAAGGTCGAAACGGTCTTGATGACGGTTTAATGTCATGATAGCCAATTTGTTGGCATCCTTTGTGAAACGGATGCGTGGAATGTATCCATCTGCATCCAGCGGGAGTTTCATCGTACGGGTGACGTGTGACTTGATGTCATACGTGCGTACTTCTACTTTCGAATTCGGGTATCCGGCTTTCGGATACTTGTAGGTATATTCACCCGGATAATCTTTTAAGGCATCAATACGGGGTGCCTGTCCGGCAAATACCGGAAAAGAGTAGGAGGGAACTTCTGACTCATCGAAGCGGATGAAAGCGATCAGTGTATTATCAGCGCTGAATTCCAAAGCACGGTCGAAACCGAACTCTTCTTCATACACCCAGTCGGGGATGCCGTTGAGTACAGAGTTCTGTTTGCCATCCTCCGTAATCTGGCTTTCACTGTTGCCATAAAGCAGCTTAACAAGAAATATGTTATTGTTGCGGACAAAAGCAATCATTGTACCGTCTGGAGAAAAGACGGGGACCTGTTGAGGTCCACCGTCAGACAGCCGTTCAATAATGTTGTTTGTCGTAACGCCCTTATCATTTCGTTTCAAAGGGTAAATGTAATGTACAGCTGTGTATGAATGCCTATATATAGGTGTCGTTTTAGTAGCAATCAGCAATTTCTGACCGTCGGGCGAGAACTGGTAACTGTCGAAGTTCTTGAAGTCACATTCGCGTGTAGTGCTTACATCGAAAATCACTTCTACTTTCTCGCCTGTTTTGAAAGAGTATTTAATGATCTGCGTGCCGTCGGCGTTCATCTGCGTGTAGTGTTCGCCATCAGGCATGGGGATTACTCCCTGGATATTTTCCGGGCGGAAACGTCCGGAGGTGATATCTTTTAAATCGAGTGCCTTTTGTCCTTGTGCCATTCCGGTCAGACAGAGAAGGCAGAGTAATAAAGTGATGCTGATCTTTTTCATCTGCTTTTATAATCGGTTTTGGTTTTAATTCGTACTTGCAAAAGTAACAATAAACTTAGATTCAACAAAGCCTGACCGATTTTTATATAGATTTGATAAGGATTATTGGGTGAGATTCAATATCTTTGTGAAAAGGACTTTAAACATTACCACTATGAATTCAAAAAGAAAAGACTTGCAATATGCTTCTGTCTTCTTATTGGCCGTAGCATTGACATTCCTGTTGGGGAAGGGGGATAATCTGTGGTTGGTATCGTGGGGTGACTTGATACCGAGTTTGTTTGTGCTGTTCATAGCAGGTGATTGTTTGCATAGTTCCCTGCTCCGTATCAAACGCGGCGAAGAGGATGGAGGAGCCCGGTGGAGTACTTGTTTCACTTTTCTGGTATTCAGTATTGTTTTTATGGGCGACTTATTTTATATCGGCAACTTTATTGTCAATAAACTGTGGAGCTAAAAGAGATATAATAAATCTGTTTCACAGGTGTTTAATAGTAGATTATTCGTCTTAACTATATCTTTTAGTTTACTTTAACTAGATAAATTAGTTTATGAACTAAAACTTTTCGTTATTTGCGGCAAACAAAGTTGCAGATATGAAAGGATTAACAGCAAAAGAAGAAGAAATCATGGGCTTTTTCTGGGAAAAAGGTCCCTTGTTCGTGAAGGAAATGTTGGCTTTCTATGAAGATCCCAAGCCACATTTCAATACATTATCTACGATTGTGCGTGGGTTGGAAGAAAAAGGTTTTCTAGCTCATTATACTTTCGGAAATACCTATCAATATTATCCCGTAGTTAGTGAAGAAGATTTTCGTAAAGGAACGCTGCGGAATGTGATTAGTAAGTATTTTAATAATTCTTACCTGAATGCCGTTTCTTCTTTGGTTAAGGAGGAAGATATTTCCTTGGATGAATTGAAACAGCTCATCGAGGAAGTGGAACAGGCTGACAAAAAACACTAATCTATTAAACGAAAATCTATGCTATGGGAGTTTTCTTCATTTATATATTAAAATCATCTGTTTGTCTTGTTCTGTTTTACCTGTTTTTCCGGTTATTACTTAGCAAGGAAACCTTTCATCGTTTCAATCGTATGGCTTTATTGGGAGTGTTGTTCTTTTCATTACTCATTCCTTGTATCGAAGTAACTACCCGGCATCAGGTTGAAGTGCAGCAGGCTGTGCTTTCCATTGAACAATTGCTATTGATGGCAGAGTTGGAGGCTACTCCTGCCAATGTCGGTGCAGTGCAGGAGACGTCGGCTATATCTTGGGTACAGGTGGTTCTGCTGGTCTATCTGGCGGGTATTCTATTTCTTGCCTGTCGCAATATCTATTCTTTGATTTGTCTCTTCCGGTTGATACATTCCGGTAAACATGAGAAGTTGGAGAAAGGGGTTACACTTGTGGTGCACAATCAGGAGATAGCTCCGTTCAGTTGGATGAAGTATATTGTTATCAGCCGAAAAGACCTGGAGGAAAACGGGAGGGAAATCCTTATTCATGAAATGGCTCATATTCACCATCGTCATTCAGTAGATTTATTGGTGGCGGATATTTGCATCTTTTTCCAATGGTTCAATCCTAGTGCATGGTTGTTGAAACAGGAGTTGCAGAACGTTCACGAATATGAAGCGGACGAGACCGTCATTAATGAGGGTGTAAACGCGAAAGAATATCAACTATTATTAATAAAAAAAGCCGTTGGCACAAGGCTCTACTCTATGGCCAACAGCTTTAATCACAGTAAACTTAAAAAACGTATCACTATGATGTTAAAAGAAAAATCGAATCCGTGGGCACGGTTGAAGTACTTGTATGTACTTCCGTTGGCAGCTATTGCAGTAACTGCTTTTGCCCGTCCTGAAATCTCTGAAAAAGTGGAAGAGATTTCTGCAGTCAAAGTTAATGATTTGGCGGAAATTGTAGAAACAAAGAGTGAAGAAAATGTTGTTAAGGAGCTTGTTGATACTACCAAGAATAAGGTAGTAGTGGTAGGTTATCGTACAGAAAAAAAAGATTCTGTCTTAACATCCGGGAAAAAGAAGGTGGCTATTTCGGTACAAGGAATTTCCGATGAAGGAAAACCTTTGGTTATTATTAATGGGAAAGAGTCTGATCGTGAAGTAGTAAATGCTTTGAATCCTGAATGTATTGAAAGTGTGTCTGTCATAGGTCCTGAAAAAGCTATTAAGGTTTATGGAGAAAAGGCTAAGGATGGAGTGATGGATATAAAACTATATTCGGAAAAAAAGTTTGCGCCGAGAAAGATTGAAATCGAAGGCATTAATAAAACAAGGTTGGATGCATTAAATAGTGGGGCAAAGAGTTGGGGAGCTACGTTTCGTTCTGCTGATGGAGGTAAACCTTTGGTTATAATTGATGGCAAAGAGGCTACTGGTGATGATCCTTTAGCGAATATTTCTCCTGATCGTATTAGGAGTATATCTGTATTGAAAGATAAGACTGCATTGGCTGCTTATGGTGATAAGGGAAAGAATGGAGTGATTGAAGTAAATCTATTAGTGAAAGAAGAATATCAAGCCCGTCAAATTTCTATTCGTGCTATTAATGATACAGTGACTTCAACAATAAAAGTAACTGCATCTGAAGAATAGCAGTAGATTTTAGATGTCTTCTGTTTCTAAATATTGTCAAAATATAATGTTATAAAGATTGACGGAGGTACGCTAGTATCTCCGTTTCTTGTTCCGGGTGGAACCATTTTATTTCTTCATCTCTTTTGAACCAGGTCATCTGTTTACGCGAATAAATGCGGGAGTTTTGCTTGATTTTGTCTATAGCAAAGGAGAGTTCCCATTCTCCGTCCAGATATTTGAACAGTTCTTTATAACCTACTGTATTGAGTGAATTGAGGTGACGATAGGGAAGTACGGAGCGTACTTCTTCCAATAATCCTTCCTCCATCATCTGGTCTACCCGACGGTTGATACGCTCATAAAGTTCTTCCCGATCACGAGTCAGGCCGATTTTCAGTATACGGAAAGGACGCTGTTTTTTTTGTTGGGTGCGAAAAGAAGTATAAGTGCGTCCGGTCATATAGCAAATCTCCAACGCATGAATTACCCGCTTGGGATTCTTCAGATCTACAATCCGGTAATATTCCGGGTCTAACAAGCGAAGTTCTGCGCAGAGTTGTTCAAGACCTTCCTCTTCATACTTTTGTAACATGAGTTGACGGGTTTCCGCATCAACGGTAGGAATATCGTCAATTCCCTTACAGATAGCGTCTACATACATCATTGAGCCACCAGTGAGAATCACGACTTCGTGTTGCGTGAATAATTTCTCCAGAATTTCCAGTGCTTCTGTTTCGTATTGGGCAGCGCTGTAATAGTCTGTGAGGTGGAGCGTGCCGACCAGTTGATGGGGGACACGTTTGAGTTGGTCGGGAGTAGGAGCTGCCGTGCCTATTTTTAATTCGGCATAAAGCTGTCTCGAATCGGCAGATACAATGCTTGTCTGAAATGTTTCTGCCAAGCGCAGGCTCAACTCCGTTTTCCCCACACCTGTAGGACCTATAAGAACAATGAGAGTAGGCATAGATTTTTAAGTATTAAGTATAGAAGTATTAAGTATTAAAGCGTACGGGACTAAAAAAATATTAGGTATTAACTGCCTGACACTACATAGCAATTAATACCTAATACTTGATATTTAATACTTAAAATTTTTCTTCTTCGTATGGGCTGCTAGTGTCACCACCTATGTCAAATCCTTCCTGATCGAAATCTTCCATGTCGAAGTCCTGGTCTCCATAGAAGTTTTCATCCAGATCAAGAGAACCTCCCGCAGCGGTCATTTCTTCAAAATCTACCGTTTGTTTAGGAGCATCTCCTGATTTCTTGGTACATTTGGCACCATTCATATCTTTTCCGGTGATAATTTCGGATAGTTCGATGAAGAAACAACGTTCTGTTATGTAATCGAATACATATAGCAGTTTCTGTTTTTCGTCTTCTACCAGTTCACTGATAGCAGTGTCTTTCATTACCCAGCTATCTATTTCCGGATTGTCGTCCATTTCTTCTAAGGTTACTTCTTTTCCTTTTTCCCAGTCGTCATCGCAGATAAAGAAAGAAGTCATCTGGTCGTTTGCGTACCCTACTGATTTCAGTATTGCTTCATGGAAGTCATAAAAAGTTGCTTCCGGATCAATTTGTATTTCTCTGACAAAATCGTCAACTTCATCAGATATGATAGTAAATCTGTATATCATAATATGACTATTTTGAACTGTTTATTTAATAATACCACGTTCTGAATTACGGATAAAATTGACTATATAGTCAATTTCCGGACTCTTTTCGAATTCATCTTCTATTTTTTTCAATGCTTCTGTCGTGTTCAAACCACTTTGGTAGATGATACGATATGCATTGTGAATACTTTCGATCACTTCATTGGAGAAGCCACGACGGCGCAAGCCGATGATGTTGATTCCGCTGAAAGCGATCGGTTCGCGTCCTGCAATGATGTAAGGAGGAATATCTTTACTGAAACGGCATCCGCCCTGAATCATTACATGACTGCCTACATGACAAAATTGATGCATCAATACATTGGCGCTGACAATCGCGTTATCATCAATGACGATTTCGCCTGCCATCTTGGTAGAGTTACCGATGATACATCCGTTACCAACCAATGCGTCGTGTGCTACGTGTACACCTTCCATCAATAAATTGTTATTTCCCACAATCGTGCGCCCTTTAGCTGCCGTACCACGGTTGATTGTTACATTTTCACGAATCAGATTATTATCTCCGATTTCGGCTGTCGATTCTTCACCGCGAAACTTGAGGTCCTGCGGAATGGCTCCGATAACGGCACCCGGAAAAATCGTGTTTCCGTTACCAATACGTGAACCGTATAAAATATTGGCGTTAGCCATAATTTTATTGTTGTCGCCGATAACTACGTTCTTATCTATAAATACAAAAGGCGCAATTTCTACATTTTCTCCGATCTTAGCTTCGGGATGGATATACGCTAAAGGACTTATCATGCTTTTAAATATCAATTATTACTTATTTTTTACTATTTGTGCCATGAATTCTGCTTCGCAAACAACTTTCTCGCCGACAAACGCATATCCTTTCATGGTAGAAATGCCACGGCGGATAGGTGCCAGCAGTTCTACACGAAAGATGATTGTATCTCCCGGCACTACTTTCTGACGGAATTTCACTCCATCTATTTTCATGAAATAGGTAGAATAACGTTCAGGATCATCTACGGAATTCAAGACGAGCAAGCCTCCGACTTGTGCCATTGCTTCCACTTGAAGTACTCCCGGCATAACGGGCTCCTGTGGAAAATGTCCCTGGAAGAAAGGTTCGTTGGCTGTGATATTTTTAATACCTACAATGTAGTTGGCACCAATTTCAATCACTTTGTCCACCAGTTGGAAAGGATAGCGGTGCGGTAACAATTCGCGGATACGGTTTACATCCATTATTGGTTCACGGTTACAGTCGTAACTTGGTGCCTGTATTTCGTGCAGACGGATTTCTTTCCGCATCTGACGGGCAAATTTATTGTTGATGGTGTGTCCCGGACGGGTAGCGATGATACGACCTTTAATCGGTTTTCCAATTAGAGCGAGGTCACCGATGACATCAAGCAGTTTGTGACGGGCACATTCATTGGGCCAAACTAACGGTTTGTGATTGATATAGCCTAACTGATCGGCATCCATGTGAGGTACTCCCATCACATCTGCCAACTTATCGAAGCTTTCCTGTGACATCTTGCGTTCGTAGATTACGATCGCATTGTCCAGGTCGCCACCTTTAATCAATCCGGCGGAGAGCAACGGCTCTATTTCACGAACAAAGACGAAAGTACGGCTGGCAGCCACTTCGTCTTTGAAATTATGCATATCTTCAAGGGTAGCAAACTGATTCGGGATAATAGTCGAATCGTAAGAAACCAGTACATTCAGACTGAAATTCTCGTCAGGTAGTACAATGATAGAAGAACCAGTCGTTTCATCCCGGAACTCAATTTTAGACTTGATAATATAAAAGTCTTTGACGGCATTTTGTTCTACTGTTCCTACACGTTCTATTTCTTGTACGTAATATTGTGCACTACCATCTAAAATAGGAAATTCCGGTCCGTTAACTTGGATCAGGCAGTTATCAATGCCCAATGCGTAAAGGGCTGCCATACCATGTTCAATGGTGCTTACTTTGACTCCATTTTTCGACAATACAGTACCACGGGTGGTTTCTGTTACATTGTCGGCTACTGCGTCGATAGTTGGTTGTCCTTCTACGTCAATGCGTTGGATTTTATATCCGTGATTGTCCGGAGCTGGATTGAATGTTACAGTGAGATCAAGTCCAGTGTGAAGACCTTTCCCGCTCAGTGAAAAGCTATCTTTCAGCGTTTTTTGTTTCAGCATTGGTTACTTATTTACTTATTTAATAGTTGTTTTAATTCTTCTACTTCTTTGCGCAGATTACGCAGTTCTTTCTGCATATCCGGCAGGCTTCTTTGTGCGACGGATGCTTTGAAGTATTGCTTCAGTTCCATAGGAGGAGTTCCGATAAGCTGGCTACCGGATTTAATGTCTCCGGGTACACCTGACTGTGCACCTAAACCAACTTTGTCTCCTATTTTGGAATGTCCTGCAATACCTACCTGACCTCCGATCATACACCATTCACCAATTTTGGTAGAACCGGCAATTCCGGCTTGTGCAGCCATTACGGTATGTGAACCTATTTCATCATTATGTGCTATTTGTATCAGATTGTCTAATTTGACACCACTATGCACTACCGTAGCTCCCATTGTAGCACGGTCTACACAAGTATTAGCACCTATATCTACTTTATCTTCCAGAATAACAATTCCGATTTGCGGAATCTTATCGTATCCATTCGGAGTGGGAGCAAAACCAAATCCGTCAGCTCCAATCACTGCACCCGAGTGCAGGATACATTCGTTACCTATGCGGCAATCATGATAAACATTTACATTGGAGTACAGCAAGCAACTGTTGCCTATCTTCACGCCGTCTCCAACAAAAGTGTGTGGATAAATTTGGGTATTATCTCCAATCACGGTATTTTCACCAATATAGGCAAATGCACCGATGTATACGTTCTCACCAATTTTGGCGCTGGGTGCAACGAAAGCTAATGAATCTATACCTTGTTTCTTAGGCTTGCTCATCTCATAAAGATTGAGCAATTTAGCCAGACTTTCATATGCATTGTCTACTTTTATCAGAGTAGTTTTAATTTCGTGCTCGGGAGTGAAGTCCTTATTAACCAGGACAATGCTTGATTGTGTCTCGTAGATGTAAGGTGTATATTTGGGATTTGACAGGAAAGAAATTGCTCCGGGCATTCCCTCTTCAATTTTAGCGAATGTGTGTACCGTAGCGTTTTCGTCTCCAATGATTTCCCCTTGGATAAATGCTGCAATTTGCTTAGCCGAGAACTCCATGTCTTTAATTTAAAATTTAATTAGTTCACAAATAACGGATTTTTTTTTCAGATTTCCGTGTTATTGCATGAATATTTTATACTTATCTGTGTAATCTCTGATAGCAGAGATAGTATTTCTTTACCTTTTTGGACAATAATGAGATGTTCAGCATGTCCGATGCTTCGGCAATATTTTTGATAGTACCGTCTTTGTAGATAATGTCAATACTGTCATCTGCCGGGTCATACATATTCTTTTCGATGCTGGGGGTAGAGACAAAATAGTTCGCTTCGGAAAGGGTTATGCCTAGTTGCTGGCTGATGTGCAAAGTTAATTCTTTTTTTCTGTCCTCACTAATAGGTTCCGACGAAATTTCCACTTTAAAGATATTTCGGTTTATCATTCCCGTGCTTAAAGTAGAAAGTACCTTGTCTGTATGGGTGCTCCACACTTTCAAGGCTGTCCATATATCATTGTCGTCTAGCTGGATAAAATTCTCCAGACAGTCGGGATTGTTATAAAACTCCGTAGGATTGATATCATTGTAAAGGAAAAAACGCAATGCGGGTGATGCAAACAGTTCCACTCCTTGTGATGCCAGTTCTTTGGCACGTAATAGAGTACTAATCAGCATCTTTTCGTATGCGACGGATGTCTTATGCAGGTATACTTGCCAGTACATCAAGCGACGTGCCGTGAGGAAATTCTCGATAGAATAGATCCCTTTGGATTCGATAACGAGTCGGTCATCCGCTACATCAAGCATTTTGATAATTCGGGCGGAACCGATGTTTCCTTCTGTCACGCCTGTATAAAAGCTGTCACGGCGAAGATAATCAAGTCTGTCCATATCCAACTGACCGCTTACGAGTTGATGTAGAAAGCGTTTCGGATATTCGTCCTTGAAGATTTGGATGGCAAGACTAAGCTGACCGTTCATCTCTTTGTTCATCCGTTCCATCAGCATGAGGGAAATCTCTTCGTGGGAGACTCCTTTTACTATAGTATCTTCCAGTACATGTGAGAAGGGACCATGTCCTATATCATGTAACAGGATGGCCGCCTGTACAGCTTCCGCTTCGCTGTCAAAAATAAAATTACCTTTAGAAGCCAGTTGGGTGATAGCTTCACTCATCAGGTGAAAAGCACCTAAAGAGTGTTGGAAGCGGGTGTGTTGCGCACCGGGGTATACAACAGATGATAATCCTACCTGCTTGATGCGGGTAAGACGCTGCAAAAGGGGATGCCGTACTATATCGTACAGTAACCCCTTTGGAATATTGATGAACCCGAATACGGGGTCGTTAATTATCTTTCTTTCGTAAGGCATTCGTTTTCTTTAGAGATCCTTTTTCTCTTTTCAGAGAATTGCTTTGAGTTGTTCAGCCATTTGCGCCTGTACTTCTTGTGCGGCGGTGCGGGCAGCTTCTGCAAATTTCTCTGTTTTATCTACGTAGATAATACCACGTGAGGAGTTAACAATTAATCCGCATGTACTGTTCATTCCGTATTTACAAACTTCTTCGAGCGAGCCGCCTTGTGCTCCTACACCTGGTACGAGAAGGAAATGGTTCGGAACAATTTTACGAATATCTTCGAAAGCGCGTCCTTGAGTAGCACCTACCACATACATCATACGGTCGTCACTAGCCCATTCTTGTGATTTACGTAATACTTTCTCGAACAGACGTTCGCCGTTTACATCTTCTGTTAATTGGAAGTCATGCGAACCTTTGTTGGAAGTCAATGCCAACAGGATCACCCATTTACCTTCATAGGTAAGGAATGGAGTAACGCTGTCTTCGCCCATATAAGGAGCTACCGTTACAGAGTCGATATTAAGTTCTTCAAAGAAGGTGCGGGCATACATTGCAGAAGTATTTCCGATGTCACCACGCTTTGCGTCAGCGATGATGAATTGGTCCGGATAATTATCTTTGATGTATTTTACTGTCTTTTCAAATGCGATCCATCCTTTTACGCCCATGCTTTCATAGAAAGCTAGATTGGGTTTATAGGCGATGCACAAATCAGCTGTCGCGTCAATGATGGCCTTGTTGAATGCAAAGATCGGATCTTCTTCTTTCAACAGATGCTCCGGGATTTTCTTGATGTCAGTATCAAGTCCTACACAAAGGAATGATTTTTTGCGCTTTATGTTTTCAAATAATTGTTGCTTATCCATCTTATTATTTACTATTATACAATTTACTATTGACTATTTCTAAGAAATCATTCTCAACTATCAACTCTTCATTTTTCTAAAGTTCGCTTTCTTTCAAGCGTTCCGCGTTTTCTGCTACGATCAGGTGGTCGATACAGTCTTGAATATCCCCGTCCATGAATGCAGCAAGATTATAAATCGTGTAATTGATGCGATGATCGGTGATTCGTCCCTGTGGATAGTTGTAGGTGCGGATTTTAGCAGAACGGTCTCCGGTCGATACCATTGTTTTACGTTTAGAGGCAATGTCATCGATGTATTTCTGATGTTCCTTGTCATAGATAAATGTACGGAGACGGGCCAAAGCACGTTCCTTATTTTTCGGTTGGTCACGTGTTTCGGTACATTCAATAAGTATTTCTTCGGCAATGCCTGTATTCGGGTTCTTCCAGATATAACGCAGACGTACTCCGGATTCTACCTTATTTACATTCTGTCCACCGGCACCACCACTTCGGAAAGTATCCCATTTGATTTCTCCTTCGTTGATGACTACATCGAATTCTTCAGCTTCGGGAAGTACCGCCACTGATGCGGCAGAAGTATGAACACGTCCTTGTGTTTCGGTAGCAGGAACGCGCTGTACGCGGTGTACTCCCGATTCATATTTTAAAATTCCATATACATTATCGCCCGTGACACTACAAACAACTTCTTTGAATCCTCCTGCTGTTCCTTCGTTTGCATTGGAGACTTCCATCTTCCAACCTTTGGTTTCACAGAATTTGGCATACATACGAAAGAGGTCACCGGCAAAGATAGCTGCTTCATCACCTCCTGCACCGCCACGGATTTCAAGAATTGCGTTCTTGCTGTCTTGCGGATCGGCAGGGACAAGCATCAGTTTGATTTCTTCTTCCAATACCGGAAGGCGCTCTTGACTATTGTCCATTTCTTCTTTCGCCATCTCGCGCATTTCAGCATCCGATTCATTAGCAAGGATATTTTTAGCTTCTTCAATATTACCCAGTAATTGGATATATTCTTTCCTTGCTTTCATCAAGTCGTCTAATTCCTTATATTCTTTAGTCAACTTGACATAACGTTTCTGATCGGCAATCACTGCCGGGTCTGTGATAAGGGTAGATATTTCTTCAAAACGGGCTACGAGTCCGTCTAATTTTTCTAATATGGTACTGTTATCTGCCATTCTTTAGTATCTAAATTCTCCGAATTCGCTCTTAATGATTAATTCTGTTTGCTCACATGCTTCAACACGTCCTACAATCTGTGCCGGAATACCGAATGACTCGGAAATAGCAATTACTTCTTCTGCATGTTCCGGTGACAAATAAACTTCGAGGCGATGTCCCATATTGAATACCTTGTACATTTCTGCCCAGTCCGTACCACTTTGTTCTTGAATAGTTTTGAATAAAGGAGGAACAGGGAAAAGATTATCCTTTACTACACGAACGTTTTCAACAAAGTGTAAAACTTTGGTTTGTGCACCACCGGAGCAGTGCACCATTCCGTGGATTTCCGGGCGCAGTGCATCGAGTAATTTCTTCACTACTGGTGCGTATGTACGAGTAGGGGAGAGCACTAACTTGCCTGCATCAATTGGAGAGTCTTCTACACTGTCTATCAATTTTAACTTGCCGGAGTAAACTAATTCTTCAGGAACTGCGGCATCATAGCTTTCCGGATATTTTTCAGCAAGATATTTTCCGAATACATCGTGACGGGCACTTGTCAAACCATTGCTGCCCATACCGCCATTGTATTCTTTTTCGTAAGTAGCTTGTCCGTAAGAAGCCAAACCAACGATCACGTCACCCGGACGAATATTGGCATTGTCGATAACGTCTGAACGTTTCATGCGACAAGTTACGGTAGAGTCAACGATGATCGTACGAACCAAGTCGCCGACATCAGCAGTTTCACCACCGGTTGCGTATACCCCTACACCCATTTCACGGAGTTCGGCCAGCAATTCATCTGTTCCATTGATGATGGCGGAGATTACTTCTCCGGGAATCAACAGTTTATTACGTCCAATGGTAGAAGAGACAAGAATATTGTCTACGGCACCTACACAAAGCAGGTCGTCGATATTCATAATCAATGCATCCTGCGCAATACCTTTCCAAACGGACAAATCACCCGTTTCTTTCCAGTACATATAAGCGAGAGATGATTTGGTTCCGGCACCATCGGCATGCATAATATTGCAATATTCCGGGTCACCTCCCAATATGTCCGGGATAATTTTGCAAAACGCTTTTGGAAAGATTCCTTTGTCGATGTTCTTGATGGCGTTGTGCACATCTTCTTTTGATGCGCTTACTCCACGCATCATGTATCGTTGATTACTCATGAGTTATAGAATTATATTGTATACGGCTGCAAAAGTACAGCTTTTTTTTGGTACAGCCTAGAAAAACAGTCAGGTAAATTCCGGAGTAAACTTTCGATTATCATACGGCTATGCGTGTAAAGCCAAGATTATAATGCATATTTTATATGTTCACTCCAGATTGAATCAATCAGTTTTCCGACTGTGGCATGGCACCTTAAACTATATTCACTGATGTTTATATTGTACTTTTCAAGCAATGCTTTTCTTAAATCAGCATACTGAATTTCTGCAACATAGAAACCTGTATTAAGTGTTATTAGTTTTCCCTTGCAGAAAGGGCGAACGAAATTGAATACATCATTTTTAGAACTGAACTTTCTCTTCTTTTGAGCTGGCGGAAGTGTATTGGGAATTATAGAAGTCTTTCTTTCCCATATTGCATTAACAAGATTTCCTATGGTAAATAGATTACTGATTGCTTTCTCACTATATGTTAATTCATAATCTTTATCTAAGATTTGAATTAAAGGATATATACGTAACCTGCAGTGATGATATTGGTGTCAAGAGTTATTAAAGATCCTGTACATAAACTTCGAACCAATCCAAATACATCATTCTTGTTCTTGAATGCTTTGTTTTTATTTGAATTTACTACAGACGAATTTCCTGATGCCATATTTGTAGATCTGTTGACAGAAGGCGCTTCTTGTTTGGGTACGATAGGCTTTGATTGAGGTTGTGTTTTGACTTTTTGCTCTGCTAAAAGATCCTCATATTCTTTCTGTACTTTTCTAGCTTTAGTTTGTTCATCGGACAGGCGTTTTTGTAATTGTTTGTTTTCTTCTATAGAACACAATAAACGCTTCTCTTTATCGCGTAAATCATTTTTTATTTTTTCATTTTCTCTTGTGCTTTCTATTATGGAAAACTCTAATTCTTTGATTCGAGAATCTGATTCTTTATTTAGGATTTGCATCTGCTTGATTTCAATCTTAGCTTTTTGTATGGCAGATTCATTCTTTTTTAAATTCTCATTCATACTATTGCAATCTTCGGTAGCCTGCAAAAGAGAACGTTGCAATCGTTGATTTTCAATTTCTAAATTACTTTTTATGGTCTGCAGTTCGCTCACCATATTTATACTACGCCAATTGGTTCGCGCTACAGACAATTGTTTCTCATCCAATTGATAAGTGTCATTTCCATCAATGTAGTATAATATAGGAAAAGTCCAACCACATCTGCTGCAAAAATTAGAAGATATTGACACTTCCTTATCACATATAGGGCATATCTTGGTTGTATTTCCTATATATGTTTGTTTTTCAAATATTTGGTTGACTACATCTATTTGTTGTAAAGTCAAACGTTGACAGTCTTTTGCCAAAATGCTGATTTCTTCTTTTATCTTTTCCTTCTTTGCTTCAGCCTCTTTCTCTTGTCTAAGCTTTTCTTCTTCCCGTTGTTTTTGGGCAATATCTTCTTTGACTTTATTAATGGCACGGAGCAAATCTTTTAATGCATTTTGGGGATTTTCTTGATAATCGATATAATCTAATGGACGTATCAGAAGTTTAAATTTTTTGTTGTACTGGCAATTATCTATTTTTACAGGAATGATTGCTTTTTCTCCATCCAAAGCTTCGAATATTTCGCCCGCAGTCCATATTGATTCATTTGAATGTTTGGAGGATATAAATATGAGCATCTTAGATTCAGCTATTGCGCCTGTGATAATTTCAATGAACTCTTGTCCACTGTAAATTCCGTCTTTATCGAACCAGTAGGTAATACCATTTTCATCGAATACATTTTGGATTTCCGCTATGGCATTACCAGGTATTACATTGTAGTTTTCATCAACGTAATCTCTGCGTGAATAGCTTATAAAAACATCGTATTTGTATTTCATGTTATATTATATTTCATTGGTTCAACCTAATATTTATCTACTGGCGTCAGAATTACTGTGTTTGGTATATTCATTCCAAATAGAATCAACAAGTTTATATAATGTAGAGTGGCATTTTAGAGTATGCTCACCAATATGGATGTTATATTTTTCGTATAATGCATCTTTTAGATCTGTATATTGAACATCTGCAACGTAACAGCTAGGATTAAGTGTTAAAAAACTTGCTTTGCAAAAGGAACGAACAAAATTGAATACATCATTTTTGTTCTTGAATGATTGATATTTCTTTGAATTTGTTGTAGAGAATTTGTCTAATATTATATTTCCTATTTCTCTTGCAGAAGGAACTTCCTGCTTCAATTCTATATTCTTTTGAACTTTCAAAAGGTTTTCATATTCTTCTTGTATTTCCTTAACTTTAGTTCGCTCATCAAGGAGATATTTTCGTAATGTCTCTATTTCATCCATAGCATTTTGTAGAGCATATTTATTATCGGTCATACTTTTATGTTCTTCGGTAGCTTGTAAGGGGGAACTCTTCAGAGGTTGTTTTTCGGGCTCTAAATTGTTTTTTATTATACTACACCAATTGGTTCGAGCTATGGATAATTGTTCTTCATCCAAAGGATAAGTGTTGTTTTCATCAATACAGTATAATATAGGGAAAGTCCAACCACATCTGTTACAAAAATTAGAAGATATTGATACTTCCTTGTCACATATAGGACATATCTTGGTTGTATTTCCTATATATATTTGTTTTTCAAATATTTGGTTGACTACATCTATTTGTTGCAAAGTCAAACGTTGGCAGTCTTTTGCCAAAACACTGATTTCTTTTTTTATTTTTTCTTTCTTTGCTTTAGCCTCTCTCTCTTCTCTAAACTTTTCTTCTTCCCGCTGTTTTTGAGCAATATCTTCTTTGACTTTATTAATGGCACGGAGTAGATCTTTTAATGCGTTTTTGGGATTTTCCAGATAATCAATATAATCTAATGGTCGTATCAGAAGTTTAAACTTCTTATTATACTGGCTATTATCAATTTTTACAGGGATAATTGCTTTTTCTCCGTCCAAGGCTTCGAATATTTCTCCTGCAGTCCACATCGATTCGTTCGAATGTTTGGAGGATATGAATATGAGCATCTTAGATTCAGCTATTGCGCCTGTGATAATTTCAATGAACTCTTGTCCACTGTAAATTCCGTCTTTATCGAACCAGTAGGTAATACCATTTTCATCGAATACATTTTGGATTTCCGCTATGGCATTACCAGGTATTACATTGTAGTTTTCATCAACGTAATCTCTGCGTGAATAGCTTATAAAAACATCGTATTTGTATTTCATGTTATATTGTATTTACTAAAATGTGACCTCTGATTTATAGTGCGAATATACTCTTTTTGAGTGGAATAAAGAATAACAAAGAAATATTTTGTGAAAAAAAAGACGACATAAAGTAGTGTTCGATATTAGTACTTAAAATAGTTGTTGAAAATTTGATAATTAATTGATTCTCTATTGAAACAGATACTTGATTATTTCCAAGCGAATGCTTTAAGATTGCATCACGAATATAATGATTTAATGCTGTAAAATGACATTTGTGATTAAATGGAAAATAAATGTACTTTTCTATTAGAAAACCATGCTTATCTGGGCCATCTTTTGTAAAATGTGAGATGGATATAAATAAAAATAGTGGGAAAGTTTCTTCTTTTCCCACCTGCTAAAGATTTATTTATATTGCTAAGTATCTCTAAATGTAAAATAAACACATAGCGAAAAAGTAAATTTGGGTAAAACGTAGCGAATTAGCTGATACAGCGTTCGTTACGCTTTGTTTTTCTATGGGACAGAGCCAACGAAATACCACCTCGAAGCC
>NZ_JAPQKZ010000035.1:0-77703 GCF_027257075.1 Bacteroides sp. LFL-34 | reverse complement strand
ATTTGGCTTCGGCAGGGATTGTAATGGCTTCACGGATTATCGCCACTTCAACCAAAACCCTTGTAACTCAATTCTATCACTATATCTTTCCGCATTTCACTTTTTTGTAGTAACTTTGCGCAACAAAAATAGAAAAATAGGTATCAAGATGAAACTAAGATATTATCAAATCGCCATTCGTTACAAGAACAAAATGCATGACTTTCACGGTTGGGGTGTAGCAGCGCAGATTTGATAACCCTCCTATTTTCACTACAGAGAACGCCAGAGGACACAGCGTTCAAATAATCTTCATTAACTTGTGTCAACTGACATATTTCAAAAGAAAAAAACTCTGTGTTACTCTGTATTATTCCGTGGTGAAGAAAATTCAAAATTCTACTATTAATTAAATTTCTTTTCACTTTATGAGCAAAAAAAGATGGCTCATAGTGCCGCTATGTGCCGTGCTATGCAGTCAGGGACTGTTTGCCCAGACGCTTGACAGGAGAGTGTTGGGCATTGACGAAATGTTCCGTCTGGCAGACGAGAACAGTCAGAGTATTCAAACGTATAAAACCGGAAAGGAAGCAGCCGATGAAGCTTTGAAGGCTGCCAAGTCACAACGTTTGCCGGACATAGGTGCCTCACTCTCATTTAGTTACCTGGGCGACGGATATATATGGGACCGTGACTTCAAAAACGGGCAGAATATCCCTATGCCACACTTCGGCAATAACTTTGCGTTGGAAGCGCAACAAGTGATTTACGCCGGAGGAGCCATCAACAGCAGTATTACTCTGGCTGAACTCGGTCAGCAAATGGCTGCATTGGACTGGCAGAAGAACCGTCAGGAAATCCGCTTTCTCCTGACCGGCTATTACCTGGATTTATACAAGTTGAATAACCAGCTGCAAGTGTTACAGAAGAATCTGGATTTGACGGAACAGGTGATCCGCAACATGGAATCACGCCGCACACAGGGAACGGCCTTAAAAAATGACATCACCCGCTATGAGCTACAGAAAGAGACGCTGAAACTGCAACTGGCAAAGGTGCAGGATGCCCGCAAAATAATGAATCACCAACTGGTGACTACCTTACATCTGCCTGCCGGAACAGAAATCGTTCCCGATTCTACCTTGCTGAACGAGGAAGTGACAGCATTAGCCGAAAACGACTGGCAAATGATGGCCAGTCAAAGCAATGTCGGACTGCAACAAGCCCAGCTGGCTATGAAAATGAACGAGCAGAAAGTGAAATTGGAACGCTCGGAACTGCTTCCGAAAATTGCACTTGTGGCCGGTGAACATTTAGATGGTCCTATCACCATCGAAGTCCCGGTGCTCGACAATAACTTCAATTACTGGTATGTGGGGGTCGGTATCAAATACAATCTTTCTTCTTTATTTAAAAACAACAAGAAAGTGCGCCAGGCAAAACTGAACGTCTGCAGAGCACAGGAGGAATATTCACTGGCACAGGAACAAATAGAAAACGGTGTACAGGCGAACTACGTCAACTTTCTCACCTCTTTCACAGACCTGCGTACACAGGAGAAAAGCGTGGAACTTGCCGACCAGAACTATAACGTAACCAGCAACCGTTATAAAAACGACCTTGCCCTGCTCACCGATATGCTCGATGCCAGCAATATGAAACTAAGTGCCGACCTCGGTCTGGTCAATGCGCGTATTAACTTGATATACAGTTATTACAAAATGAAATATATCACACACACTCTCTAACAGAGAAGTAATGACTTATCAAAAAGAATCCAATTTATAACAGAATCAAATTCTCATCTCTCTTAAAATAGAACAGATTATGATAGCTAGAAAAACCCAGAAGATAATATACAACATTGTAATTATCTGTTTACTTATCGGTGGTGTCACTTATGTTTGTTCCCGGTTTATCCACTTGGGAAATATCGAATATACGGATAATGCGCAGGTGAAACAACATATCACACCGATCAATACCCGTGTACCGGGATTCATCAAGAAAATCTACTTTGACGAGTATCAGCAAGTGCGCAAAGGCGACACGCTTCTTATCATCGAAGATGCGGAATTCCGTCTCCGTGTGGCACAGGCAGAAGCGGATTTGGCGAATGCCACCGCAGGACGCCAGGCCACTACCATCGGTATCGCCACTACGCAAAACAATTTAAGTGTGAGCGACGCAAGTATTGAAGAAGTACGTGTACAGATGGAAAATGCCAAACGGGAACTGAACCGTTTTGAGAAACTGTTGCAGGAAGACGCAGTGACGAAACAGCAATATGACAACGTACATACAGCATACGAAGCTGCCAAAGCCCGTTATGAACAGGTGTCACGGGCTAAAATGTCTACTTCTCTAGTGAAAAGTGAGCAGACTCATCGCCTGGGACAGAATGAAGCAGGTGTCCGCCTGGCAGAAGCTGCGTTGGAACTTGCCCGTCTGAATCTCTCTTATACAGTCATCATTGCTCCGTGTGACGGCACGACAGGAAAGAAAGAAATCCTGGAAGGGCAACTGGTGCAACCGGGACAGACTATAGTTGATATCGTAGACAGCAGTGATTTGTGGGTAATCGCCAATTACCGCGAAACCCAGCTTCCGAATATCAAAGAAGGTGCAGAAGTGGAAATAACCGCAGACGCCGTGCCGAACGTCACATTCAAAGGAGTAGTAGAATCCATCTCCGATGCAACAGGAGCCGCCTTCTCAATGATTCCGCAAGACAACGCCACCGGAAACTTCGTGAAAGTGGAGCAACGTATTCCCGTACGTATCAGTCTGAAAGGAAACAAACCGGAAGATTTGAAACGTATGCGTGCCGGTTTTAACGTGGAATGTGAAGTGAAGTATTAACCGCTTTAACCCTTTATCGTTTTAATCATTGTTTTAATTATCAATTGCTTTAATTTTTTAATTTTCAATTCTTAATTTTCAATTCTTATGAGTGCTCCTGTTCTGAACGGTCCTTTTGTTTTGCCGATGTTCCGCAGTTTCGTGCCGCGGAAGATGCAACCGTGGATTTATCTTTTCATAGCCGTCACCTTCCAACTTTCGGGAGGTGTCTATTTGGGTGCATTGAATCAGATGATCGGCAGCATGTCACTGATGCGGGAGGATATTTTAATGTGCATGTATGCCAACCTGGCCGGTATGGCGATCTACTTTCCGTTACTGTTCCGCATGAAGTTTCGTTTTACCAATAAAACCCTGCTTACATCGGCCGCACTGGGAGTATTACTCTGCAACCTGATAGCACCGCATATCACCTTTCTCCCTCTATTGTGGTTGGTCTGCTTCATCGAAGGTATGTGCAAAATACAGGGAACTTTCGAGTGTATGTCAAACATTCAGCTGTGGATGACTCCTAAACGGGAGTTCACCGTTTTCTTTCCCTGGCTTCATATTGTTATTTTGGGAAGCATCCAGCTATCCGACCTGATTACGACCCGTTTGATGTATCATTATCACTGGACATACATGAACCTGTTCGTTGCCGGTCTGATGCTGATTGTCTTATTGATACAGTTCACTTGTGTGAAGCATTTCCGGTTCATGCGCAAATTTCCTCTGTTTGGTATCGACTGGCTGGGCGGGATACTATGGGCTGCCTTATTAGCGGAAATCGCCTTCCTCTTCAACTACGGAGACTGGTACGACTGGTGGAACAGCCCGGTCATCCGCCAACTGACCATCGTGATTTTCATCACTTTAGGAATTTGTATTTGGCGCATGATGACCATTCGACACCCATTTCTCGAACCAAAGATGTGGACGTACCGCCATTTTTTGCCTTTATTGGGATTAGTCACTTTAGTGGAAGCGTTCCTCGCCACGGAGCACGTGCTGGAGGAAGTCTTTTACGAGGAAGTAATGAAATATGAAGAACTGGTCAGTTCCCAACTCGATTGGCTTGCCATTGTCGGTATCGTATGCGGTTGTGTGTTTTCGTATTGGTGGATGCACGTCAAGCAGTATAATTATGTACGCCTGGTCATTGTCGGCTTTATCGGGTTGATCGGTTACCTGATCGGTTTCTACCTGACTTTATCCACCGACATCCATATTTCACAGCTTTACCTGCCGACCGTATGTCGGGGCTTCGCTTATGCCGTATTGAGTGCTACTTTTATGGTGTGTCTGGAGGAAATTATGACTTTCCAGCATTTCTTCCAGGGATTAAGTGTGTTCAATATGCTGCACATGGTAGTAGGCGGCGTAGTGGGAGCCGCAGTCTATGCACAGGGATTGGCGTATTATGTTCCCGACAATCTGGCCCGTTACGGTTCAGCCATCGATCATGTAGCTTTCAGCAGTAGTCCGTTCAATCTGGGTCACTATATGGAAGAGTTTATCAGTCAGATGATGGAGATAAGCATCAAGCAGATTTACGGCTGGGTGGCTTATGCCTGCATTTTCCTCTTCCTATTGTTATTGCTCTACGATTTCCCGGTTCGACGCTCATTAAAAAGTATGCCAAGCTGGAAAGAGGTGGCAAGGGAGGTGAAAAATACGTTCTGGCGGACAACACACATGCCGTCGGAGAAAGAAAAATAGGAAGACTGTTTACCTGTATATTTATTGAACTGATAATCAATAGAGTTTATGCCACCCGGCTACGAAAACAAACTGCCGTAGCTATCCGGCATAAACTCTACCTTTTTCTAACTAGTCACTTACCTTCTATATCTTTATAAATAGTTGCTTTTTGTACAGCCCCCATACAATCAGATAATTGAATCCGATAAACAGAAGGGCGTAAATCAGAGAGGCCAGATGAGCATCGGGAAGAACGCTCCAAATAGAAGTGTAAATCTTCTCCTGCAAGCTACTCTCCCCAACTGTAATTACCTCCAGCAAAGTAGCTAACACACCGGCCACTATATAAATAAACAATGGATTCGTACCAAAAACATGGAAAGGATATCCCCATTTCTGCTTTTTACGAATATCAATCAGCCAGGTGAGAAACACAAGCAACAAGGAAGCAAAACCACAAGTCACCAGCACAAAAGTCGGACTCCATACTTTCTTATTCAACGGACAGCCGTAACTCAACAACCATCCTGCAAACAAAAGAGCAATACCCAGTATGGAGATCTGCAACAGCCGGTGATGGATTTCAGTCTTCTCCCGCAAAATATTTCCGCAGAAATAACCGATAATCACTTGCGCAATGCACGGCAAGGTACTCAACAGGCCTTCCGGGTCGAAAAAGATACGCCCGCCATCCGGCAACCACTCCCGATACAAATGGGCTTCTCCGAATAGTGTGCGATCTGTAACGGCAATAATATTCTGTTCGGAAAGTTCAAATCCGTGTCCCAAAGCCAGCAAGGTGGAATAACCTGCCAGAATGATCCCGGAGATCCATGCCAGATTTGCCGGACGCCGGACACCCACAATCAGCAAGGAACCAAAGAAATAAGCCAATGCCAACCGCTGCAACACTCCCAGAATACGTATGTGCGAGAAAGGTTGTTCTACTCCTGTGCACACCAACGAGAACCAGGAAAGAAAAAGTCCCAACAAAAACAAGATCAACGTGCGCCGTACCAGTTTGATGATAAAACCGCGACTGAAATGATGATCGAACCGGGATAAGGCAAAACTCATGGAAACGCCCATTATAAACATGAAGAACGGGAAGACCAAATCAGTCGGAGTCAGTCCGTTCCATTCGGCATGTCGCAAGGGTGCGTAAATGGATTCCCATGTTCCGGGGTTGTTCACCAAAATCATTCCGACAATGGTGATTCCCCGGAGTATATCTAATGAAAGTAAACGTTCTGATTTCATATTGTTCTTAGTGTACCGGGATTAAAGAAATCCCGGTTTGGTGAAATAGAATCCATTCGCATTCAACCATTTAACATGCCATTTCAGGCGATTGGTAAAATCAATCCAGTTACGGCTACTTCCCCACGCCAACTCCGAAAATGCTTGAAGAGAGGGAAACACGTGCTGGCCAAACTTCCGTTCATTAGGAATCATCTCCGTCCATACACAAGCCTGGAAGCCTAACACATTTTGCTTCACGATGCCGGGAAACTGGGGTTCGAACTCGAAGTTATACAAAGAGCTTAATCCTTCGTCTGAAGGCGTTGCACTCAAATAGAAACGGGACCATTCCATGAATATAATCGGATACCCTTTCTGGGTAATCTTTCCCGGCTGATCGGGCAGCCAGTCACGCCAATAAGTATAAATCAAATCCTGTGGCTCTTTTTCAAGAAAAGCATCGTCCCATCCCATCACTTTCTTGCCTTTACCCTTCACATAGTTCGTCATAATCTTCACAAAACGGTTTTGCAGTTCATCCACTTTCTGATAACCTTCCTGCTGCATCAATCGCTGACAAACTTCACACTGTTCCCAGTTATCTTTCTCCACTTCATCTGCTCCGATATGGAAATATTCCGAAGGGAAAATCTCGACCATCTCATCAATGATGGACTGCACGAACTGATAGTTCTCCGGACGCGAGGGACAGATAGGATAAGAGAATTCTTCTCCCCATCCGGCTTCTCCCGTGCACGACAACTCGGGATAGACTTTGATAGCCGCCGAGAAATGACCTGGCATGTCAATTTCGGGTACAATATCGATCCCTCTTTCCAACGCATAACTTACCAAACCTTTCATCTCTTCCTGCGTATAATGACCGCCATATTGAGAACCGTTTCTCACGAAACGGGGATCTATCTCATAGTTATAATCCTGTTGGGAAAGTTCTACGCATCTCTTGTCATATTCGTCAAAGTCGCGCCAGCTGCCTTCCTGCGTCAGCAACGGATATTTTTTCACTTCAATGCGCCAACCCTGATCGTCCGTCAGATGCAAGTGAAGCTTGTTTATCTTGTAGAAAGACAAACAGTCTATCACCTTTTTCAGATAATCAACCGTAAACATGTGGCGGACTACATCGATATGAAATCCGCGCCAATCATATTTGGGAGCATCTTTTATATCGACCATCGGAAGATATTTAGCACTTCCGGAAGTGAAGAAATTTGCTTGTTCGAGCGCTTGTCTCAATGTCTGGATTCCCCAGAGAAGTCCGGTTTCCGTTGAATAATAGACGCAGGCTCCCTCTTTGGTAACGGTGAGCCGGTAAGCCTCTTTAGCCAGATCCGCTTCCTGTTTCACACGGATAAAGGCACGATCGTTGGAGGCATCACTGACGGAAAGAGAAAGTTTCTCTTCCAGGGTGGATTTCAACAGTTGCGACGTGGAAGCCGGAATGTTCTGGCTGACAGTCACATTCTGCGGAAGAGAGACAACCGATTCTTTATAATCGACTCTTTCCGGCAAAGGCATCACCGACAGGCGGGTGGGCACTCGCTCCGGGTAGTTCGCGTTATCATTATCATTGCACGACAACGATGTGATCGCACCTATTCCCAACAAGAATAATATTCCGGTTCTTTTTATCTTATCATAGTTCATAACTTATCTACTTTTGTGGATTAATCTACTTTGAGAGTGCTTGTTACACTCTCTTTATTTAAATAAAACAGTTTCGCTTTCACAACGGAAGCATCACAGGCTACGGGAGCTTTCCAAAGTTCCGAACGAAGGGTCGGTTCCGTGCCATCGGTCGTATAGCGTATTTCACCTCCCCGGATAGGGGTACTGGCATGGAGTTGCCCTTCTTTGATGCAAAGTCCGGGATGAGGTAAACGGAAATTGATACTTCGGGACGCCCAGTGAGGCATTTCTTTCTCACTCACTTTGGAGTAGAACAGGCCCAGTTCTTTATTGAAAGCCTGACGTTCTTTCTCTCCTGTTAAAGTGCTCCAGGCGGGAAAAGCGTTCCAACCGCGTTCCACCAATCCGAGGATTTTGGGGAAGGTGTAATATTCCACCCATTCAAAATCACGGATGGTTTCAGCAAATAATTGTGCCTGCACTCCCTGGATATGTTCCTTTCCGGAAGCGGTCAAAGTCGTTTTTCCCTTTCCTGCGATGTCCGGATCGACCGGATTGCCTGCCATATCGGTACGCGAAGAACGATAAATGCTATATGGAAGCATGGAGAAACCTTTGGACTCGTCAACATATCCCGCCCACGAGAGACCTCTTTCGTCGGGATGAGCGTCATAGGCCAAATCCAGATAGAAATTGTTCACGTTGCAGAGAATCACCGGATATCCTTTGTTGGCTATCTGGTAAGGTATTTCATCCGCTTCCCATTCAGGAACCGTATTCCAGCAATACACTCCTGCTGCAAGTTGGTTCAAATGACGATCGGTTGTTTCCGGATGTCCCAACGCTACTTCCTGCCAGCCGCTGAATTGCAAATTATGTTGTTGCAGATAGTCTGCCATCTTCGTAATATAGTATTCAGACAGTTCGTGGGCACTTGTCATCCCGTTTTCATCCATAAACGTCCGGCAGACAGGAGAACCCATCCAGGCTCCTTCGGGTACTTCATCGCCACCTAAATGAATCGTAGTCAAAGGTACCTCCGCTTCCTCATACATGGCTATCAACTCACGAATCACTTTTTCCATAAACCGGTATGTAGAAGGCAATGCTACATTCATGACATTATCCGTATAAGACTGCGCGGAAACATAACGGGAAGTGTCTTGTGCGTCACTTAATAAATATTCGTTGGCCTTTTCAGGGGCAGTATTCACATACTTATGATAGCGCGCTTTCATGGACACGATTGCCGCACGGGCATGTCCCGGAGACTCAATCTCCGGAATCACACGCACATGTCTTTGAGCTGCATAACGCAATAAATCGATAAATTCTTCACGGGTGTAATATCCGTTGCCGGAGGTAGCTGCAGACGGATCATAGTTGCCATCGTAGCCCGGATATAAACATTCCAGTTCATCCGTGGTATGTCCCCGGCGTGCGCCAACCGAGGTCAATTCTTCCAAGCCGGGAATCTCCAGACGCCAGCCTTCATCATCCGAAAAATGGAAATGCAGTACGTTCAGTTTATAAGAAGATATTACATCTACCAGCTTTTTCAGATGTTCAACAGTCGTAAAGTTCCTGGCAATATCGAGCATTTGCCCGCGATACGGCAAATCGGGATAATCGCGGATGGAGAGAGCTTCCAAACGGAACAGCTTTTCCTGACCTTTCAACAGGGAGAGCAAGGTTTGCGTCCCATTGAATATGCCATGTGAAGTGGAAGCTGAAATATTTATTAGCCCGTTTCCCGTATCAATCCGATAATATTCGCCGTTCACTGCTGTTTCCCGTTCCGGCAAATAATCCAGATGAACTGTTACCGGTGCTTCGGATACAACTTCCAGGCCATGGATGGTTGCCAGCTTTTCTTTCAGTAATTCAGCTTCGTTGGCAAAATCGGGATGGAAAGTCAGTTTTACTTTATTTTCTATAGCAAAACCCTCTTTGCCGGTAGCCGGCACCGCTTCTTTCACTGACGGAAAAATATCAGTTTGCTGCAACTGGGCTGTAGTCTCCAACGCCAAATTCGAAGCATATATCTTATCAGGTGCGGGATACCAGTCTTCTGTCTCCATTCCTTTCAGCGGCTGTATGGTCAGTCCGACAGGCAAGGGAATACCTTGCTTACTGCCTGACTGACTCACCCAGTAAGTGCCTTCGGGAGCATGTGACATTTTTTTCAATCCGTTGGTACAACAGAATTTGACGGTCAACGAATCTCCCGGAGCCAGTGGTTGAAAATTTTCTGCCGGATACATCCGGAAGAAGTTCGCATTCACCACTTCCACTTTGACCGGAGCAGACTCTTCCTGCAGAATCTCACGAGGCAGCTGCGAATAATAGATGATCCAATCCTTTTCTAAAGGAACATCTGAGATGTTCTTCAGGACAAATGAATTCTCATAGTAACCGGGCTGTACTTCCACAGCTCCCATCTTCCAAGTCAATGACACGGGGGCTTTCGCCCCGTCAGTCGATTTACAACCGGAAATGACCAGCAGGAGGCACAGACTTCCCCATATTATATATAGCATATTTCTCATAGGCTTTCCTGTTTTTCTATATATCATTCTTTTAGGTATTAATCACTCAATCGTTCGATGTGCAAAGTTTCTTTGCCTACTCCCTGCGAGGCGTCGAAAGTCAGACGATAATAGCCGGGAACGAAACCGTCGCCACTCGTTATTCCATTGGAACCAGATAGTTCAATTCCATCCGTATCGCCGGACAATGAACCCTCTTGCAGTAGCATGCCTTTATCTTTATTCCATTGCAAATCGCTGTAAATTTCAATTTCGAAGGATTCCCATTCATGAGTGTTACTCAAATACACGGTGGTCTGGTATTTCTGTTCACCGATTGGCACAATATATCCTAACTGTGATATGTCTTCCAAATTCCAGCCTCCACTATTATATGCTTCATTCCAGACGGGTGCGCATGTAAATCCGTGTCCTACCAGCCAGAAGCAAGTGGGAGCCGTATCACCCATCCGTGCCACCCAGATATAATTATACTTAGAAGAATAATAGATCTCCCAGGTTCCTGATTTGCGCAAGAAGGTAAACTTGCCATTATCCGGATTATAGCTAAAGA
The DNA here is from genome assembly GCF_027257075.1 of Bacteroides sp. LFL-34. Classification (NCBI taxonomy): domain Bacteria; kingdom Pseudomonadati; phylum Bacteroidota; class Bacteroidia; order Bacteroidales; family Bacteroidaceae; genus Bacteroides; species Bacteroides sp. LFL-34. The sequence continues at coordinate 67,185 of NZ_JAPQKZ010000035.1, read as the reverse complement.
AGTCGCGATTGTAAGCGTGTTCCACATCTTCAAATCCACTCATTTCGAACTCTTCCCCCTGCGTAAAGCTAATCTGTGCACGGAAAAATCCCTCACTGGCTATCAACTCGGTTTCTTTAATTTTCAGGTTCTTTTGGTAGCCGACTACTCCCAGTTCAAAAGTCATCACATTGAAAGTGATTTGTTCGACAAACCAATCCCGGTAATCAAAAGCAAAGCTAGGGCCCGACGCTTCAATAAGGACTGCCGTATTGCTTGCTTCGGCAGCTCCCCAAATCAGTTTTGCATCATCCAATGATGCTGTGGTTGAGATCTTTCCGGATAGCTCCATCGGATAACCCTCTTCCGAATCGGAAACTTCCGTAAGGTACAGGTAAGGATTGTCCTCACTCCGGGTCATTTCTACCACCTCACCGTTATAGTGAAGATAAAGCACTTCGGGAATCTGCGGACGGGTGATATGGAAATCAAATGTTTGAGTGACTTCACTACCTTCCACATTAATGGCTGTCAGAATCACCTTCGCTTCCTGATTCTCTTCAAGTCCGGCTTCAAACGGGATATAAATCCCTTTTTCAACAATCGAAACATCAGTGCCTTTCGTACGGATCGACTGCGAACTGACCAAAGTTTCACCTGTCATCAATTTCACTTCCAGCGTAGACAAAGGAGTCTGCGGATCGTGAATCTTCACAGAAAAATAAAGAGAATCGGCAGCAGGTGTCTGATCGGTAGTTGAGAATTGCAGTTCCGATATTTCGGGACACGAATATGGATACGTCACCCGGCCATCTTCTTCGCTGCATGAAGCCAGCCAACAAACAGTCAGCCCCAGCAGCCATAAAAACAGATTATTGTGTTTCATCATTTTTTCTTTTAAAGTTTTACGTTCCTCTTTTCATTAATAGCCTTCATTTTGAGTCAGATTGGTGTTCTTATCTTTCTCTCCTTGAGGAATCGGCCACAACTGCCGAAAAGCCTGCAAACCTGCAAACAGCAATCTGCCGTCTTTGTCTTTATGCTTCTGCATCACTTCCAGCAAACGATTATTGCGTACCAGGTCGAACCAGCGCTGACCTTCCATATACAACTCTAATTGGCGTTCGTTCTCTACCGCCAGGCGTCCTCTGGCCTGCCCCATATTTTCATCTAAAGAAGAAGGAGCAAAACCGGCACGTTCTCTAATACTATTTACAATCCGGATGGCTTCCGGGGTGCGGTCCAACTCTACCAGTGCTTCGGCTTTCAACAGCAGTATATCTGCCAACCGCATCAAAATGATATTGGAAGTCTTCTCGCGAATCTTATAAGACAACGGGTAACTGTCTGCCGGCCAATAGGTATCATAAGGCACTGATTTCCAAAGAATACTGGATGCATAACGGGTATCTTTCTCTTTGTCAAATTTAGCAACCAGATCATGAGTAGGTGTACAATAACGTCGCCAGGTTACTGATCCGTCATCTTCTTTCAGCAATACCCAGTAAGCCCAGTTGGGTGCATCGGAGGTGTAATAGACTTCGAAGATGCTTTCTGAAGAAAATTTCTTGTCGGGTTGCCACAACTCGTCAAAATTGCTGACCAGCGTATAGCCTTCTGCTATTACTTTGTCACAAGCCTCAACCACTTTGGTATAGTCGCGTGTTGATTTCTCCCCTCTCGTTGCTAACACTTTGGCACGTAAGGCATAGGCTGCTCCCTTAGTTGCCTGGAAAATTCCTTTATTCTTGCTTACCAGGTAACGAATGGTATTTTCTTCATTCAGGTCGTCCAGGATCTGGTCATATATTTTATCTGTGGCAGAACGTTCCGGATACATCACCGGATACCATTTATCGAGGTTTTCGGCTGTAATGGTCGGAATCAAATCCAGCACCATCGGGGCATCACCCCATAAACGGACAATATCAAAATACGCCCATGCCCGCAAGAACTTGGCTTCTGCAATAACACGATTACGTTCTTCTGCTACGGTAGAAGTAGGATCCATCATCTTCGTATTTTCAATCACACTGGTTGCAGTGCCCGCCATCGAATAATACTGTGACCAGACCAGTTCTACTTTATAATTGGTAGAGGTCAGTTTCAACAAATCAAACTCCTGTTCGGCCACACCATCTCCGCCGATATAACAATTATCGGACTGCACATCTCCAATAGTATAATTTTCCGACTGGAATATATCTGCTTTAAAACTCTCATACGCACCCTGCAACTCGGCCTGTGCATCTGCCAGACTTCCATATTTAGACTCCTGATCTTCCGTTCCGGTACCTTCCTGCATAAAATCCGATTGCGGTTTCTCATCTAGGAAACTACTGCATGAAACGACTAATGTACAGAGTACGACATACGCTAACTTTATTATATTTTTCATTTTCGCAGCTATTAAAATTCAACATTCAAACCAAAAATTACCGCCCTCGATTGAGGATAAGTACCATAGTCCACCCCTTGAGCAACGGAGTCTCCGCCAAAAGCATTTACTTCAGGATCGTATCCTTTGTATTTAGTCAGTGTGAAGAGATTCTGTCCGGTGACGTAAGCCTGCAATCTGGACAGATGTATCTTATTCAACCATTTCTTAGGAAAATTATAGGATAAAGTGACTGTTTTCAGGCGCAGGTAAGATCCATCTTCTACAAAACGGGAGGAGTTATGATTATTCTCTGTATTACCAACGCGGGGGACATTGGTAATCATACCCGGTCGTTTCCAACGATCCAACACACGAACCGACTGGTTTCTAAAGTCTGTCATGCCTTCCATATCAATACGCGATGCATTAAAAATCTTATTGCCCTGACTTCCCTGCAAGAATACAGACAGGTCGAAACCGGCATACGAAAATGTATTCGTCATACCGTAAATGAACTTGGGCTGGGCATTTCCCAAAGTAGTGCGATCTTCCGGATCGATAAAACCGTTACCATTCAAGTCACGATAGATAATATCTCCGGTTTCCGGATCAACGCCTTCTGATATGTAACCAAAGAATGTGCCTAACGGAAGACCTTCTTTCAGGATGACGGCTTTCTCCTTGGATTCGTACATTTCAGCATAATAATAAACTTTATTCAAACCGAGCTTCGTCAGCTTATTCCGGTTGAAAGATATATTGAAATCGGTATTCCACTGAAAGTTACCTTTAAAATTCTGGGAAGAGAGAGTGAACTCCATACCTTTATTCACCATCTCACCGTCGTTTCTTGTCACACTGCTCGGCACCACATTCTCCGGCAGGCTGACTGTCAATAGTAAATCGGTGGTCTTTTTGTAGTAAGCATCAACCGAGAAGGATAAGCGGGAATCAAACATGGTCAGGTCGAGTCCCAGATTCCATTGGCTTGTTTTTTCCCAGGTCAGTTCTTTATTGGCTGCCGAGCCGGGTTTAATGGCAAGTCCCGGATATAAGTTTCCCTCCGAAACGGGCAGTTTACTGACGCTCATGGAAGCCATGTAAGCGTAGTTTCCAAAACCGCCTTGGTTACCATTCATACCCCATCCGGCACGTAATTTCAGGTCGGTAACAATGTCTTGTAAAGGTTGCATGAACTTTTCGCCTGAAATTCTCCAACCTGCAGAAACAGAAGGGAAAGTACCCCAACGATGTCCCAGGGCAAAACGAGAAGAACCGTCTGCACGGAAGTTAACTGTCAGCAAATAACGGCTGTCGTAATTGTAGGCTACACGACCCAGAAAAGAGGCCAGCGTCCATGCGGAAGCAGAAGAACCGCAAGCATCCTTATCCAGTTGATTGGCGGCACTGATGGAATGAATATCGGGATAAGACTCTGCCAGGTCGAAACCTGCCATCCACGAACCGTTATATTGTGCACGCTGCTGGGTAGCCCCTCCCAAAATAGAAAGGTTATGTTTGTTGAATGAACAATCATAGGTCAGCAAATTTTCAAAAAGCCATTCGAAGTTTCGTGAGAAACTCTCTTCCACACGCCCTTTTGTACCCCGTCCGTCCGAAGTGGAAATCGGGTCCAGATAGTAGTCCCAATGTTCATTGGTCAGTTCAATGCCAAAAGTGGTTTTAAACTTCAGTCCTTTGAATATGTCAACCGTGAAGCCGAGTGAGCCATTTATATGGTCTGTATTCGTGTTACTGTCTGCAGCATTGGCAGCCAGCGGATTCAAGATGCGCGCACCGTAAGCCTGTTCATCATATTCGTTCGGATCATACGGGTTCCACTTCTGCATAAACGGAGGAGTATTCACAACGGATAAGATGGAACCGGCACGCAAAGAACTGCGGCTTTCGTTCACCCATTGTCCGCCTGTATGCGAATATGCAAAATTGAGTGCCATCTTTAGCCATTTGGTCTGCTCACTATCCAGGTTTGCACGGAAATTATACCGATTGAAATGTGCTTTCTCCACGATACCCTGTTCGTCGGAATAACCTCCGGAAACAAAATATTGCAGTTTCTCGGTCCCATTTGCCACAGACAACTGATAGTTCTGATTGACACCCGTACCGAAGAATAAATCGGTCCAGTCCACATAGCGCGTTTCACTTTCGGGGATATTAGGGGCAACATCCGAAACAGCTTTCAAATCTTTCATCAAGTCTTTATATTGCTCCGTATTCAATGCATCTATTTTTTTCCCTAATTTAGAGAAACCTACATAAGCACTCATTTTCACTTGTGGTGCACCGATCTTTCCTCTTTTAGTCGTAATCAACACTACTCCGTTTGCCGCACGTGCTCCGTAAATAGCTGCCGATGAGGCATCTTTCAGAATTTGCATGCTTTCAATATCATTCGGACTGATATTCGAAATGTCATCCGACGGCAAACCGTCCACCACATACAACGGTTCATTGGATGCCTGTACCGAAGTGGCTCCTCTCACCCGGATTGTCACTCCGGAACCCGGCATACCCGACGGCTGCACAACCTGAATACCGGCTGCCTTTCCCTGAATAGCCTGTGCAGCTGTCATAATCGGACGTTCTTCAATATCTGCCGTGGAAACGACAGATACCGCAGTCGTAATATCTTTCCGTTTCATAAAACCGTATCCCACTACGACTACCTCTTCCAGTACCTGCGAATCTTCGCTCAATGACACATTGTATATGTTCTGCTTATTGACCGTATGAGATTGGGAAACATAACCGATATAGGAGAAACTGATTTTTGCCCCCACAGGAGCTTCCAAAGAGAAACGACCGTCTATATCGGTAGCGGTTCCAATATTCTCTCCCTCCACTCTCACTGTGACACCAATCAAGGGTTCTCCCCTCCGGTCGGCCACAACACCGGTGATTGTTTTCTTATCGCCTTTCTGGGGGGCGTTCTGTTCACTTTTCAGAGTAAGCACCACTTGCTTACCCGATTCTATTTTATAACTAATAGATGATCCTTTGAAAACTTTTTCTAAAACCGCATCAATACTTTCATTACTCACTGTCAATGAAATTTTTTGATCTAATCCGGGAAGCTTATCCGTATAAAAAAAGCTGTAATCAGCCTTCTTTTCAATCACTCGTATCGTCTGGCGTATCGTCTGATTCTTCACAGAGAAAGTGATCTGCGCACTTGCCTCTTGAGACACAAACAACAAGATACAACTGAACATAACAAGCCTGAATATGATATGTAATTGTTTTCTCATTAGTAATTAGCTTTAAATTCTTTAAAATATAAGTCTGAAAATTAGACTTTTTATTATCTTTGTAAAATCGTGAAGCAAAAAGGATTCCCTTTCCCTTATCCGCATAAGGAAAATTTCTTTTTTACTATCATGTATAAACCGTATTTGATTTCGGGGTGGAATTATGCTGCTACATAATTCTACCCTCTTTATTTTATTATGAGGTGTCTTCCATAAATCGTCCTTTTTAGTTAATACTACTTCCTATTCTCACCGTATCTCCTTCTAACTCATAGGTTAAAGGATAAGTAAGGCTTATAATGTAAAATACATTATGCAAGCTACTGTTCCGGATGGTTCCGGAAAATAGCACGTTCTTCAGTTTCTCGGAGTCAAACACGACTTTCACTCCGTACATCCGCTCCAGCGTAGTCGCGATCTCCGCTAAAGAGGATGAATTAAAAATCAACATATTGTTCCGCCAAAAGTCGATTTCACGCATATCCGAGATTACAGATTTAGTAAATGTCTGCTTGCTCTTATGGTATTCTACCTTTTCCCCGGGTTTCAACAAGGTTACGTCCGTTTTATTAGAAACCTTGACGCTTCCTTCTGCCAGCAGTGTTGTGACGGAATGATCATCACAATAGCCTTTCACATCAAAGGTGGTTCCCAACGCTTCTATCTCCAGATCATTGCAGCAGACGATAAAACGTTTATCTTTGTTTTTCGCCACTTCGAAATAGGCTTCTCCGTCCAAATAGATTTTCCGGTCGGATTTGTTGTACTCCGCATCATAAGAAAGATGAGTAGCCGAATTTAACCAGACTTTCGTTCCATCGGGCAAAGTCAGATTCGCTTTCTGTCCATAATCGACAGCCACCATGAAAGGGTCCTGTGACACCTTATTCATGTGTTCTACCCCAAAGTAAGTGGCCAGTCCCAAACAAACCGGTAATAAGATAGTGGCTGCCACCTTATATATAATAGGTTGCCAGCGCCGTTTCTTCGGAGATAGTATCTTGGGCTCATCCAGATTCCTCTGCAGATGGTTCCACATTTCTTCTTCCACTGTCTTATCGATTTCGACGGCTGCTTCTTTCCACATTTGCTCGCAAAGCAGATTAAACTCATTACGAATTCCGGGTTTACGAATCCATTCAATAAGTATCCTTCTTTCTTCAGAAGAGGCCTCCTTTTTGAAGAATTTTTCCAATAGTACTATGTAATCGTGTTGCTCCATAATTTTCCTGTTCTATTTATACTAGTCTTGAGAGACAGAAAAGGACTACAGAGAAATCGAAATAGTTCAGATATTAACTTTTATTAAAACTTCTATATTAGATATCATGTAAGAAGAGAGAGACTGAAAAGGCAATTATTCCCAGTTTGTCACGCAAGAAATCCAAAGAACGGTGTACCTGTGTGGCAACAGTCTTTTCCGAGATATTCAACTGGTCGGCTATCTCACGATAGTTCAACCCTGATTTCCAATAAAGCATAAAAACTTCCCGGCGCGCTGGAGGCAGTTCTTCTAAAAGTTTCAGGATATATTCTTCCAAAAACAAATAATCCAGTTCTTCATCTATCTCTACGGATTCGTCAGATGACTCATTCGCAAGCCTGTCTACATAATTTTGAAGCAGGAGTTCGCGTCTTACATAATGATATACCATGTTTTGGGATATTTTAAAAAGATAGCCGTCAAAATTCCCTTCCAGATCGATATTAAGCCGCTTCTCCCAGATATGGAGAAAAATATCTTGTGTGATATCTTTCGCCACCCCGGCATTGCTCACCATAGAAAGGACAAAATTATAAATGCGAGCATTGTATCCACGATACAATGCCTCAAAAGCATTTTTATTTCCTTCTTTCAATAATTGAAGTTGCTGGGTGGTAATCATTATAAAATAAGGTTAAATCATATATCGATTCAAAAATAGCGAAATAACTAAAGCCGACAACCAAAGCACTTGTTAAAATTTCAATAAATCAATATCATAGCATTTAAAAGGGAATAGAATACAAAAACACATCCTTGACATATCATATCATAAATTCAGCCATTTTGCTATAAAATTAATAGAAATTATTAATCAACAGCTACAATTTCGAACTTTTATTCCTACATTTGCGGTCAAATGATAACTTATTAACAAATTTCATAAATACCATGGCTAAAATAACGAAAGAAGCCGCTTTGCTCTATCATTCACAGGGCAAACCCGGTAAGATTGAGGTAGTGCCTACCAAACCTTACAGTACACAAACCGACTTATCACTCGCATATTCTCCCGGTGTAGCAGAACCTTGTCTCGAAATTGAGAAGAATCCGCAAGATGCGTATAAATATACGGCTAAAGGTAATCTGGTAGCCGTTATTTCCAACGGTACAGCCGTACTCGGACTGGGTGATATAGGTGCATTGAGCGGTAAACCTGTAATGGAAGGTAAAGGTCTGCTTTTCAAAATTTACGCGGGCATCGACGTTTTCGACATCGAAGTGGATGAAAAAGATCCAGAGAAATTTATTGCTGCAGTAAAGGCTATTGCTCCTACTTTCGGAGGTATCAACCTGGAAGACATCAAAGCTCCCGAATGTTTTGAAATCGAACGTCGCCTGAAAGAAGAACTGGATATACCTGTCATGCACGACGATCAGCACGGTACTGCTATTATCTCCAGTGCCGGTTTGGTGAATGCCCTGCAAGTGGCCGGAAAGAAAATCGAAGATGTAAAAATCGTTGTGAACGGTGCAGGTGCATCTGCCGTATCTTGTACTAAATTGTATGTGTCACTGGGTGCACGTCTCGAAAACATCGTCATGCTGGATAGTAAAGGCGTTATCAGCAAGGCGCGCACGGATCTGAACGAACAGAAAAGATTTTTTGCAACCGACCGCACGGATATTCACACGCTGGAAGAAGCAATCAAAGGTGCAGATGTATTCCTCGGCCTGTCGAAAGGAAATGTGTTAAGCCAGGATATGGTGCGCAGCATGGCTCCGATGCCGATTGTGTTCGCATTGGCTAACCCGACACCAGAAATCTCTTACGAAGATGCCATGGCAGCACGTCCTGACGTACTGATGGCTACCGGACGTTCTGACTATCCGAACCAGATTAATAATGTAATCGGTTTCCCGTATATCTTCCGCGGTGCTTTGGATACTCACGCTAAAGCTATCAACGAAGAGATGAAGATTGCAGCCGTACACGCTATCGCTAATCTGGCAAAACAGCCGGTACCCGATGTAGTTAATGCGGCATACCACGTGAACAACCTCTCTTTCGGCGCGGAATACTTTATCCCGAAACCGGTAGATCCACGCCTCATCACCGAAGTTTCCTGCGCAGTGGCAAAAGCTGCTATGGAAAGCGGAGTGGCTCGCACTGAAATCAAAGACTGGGATGCTTACTGTGTTCACCTGCGCGAATTGATGGGTTATGAGTCCAAACTGACCCGCCAACTGTATGATACAGCCCGCCGTTCACCGCAACGTGTCGTATTTGCCGAAGGTATCCATCCGAATATGCTGAAAGCTGCCGTTGAAGCGAAAGCCGAAGGTATCTGTCATCCTATCTTATTAGGAAATGACGAGGCTATCGGAAAACTGGCAGAAGAAATGGATCTTAGCCTGGAAGGTATTGAAATCGTCAATCTCCGTCACCCGGACGAATCGGAACGCCGCGAACGTTACTCACGCATTCTTGCAGAAAAACGTGCACGCGAAGGCTTTACTTATGAAGAAGCCAACGATAAAATGTTCGAACGCAACTACTTCGGTATGATGATGGTGGAAACAGGAGATGCGGATGCTTTCATCACCGGACTTTATACAAGATATAGCAATACGATCAAAGTGGCCAAAGAAGTAATCGGTATCCAACCGGGCTTCAAACACTTCGGAACAATGCATATCCTGAACTCCAAGAAAGGTACTTACTTCCTGGCAGACACACTGATTAACCGCCACCCGGATACGGAAACATTGATTGACATCGCTAAATTGTCTGATAAAACAGTTCGCTTCTTCAATCACACGCCGGTTATCTCAATGTTGTCATACTCCAACTTCGGTGCTGATACTGCAGGTAGCCCTGTGAAAGTGCACGAAGCTGTTGCCCACATGCAGGAAGAATATCCGGAACTGGCTATTGACGGTGAAATGCAGGTAAACTTTGCCATGAACCGCGAATTGCGTGATACCAAATATCCGTTTACCCGCCTGAAAGGAAAAGATGTAAATACATTGATTTTCCCGAACTTGAGTTCAGCAAACGCCGGTTACAAACTGTTGCAGGCAATGGACCCGGATACGGAATTCATCGGCCCTATCCAGATGGGATTGAACAAACCTATTCATTTCACCGATTTCGAAAGCTCTGTCCGCGACATTGTCAATATCACAGCTGTAGCCGTGATCGACGCCATCGTTGACAAAAAGAAAAGAGGAGGTAAATGAAACGTCCGTTATCCAAATCACAAATAGTTTGCATCAGCCTGCTTTGGTTGGCGCTTTGCTATCTAGTTCTGACAAAAGCCGAACGAATTGACGGGATGACGGCGGTAATGCTTGGCATTTCGGCAGCATTAGTGTTTATTCCTGTCTATAAGTCGATCAAAAAGAACAAATAAATATCTTTTTTCCTATTTTTAATGCGATAAAATATCAAATTTGATGTTTTATCGCATTTTTCTTTATAAAATGTTTGCTAGTTCAATTTTTATCTTTACTTTTGCAACCGAAAATAAATATCCGATGTACCCATACGCAGATGTGCAAATCTGCTATATAGCACAAAAGCACATAGTCAAACGGTATATTAGCAAATTGTCAAATTAGCACTTTATTTATATCAACCAATTAAAGAAAAAAAAGATTATGAATGCAGCAAAGGTATTAGACGATCTGAAAAGAAGATTTCCCAATGAACCGGAGTATCATCAAGCAGTAGAAGAAGTACTTTCTACTATTGAAGAAGAATACAACAAACATCCGGAGTTTGATAAAGTAAACTTGATCGAACGTTTGTGTATTCCTGATAGAGTATATCAGTTCCGTGTGACTTGGATGGACGATAAAGGTAATATTCAGACCAATATGGGTTACCGTGTTCAGCATAACAACGCAATCGGCCCTTACAAAGGCGGTATCCGTTTCCACGCATCTGTGAACCTTTCTATCTTGAAGTTCCTTGCCTTTGAACAAACATTCAAAAACTCACTGACTACTCTGCCAATGGGTGGTGGTAAAGGTGGTTCCGACTTCTCTCCTCGTGGAAAGTCAAATGCCGAAGTAATGCGTTTCGTACAGGCATTCATGCTGGAACTGTGGCGTCACATCGGTCCTGAAACTGACGTTCCTGCTGGTGACATCGGTGTTGGTGGCCGTGAAGTAGGTTTCATGTTCGGTATGTATAAAAAACTGGCTCATGAATTTACCGGAACATTTACAGGTAAAGGCCGCGAATTCGGTGGTTCACTGATTCGTCCGGAAGCTACAGGTTACGGTAACATCTACTTCCTGATGGAAATGTTGAAGAGAAAAGGAACTGACTTGAAAGGTAAAGTTTGTCTGGTTTCTGGTTCTGGTAACGTTGCTCAATATACAATCGAAAAAGTAATCGAACTGGGTGGTAAAGTAGTTACTTGCTCTGACTCTGACGGTTATATCTACGATCCGGACGGTATCGACCGCGAAAAACTGGATTATATCATGGAACTGAAGAATCTGTACCGTGGCCGTATCCGTGAATACGCAGAAAAATATGGTTGCAAATATGTAGAAGGAGCTAAACCTTGGGGTGAAAAATGTGATATCGCTCTTCCTTCTGCTACTCAAAATGAATTGAACGGTGACCACGCTCGTCAGTTGGTAGCAAACGGTTGTATCGCTGTATCTGAAGGTGCTAACATGCCTTCTACTCCGGAAGCTATCAAAGTATTCCAGGATGCAAAAATCCTTTATGCTCCGGGTAAAGCTGCTAACGCCGGTGGTGTATCAGTATCAGGTCTTGAAATGACTCAAAACTCTATCAAATTAAGCTGGAGCGCTGAAGAAGTAGACGAAAAGCTGAAGAGTATCATGAAGAATATCCACGAAGCTTGCGTTCAGTACGGTACAGAAGCTGACGGATACGTAAACTATGTGAAGGGTGCTAACGTAGCCGGATTCATGAAGGTTGCTAAAGCAATGATGGCACAAGGTATCGTATAATCAGCAAAAGATATATAAGCTATAGTTTATTTAAAAGCTCCCGTCTTCCGTGAAGGAAGTGCGGGAGTTTTTTTATGCAATAAAAAGATGTACGACACCCAGGTGTCAGCACAATAATCTTTGTAGAAAAATAAATAGCAGACAATACACACAATTCATAGTTATTCTCTATCTTTAGATAGAAATTATCTGTTTGACAAGCGAGCAAAAGAAGCCTATCTTTGTTATATATTATAAACCCCGGATGAAAGAATAAAAGGAAACAGTCTGCTTATACTTGTATCCGACTAAAAAATCTATTTATGGAAAAGAAAAAACTTACTGCAGCGAACGGTCGTCCTATCGCTGACAATCAAAACTCGCAAACCGCAGGTCAACGCGGACCTGTAATGTTACAAGATCCCTGGCTTATAGAGAAGCTTGCCCATTTTGATCGTGAAGTAATTCCTGAAAGACGTATGCACGCTAAAGGTTCGGGAGCTTACGGTACGTTTACTGTCACCCATGACATTACAAAGTACACCCGTGCTGCTATTTTCAGTAAAGTCGGAAAACAAACAGAATGTTTTGTCCGTTTCTCCACCGTAGCCGGAGAACGTGGAGCTGCTGATGCAGAACGTGACATCCGTGGTTTTGCTATGAAATTCTATACGGAAGAAGGTAACTGGGATTTGGTGGGTAACAACACTCCTGTATTCTTCTTACGTGATCCGCTTAAATTTCCGGATCTGAATCATGCCATCAAACGAGATCCGAAAACAAATATGCGTAGCCCGAACAGTAACTGGGACTTCTGGACGCTTTTACCAGAAGCATTACATCAGGTTACTATCACTATGAGTCCGCGTGGTATTCCTTATTCATATCGCCACATGCACGGATTCGGCAGTCATACTTATAGTTTTATCAATGCAGAAAATCAACGTATTTGGGTTAAATTCCATCTGCGTACCTTGCAGGGTATCAAGAATCTGACAGACCAGGAAGCAGAAGCAATAGTTGCTAAAGATCGCGAATCTCATCAACGTGATCTCTTCGAGAGCATCGAAAAGGGCGATTATCCGAAATGGTTATTCCAGATTCAGTTAATGACGGAGGAAGAAGCGGACAACTATCGTATCAACCCGTTTGACCTGACTAAAGTATGGCCGCACAAAGATTTCCCTCTACAAGATGTTGGTGTCCTTGAACTGAACCGCAACCCGGAAAATTATTTTGCTGAAGTGGAACAAGCTGCTTTCAACCCGATGAATATTGTAGACGGTATCGGTCTGTCTCCCGACAAAATGTTACAAGGTCGTTTATTCTCTTATGGCGACGCACAACGTTATCGTCTAGGGGTGAATGCAGAACAAATTCCGGTCAACAAACCTCGTTGTCCTTTCCACGCCTATCATCGTGACGGTGCTATGCGCGTAGACGGTAACTACGGTGCTACTAAAGGGTATGAACCGAACAGTTACGGCGAATGGCAGGATTCTCCTACTATGAAAGAACCGCCTCTTAAAGTTACCGGTGAAGTTTACAACTACAATGAACGGGAATATGATGACGACTATTATAGCCAACCGGGTGACTTATTCCGACTGATGCCAGCTGAAGAACAACAATTATTGTTCGAAAATACAGCTCGCGCCATGGGAGACTCCGAATTGTTTATCAAACAACGTCATGTGCGCAACTGCTACAAAGCCGATCCTGCATATGGAACAGGAGTTGCCAAAGCGCTGGGTATTGACTTACAAGAGGCTTTGAAAGAATAATCTGCTATCACTTTCCTCTACAGGTACTCCTTCTTCCCAAAGAAAGAGTACCTGTTTTCTTATACCCCATAAGGTATAATTCATAAATCTACAACTAAATTTATACCCTAAAGGGTGTAAAATAGAAAATTTACATTATCTTTGTACCCAAAAGGGTATAATATGAACGATAAATCATTATCAGAATACGTCAAGCAAATGCGTAAAGAACATAACTTGACCCAAGTAGAGCTGTCCGAAAAATCAGGAGTCGGATTACGTTTTGTACGCGAACTCGAACAGAGGAAACAGACTTTGCGTCTTGATAAAGTAAATCAAGTGCTTAGTCTCTTTGGAACGGAAGTGGGTGTTGTACCAATAAGTAAATTCAACAAGCTATGAGACAAGCACTCATATACAACCAAGACCAGTTGGCAGGATTGCTTACAGAAGATGAAAATGGCTATACCTTTCAATATGATACAGCCTACATTAAATCCAGCGATGCGGAATCTATCAGCCTCACACTGCCAATCTCGGAAAAGCCATATACAAGTCTAATATTATTCCCATTCTTTGACGGTCTTATTCCTGAAGGCTGGCTTTTAGATATTGCTGAAAAAAGTTGGAAGATAAATCGACGTGACCGTATGTCACTACTGCTTGCCTGTTGCAAAGATTGTATCGGTGCAGTTAGTGTGATTCCCATCTTAAATAAAGAATAATGATGAGCAGATGCCTATATTGTTATCAGGAACTTGGCGAGGGAGAAACTGATTTTCACCCTCAATGCGGAAAGAAAATATTTGGGAGCAAAACAGTTCCTCTCCTACCTTATACAAAAGCGGATATTAAGCAACTTGCCGAACAAGTCATACGCTCACAAACCACACTTACAGGAGTGCAAGCAAAATTGTCTCTCGATATATCATCGTCCCCCAACCAACCGCAACGCTTTACTATCGTTGGTTTATGGGGACGTTATATTCTCAAACCGCAAACGGAACAATTTAAATACATGCCTGAAGTTGAGGATTTAACGATGCATCTTGCCGAATTGGCTAAAGTGAACGTTGTCCCTCATTCATTGATTCGTTTTGCCGATGGCGAATTGGCCTATATCACTAAACGCATAGATAGAACCGCAAAGGGTGAAAAGTTGCCAATGGAGGATATGTGCCAGCTCTCGGAACGCCTCACAGAGTATAAATATAAGGGTTCTTATGAAAAGATAGCAAAGATAATTATGCAATATTCCTCTGTGCCAAAACTTGACGTAATAAATTTCTGGGAACAAGTCGTTTTCTCATGGCTGACCGGAAATGCGGATATGCATCTGAAAAACTTTTCACTTTATAGTCAGCGTAAAGGCTATTATTCACTGACCCCGGGATATGACATGATCTCTACGGCACTCCTCATGCCGGAGGACACTGAAAAATTGGCTTTGACACTTTATGGAAAAAGACGCAAAATCAAGCGTTCTGATTTTGAAGTTGCCATGAATAGTTGCAGTTTAGAGAAAAAGATCATAGACAACCTATTTTCTAAATTTACCAAAGTTGCCGAAAAATGGTTAGAGTTCATAGATATTTCTTTCTTGCCCAAAGAAATGAAGCAACAGTACAAGTTGATTATAACAAGGAAGTTAGATTTATTATAAAAACAGTGCGGGGATTTAAAAAGGAATAATTCATTTATAACATTAATTTTAAAAAGGCGCTAATTTTATTGAATTACTTAAGTGATGAAGTACTGCATTTCAAAAAAGAAACTTAACTTTGCAACCAAGTTTTATAAAAGAGACTGAATTAGTAAACTAAAAAGGAAAATCAAATGAAAATTAAGACTTTAATAGCCTATTTCATCTTTACATGTGCAATATCTTCCTGCATACAGGATGAAGCATTAAATTCAGAAGCAGCCATTGATGTTTGTTCAGGCGATGATGTGCAATTGGCAAATATCGATGCAGATTCTAAAGTAATCAATGTATATGTAAATAAAGGAGCCGACCTTTCCAAACAAAAATTAGAATTTACACTTCCACAAGGAGCTACAATTAAAGTAAATACTCCAATAACTGGAGATACTGAATCTACCTATGATTTCAGCGAAGAATCGCACTCCCGTAAATTCACTGTTACATCAGAAGACGGTCAATGGCAGCCTGTTTATACCGTTAATGTGATTTTAGCGGAATTACCTACCCTTTTCAAATTTGAAGAATTACTGACAACCTCCAGTGAATACGATACATTTTACGAATTTACACCTGCAACCTCACAAGAAATATCTAAAGTATTACAATGGTCAAGCGGTAATCCCGGTTTTAAATTAACGGGTATGGCTAATTCTAGAATAGATTACCCAACAGTACAAGTTGCAAATGGTTTTAAAGGTAAGGCTGTAAAGCTAGAAACTCGTAATACTGGAGATTTTGGTGCAATGGTAAAAATGTATATTGCTGCTGGAAATTTATTTATCGGGACATTTGAAGTAGAAAATGCACTGACAAATCCTAGAAAAGCAACGAACTTTGGTTTTCAATTTTATAAACATCCCATAGCACTTAAAGGATATTATAAATTTAAAGCTGGGGAAGTTTATTCTGTAGAAGGACAGCCACAAACCGGAAAAAGGGACAAATGTGATATTTATGCTGTTATGTATGAGGCAGAAAATAATTCTATCATGCTTAATGGTGATAACGTATTTAACTCTGATAAATTGGTATTATTAGCACGAATAGAACCTAAAGATATTGTTGAATCAGATGAATGGAATGAGTTTACTATACATTTCGAATCAGTAAAAGGACGAGAAATTGACGATACGAAACTACAAAACGGTAAATATAAATTAGGTATTGTACTATCATCCAGCGTAGATGGCGCCTATTTTAGAGGAGCTGTCGGTAGCACTCTATACGTTGATGAGCTAGAACTTATTTGTAAAGAATAAATAAAACTAACACAATGAAAAAATATCAATCAATCAATATCATAGTTGTGCTGCTATTTGTAAGCATATTCACAGCTCAAGCACAGGAAGAAAGAAACCAAGGTATCATCTGGTCTTATTTACATGGATGGGAATATGGAATAAAAGCCGGTTTCAATATTGGTGGAACTTCACCATTACCTCTACCAAAAGAAATCCGTAAAATTGATAGTTATGCACCAGGAATCGCAATTTCAATTGAAGGTAATGCGACGAAGTGGTTCGATCCCAAATGGGGGATGACTGTAGGAGTGCGACTTGAAAATAAGAATATGACCACCGAAGCTACCGTAAAAAATTACGGTATGAAAATTATCAACACCAATGGTGGAGAATTACAAGGATTATGGACAGGAGGAGTAAAGACCAAAGTTAAAAACTCATATCTGACAATTCCGGTGGTTGCTAACTATAAGATAAGCAAGCGTTGGAAATTGTCTGCAGGTCCATACATATCATACCTCATCGAAGGAGGATTCTCCGGACATGTATACAACGGTCATTTACGTACCCCGGACCAAACAGGTTCACGAGTTGTTTTCTCTGGGGAAAGCATAGCTACCTATGATTTTTCCGAAAATCTCCGAAAATTTCAATGGGGACTACAACTAGGCGGCGAATGGAGAGCATTTAAACATCTAAATGTATACGCTGACTTAACGTGGGGGATGAATGATATTTTCAAAAAAGATTTTGATACAATCTCATTTGCCATGTATCCTATTTATTTGAACGTGGGATTTGGATATGCATTTTAGCATATTGTTTTATACTAAACGATCCAGAATATTGTGTCAATAGAAAACTACGGGAATTCTTCTCGTAGTTTTTTATTTATGTATGGGCTAAATCAATAAATACAGGGTAGTATCGTAAGCGTCTCTGCGTTTCTATACCACCAAAAAGCGGGTATCTCTCATCAATAAAATAGTCCAATAAGGTTCAAACAGGCGTAAGATGGCTTGTTTTTGTTGCAATGAATCTATATAAATCCGGCTTGTATGGCTTAATAATCCCACTTTGATAGCCAGGGCTGTACAGCCTACATATGTAGGCTATAAAAAGATTACCGTTTCCAATGTATTATTTAGCTGCCAAATACAAGTTATCATCCTATAAAGTGAATATTCTTGTGGCTTCATATGGGTGTTTTTCCATGATACTACACTAAAGCGGATGCAGTAGGGGTATGATAGATACCTGTTTGAGAAATCATCTATCACACTTATCTTATTGAAAATTAGCTTAATATAAAAATAAATGATAGTATGGTAAATATTTTTCACTATGTAGTATTTGCTGAGTTCAAATTCATTGAAACTTTATATCCGGAGTTATTCTATAGTGAACAAATTCTTTTCTGTATCGTATATTGAATGACATTTTGGGTATGATTGCCATAAACAAATAATTATTCTCCCTCACTACAAAAAAATTCCCCACTGTCCAAAAACAGTAAGGGAAATTTATTTAATATTTATTTGATATATATACAGGATTTTACAGAAAAACGAGGATATCCTCATAGACACCCTCGTTTATACAATAAACACACATTAAATGTATGCCAACTTATATTATAACAATCTTATTCACATATTACTTCAAATTCATCCACAATCAAAGTACTACCACCAGCACCTTTAAATAAATCACCATCTTTACTTGAAGAGCAAACTATAGCAAATTTATATTTTGCATTTCGATCATACTCTTGTAAATATTCAAATTCAATGTTAAAAGGAGTATATTCTTTAATATCCTCAACGATAATATTAGCAACAGCAACTCTTAATTCCGAAGTGTTCACATCGTGACCTGTCAATACAATCTCTTTACCATCCTCGCCTGTTTGCACTTTATACAATACGGCTTGAATCTGTCCTTTATCTTTAATATCAACCGGTTTTACATCTTCATAATTAGAAGCATCAAGATAATTAGAACCTGATTCATATTTATAAACACCCTTAAAACAAAGCGGTTTTCCACCTAAACTAACTGTTTCTGCATCAAGACCAAATTTAGTACAACTCAACCTATCACCTTGTAAAGCAGGCATCATATCAAATTTACCAATAAAAATAGAACCGGCAGTAATCTTCGGAACTAATGAATTTGGCTCATTTGGATATTCAAAAGTTATCAGTTTAGCCGCATACGTACCATCCTCTCTAGTTTCCTTTCTCAACAAAGTACCACCTAAAATACCAGCTCCAGCAGCACTTCCTGCCCACAAATCTTTGGGTAACAGTTCATCATTCTTACTACCTTCCTTCCAGTCTTCAAAAGAATATTTCAATACCTTACGAGTACCTTCCACAAAAGCTGTATAAACTTTCACGGTGCCATCTTCCGCCGTCACAGTATAAGTCACTTTCTTATTATTCGAGAAGTCCTGTGCTACGCCGGAAGCCGGAGTAATAGTTGCTCCTTCAGATATTTCAATAATAGGAGTAAACTTTAAAGATTCTACTTCCTCATTAACAGCAAAAACAATCGTACCAGCTTCTTCATTTATAACTGGTTGTTCTACTACTGCCTCATCGTCAATAATAAAACTTGTTATTTTAGCCTCCGAACTTTCACTACCTGTCAATTTACGACCAACAAAAGTAGCCTTTACATTTTGATTTAAAGGAGCACCAACCTTTACACCTATTTCAATATTAATATTGCTACCTTTCACAGTACCAGAAATACTAACAGGGCAATTACCAAGTGGCTGTACCAAATCTAGATTCTGTTGACCTTCAAAAGCATAACCACTATCTATAGCTTTCACAGTGCAAGGATCAACTTCAATATCACCAACATTTACCAAAAAAGTAAAATTCTTCAATGATAATGCAATTTGGTTAGTTCCCTTATTAGACTGTGAAATTGTGATTTTTTGATTTTCGGTAGTTCCCATTTGATTACCATCCACATTTACAGACAGATTACCAACATAGCCTCCAGCCAATTCTGTATCTATCGGATATTTCACTTCATCGTCATCATCACTACAACTCATGAATATGCTAACAGAACAAACAAGCATAAACAAGTACAATAAACTCTTCTTCATAATTCTCATAATTAATTAATAATCTATTTGATCACAAAAACGAGTGCAAAGTAACAACTTTATAATAATTCACACAAGGTCAATTCTTTGTATTTTATGTTCTATTTTTAAGATTATAAGACCATATTTCCTGTCTATATAGACTTTTTTAAGGTTAATATTCACACTATACGGTATGCTACGGAAGATTTAAATCATATTTTAATTTAGTTAAAAAGACCAACGGTCAGAAAATAGAATCTTATCAATTCCAACACATAAAAAAACGATCCTCCTAGTACTTCCAAAATTTGTTTCACATTAAATTATTGCGAGTTCCACTTAAAAAGGCATCAACACTACTCCCAGCTTCTTCTTTCCATCCATCTTGACCACCATCGGTTTCTCAAAGCGAACATGACGAAGATATTTCGTTTCTTCCACCGCAGGTTGCGCATTGAGGAAGTCCTGATTATACACACCATCATTCATAAAGGCGTTAATAGTAAAATATCCAACTCCAAATGAAGTCAAATTTTGGAAAAAGTGTGTCCCTTGACTTGGATCTACCCGATAATTAGTCAATCCGGCTTCCACAATCACACGGGCAGCCGAAATATGCGGCCACTTCACAGGGATGCCGAGCCAAGTATCGCTGCTTCCCCAACGTCCCGGACCGACAAGCACATAATTCTTTCCTTCATTCAAGAATTGTTGGTTAATCTTTTCTATCTCCCAGGCAATTGTCTGATTGTTGGAGGCACTATAATTATCGGTCTTTACATAGACCACATCATAAATATCATTCATGATACCATGTCCCAATGAATTATATGAGCGGAGAATCACATCTTCATCCGGTATCTCGTTCAAATCCTCATCCAGCATTTCTTTACTGTCTACGATAGGACGGATCTGCAACAGATAGAAAGTTCCGGATTTATCATGTTCGCGACTTAACGTTGCTGCAAATTCAATTTCAACCGGACGGCGCATCTCCTGTTCACCATATTTCAATACTAACTGCAGAATACGAGCTAACGGAAAAACATCATGTTGCAGGATATTAGCAAAAGTAATCACCTTACGTCCTCCCGGATATAAACCATCACGAATGATCTGATCGTACGGATCGTAGGTAGAAGCAATATAACGCAGAGCACCGTCACTTTCTGCCTCTTTGACATGAAGTTTCAGCAAATTAAAACCATCGTCGATAGAAAAATCATGTCCGGCATTTTTCAAATCCAATGCATAGAAACGGGTTTGAGTCTCCTTGAGAGCAATTTCCATTTCGCTGGTCTGTAACACCTGATTAGGATGATAAGGAGAAAAACGAAGGGTCATGCCACCGTCAACAATATATTTTCCTAATCCCAAAGCCAGATTCACCGTTCCCTCTTCTGCCTTTTCATTCCCCAACGGATAATAATTGAGCGAGCGTGCCACACCGGACATGGAAGGATAATAACGGTCACCATACTGATTGCCAACTACTTCCTGTAAGATAACAGCCATTTTCTCCTGATCGATTACATTCGACGTAGCTTGCATATACGCTTTGCTGTCACGGAAATAAACCGAAGCATACACCCCTTTGATGGCATCGGAAAGCATCCGCAACATTTCATAGCGGTCGTCCAGATAAGGAATCATGTAAGTGTTGTAAATTCCGGCAAACGGTTGATAGTGAGAATCCTCCAACAAGGAAGAAGACCGAATGGCAATCGGAGACTTCACGACATCGAAGAAAGTGAAAAAGTCCTCTATCAACCGGTCCGGTAATTTAGCCTTCAGGAAGTATTTCAAAATCGTAGCATCATCCGCATCCGACAGTGCAATCTGATACAAGT
The DNA here is from genome assembly GCF_027257075.1 of Bacteroides sp. LFL-34. Taxonomy (NCBI): domain Bacteria; kingdom Pseudomonadati; phylum Bacteroidota; class Bacteroidia; order Bacteroidales; family Bacteroidaceae; genus Bacteroides; species Bacteroides sp. LFL-34. Next base: position 45,705 of record NZ_JAPQKZ010000035.1, on the reverse strand, counting down.
TGTTGGTGTCCATGAACTCATCAAAGACATCCGTACAAAGCACCACTGTTTTAGGAATAGCAATACGCGCATTTTCAAACTCGTCAAACTCCGGATGACGCTTCACCATATTATCAATAAATGCCAGTCCACGCCCTTTTCCTCCGAGAGAGCCATCCCCGATACGGGCAAAGTTAGAATAACGGTCGAAGCGATCGCGCTTAAAGACCGCCACAACTCCCTGGTTCTTCATCTTACGATATTTCACAATCGCCTCAAAGATGATTTTACGGTGAGCATCCACATCCTGAAGACTATTCCAGGTTATCGGTTTCAAAAATTCAGCCACCGGGAACATGGCACGTGAATAAAACCAACGCGACACGTGATTCCTGCTGATATGATATAAGAAAGATTCCGCAGGTACGGCAAAAAGAATGTTTTGCAGCTCCTTCAAATTCCGGACGCGGGCAATCTCCTCCCCGGTATCCGGATTGCGGAAAATAAAATCACCAAAACCAAAATTATCGGAGACGATACGGCGCAAATCAACGTCCATCTTCTTGGAGTTCTTATCGATAAAGCTAGCACCATACTTGACTGCATAAGACGAATTTTCAGATTCGGAAGACTGAATAATCAAAGGAACAAACGGATCATTCTTACGTATCTCCGCACACAGCTTGATACCTGCCAGACCGTCTTTCTCTCCCCGTTCCACTTTCGGGAAACGGACGTCAGTGATTACCCCCAATATATTATTCTGATACTTATGATAGATCTCCATCGCCTCCTGATACGTACGTGCCAACACTATTTTAGGACGTCCGCGCATACGGAGCGTACGCTGGTGTGCATTCAAGGCTTCGGTAGAGAATTCCTGACTCTGCTTCAACACGAACTTATACAGATTCGGCAAAATGGAAGAATAGAAACGAATGCCATCTTCCACCAAAAGAATCAGCTGCACACCGACCTCCTGTACATCGTGTTCCAGATTCATCTTGTCCTCTATCAACTTAATGATAGACACCAACAGGTCGGTATTACCCAACCAGCAGAACACATATTCGAACGCACTTAAATCTTCATTGATAATCCGTTTGGTAATACCATGGCTAAAAGGAGTCAGTATGACGATAGGAATATGCTCGTATTTCTCTTTGATGTGACGGCCGATATCGAAACTGTCATTATCCCCCGTGCTCGGCATACAAATCACCAGGTCGAACGACATATTTTCCAACTGTGACAATGCTTCCTCCTCCGTAGATACCTGCGAGAAACGAGGTGGATAGCGCAGAGACAAAGAAGTGTATTCATTGAAAATCTTCTCATCAATGCGCCCGTCATCCTCCAACATGAAAGCATCGTAAGGATTAGCGATTAATAACACGTTAAAAATCCGCCTTGTCATCAAGTTAGCGAATTGCGTATCTTTGAAGTAAAGCTGGTTTAATTTATATTTACTAAGCATAAAGTCATTCTCCTTTCTTATTTCAAATCGTCTATCTGCAGAATCACATTTTGCAAAGTTAATTCTTTAAATCTCATTTTCCACCATCTTCTTTATAAAGTTTACTTGTTTATCTCTTATTATTTTGTAGATTTGTAACTTTAAGTTTATTCAAAAAGACTTTTTATTCACATGAAAAAAGTAACTTTATTAATGAGTGGAATCATGGTGATGTCATGCGCTCCCCAACAGAAAAAGCTAGTCTACCCCGAGACGGCAAAGGTAGACACCGTAGACGTGTACTTCGGTACACAAGTTCCCGACCCTTACAGATGGCTGGAAAATGACACCAGTGCAGCTACTACTGCCTGGGTAGAAGCACAAAACAAAGTAACGAATGAGTATCTAAGTCAGATTCCATTCCGGGAAAACTTGTTGAAACGATTGACCACACTGGCCGATTACGAGAAGATCAGTGCGCCAATCAAGAAACATGGCAAATATTACTTCAGTAAAAATGATGGCCTGCAAAACCAGAGTGTATTCTACGTACAGGATTCACTGGACGGCGAGCCTCGCGTTTTCCTCGACCCGAACAAGCTCTCGGACGATGGCACAGTGGCACTGACCGGTCTTTACTTCTCAAACGACGGCAAATATACCGCTTACAGTATCTCACGCAGCGGATCGGATTGGTCTGAAATATTTGTCATGGACACTGAAAGTGGCAAGTTATTGGAAGAGCACATCGAATGGGCCAAATTTACCGGTGCCGCCTGGCAGGGAGACGGCTTCTACTACAGCGCCTACGATGCTCCCGCCAAAGGAAAAGAATTCTCCAACGTAAACGAAAAGCACAAAATCTATTATCACAAAATAGGTGAACCGCAATCGAAAGATAAACTGATTTATCAGAATCCGGCTTATCCGAAACGTTTCTATACAGCCAGCACCAGCGAAGACGAACGTATTCTCTTCCTCACAGAATCCGGTGCCGGAAGAGGCAACAACTTATTTATAAGGGACCTGAAAAAGCCGAATTCTCCTTTTATCCAACTGACTACCGACCTTGACTACCAATACTACCCGATTGAAGTGATCGGCGATCAGATGTATATTTATACTAACTATGGCGCACCGAAAAACCGGATCATGGTAGCCGACATCAACCGTCCGAAACTGGAGGACTGGAAAGAACTCGTTCCCGAATCGGAAGCCGTTCTTTCAAACGCAGAAGTGATCGGTGGCAAACTGTTCCTTACTTACGACAAAGATGCTTCGAACCATGCATACGTTTACGGCCTCGACGGCAAACAAATTCAGGAGATTCAACTGCCGTCACTCGGTTCCGTAGGCTTTAGCGGCAACAAAGACGATAAAGAATGTTTCTTTGGATTCACTTCATTCACCATTCCGGGTGCCACTTACAAATATGATATGGACCAGAACACCTACGAACTATACCGTGCACCGAAAGTACAGTTCAACTCGGATGATTTTGTGACGGAACAAGTATTCTTTGCCAGCAAAGACGGTGTAAAAGTCCCGATGTTCCTTACCTATAAGAAAGATCTGAAGAAAGACGGCAAAAATCCTGTATTCCTCTACGGATACGGTGGTTTCGGCATCAGCCTCAACCCGGGTTTCAGTGCAATGCGCATCCCATTCCTCGAAAATGGCGGTATCTACGCACAAGTCAACCTGCGTGGTGGCAGCGAATACGGTGAAGACTGGCACGTAGCCGGAACTAAGATGCAGAAGCAGAATGTATTCGACGACTTCATCTCTGCTGCCGAATATCTTATCAACGAAAAATATACGAATAAAGACAAAATCGCCATTGTAGGTGGCTCCAACGGTGGTCTGCTGGTAGGTGCCTGCATGACACAGCGTCCGGACCTGTTCCGTGTAGCAATTCCGCAGGTAGGCGTGATGGATATGCTTCGCTATCATAAATTTACTATCGGTTGGAACTGGGCAAGCGATTACGGAACAAGCGAAGACAGCAAAGAAATGTTTGAATACCTCAAAGGCTATTCTCCATTGCACAACCTGAAACCGGGCACGAAATATCCGGCAACACTAGTGACCACTGCCGACCATGACGACCGTGTGGTTCCCGCCCATTCATTCAAGTTTGCCGCTACGCTGCAAGCAGACAACGACGGTACAAACCCGACACTAATCCGCATCGACAGCAAAGCAGGTCACGGTGCAGGCAAACCGATGGCAAAAGTACTTGAAGAACAGGCAGACATTTACGGTTTCATCATGTACAATTTGGACATGAAGCCGGATTTTAAGAAGTAAAAAGTACAAAGTATTAAATTCAGGTATCAAGTATTAAGTATTAGCACTGAATACTTGATACCTAATGCTTTTTCTACTATCATTTTATCATTATTTAATCAAAATAATGGCATAAAATCAATCACATCTGAAAAATTTTCCTATATTTGCAGTGAGTTAGTTGACATTTTATCAGAATTAACCTTTTAAAATATAGTATCATGAACATCCAGAAAATCATGTCCTCTTTGGAGGCTAAGCATCCCGGTGAATCTGAATATCTTCAGGCAGTGAAGGAAGTTCTTCTTTCTATCGAAGATATATACAATCAACATCCTGAATTTGAAAAAGCTAAAATCATAGAAAGATTGGTAGAACCTGATCGTATCTTCACTTTCCGTGTGACGTGGGTGGATGATAAAGGTGAGGTGCAGACCAACCTCGGTTATCGTGTACAATTCAATAATGCGATAGGCCCATATAAAGGTGGTATCCGTTTTCATGCATCCGTTAATCTTTCCATTTTGAAGTTCCTCGGTTTCGAACAAACATTCAAGAATGCACTGACTACCTTGCCTATGGGTGGCGGTAAAGGCGGTTCCGATTTCTCTCCACGCGGAAAGAGTGATGCTGAAATCATGCGTTTCTGCCAGGCATTTATGCTGGAGTTGTGGCGTCATCTCGGACCGGACATGGATGTGCCTGCCGGTGACATCGGCGTAGGAGGACGTGAAGTGGGCTATATGTTCGGCATGTACAAGAAACTGACTCGTGAATTTACCGGTACATTCACTGGTAAAGGATTAGAATTCGGCGGTTCATTGATTCGTCCGGAAGCTACTGGTTTTGGAGGACTGTATTTTGTCAATCAGATGCTTCAGGCAAAAGGGATTGATATAAAAGGTAAGACAGTAGCCATCTCCGGTTTCGGCAACGTTGCCTGGGGAGCAGCTACTAAAGCTACCGAACTGGGTGCAAAAGTGATTACGATTTCCGGTCCGGACGGATATATCTACGATCCGGATGGTATCAGCGGCGAGAAGATAGACTATATGCTCGAACTTCGTTCTTCGGGTAACGATATTGTGGCTCCTTATGCTGAACAGTATCCGAACGCAACCTTCGTAGAAGGAAAACGCCCGTGGGAAGTGAAAGCAGACATCGCACTTCCTTGCGCCACCCAGAACGAATTAAATGGAGAAGATGCTCAAAATCTCATAAAAAATGACGTACTTTGCGTCGGAGAAATTTCCAATATGGGATGTACCCCTGAAGCTATCGATCTTTTCATTGAACATAAGACGATGTACGCTCCGGGTAAAGCGGTCAACGCAGGTGGTGTAGCCACTTCCGGCTTGGAAATGTCTCAAAACGCAATGCACCTTAGCTGGAGTGCTGCCGAAGTGGACGAAAAACTCCATGCAATCATGCACGGCATCCATGCACAATGCGTGAAATACGGCACGGAACCCGACGGATACATTAATTATGTGAAGGGTGCCAACATTGCCGGATTTATGAAAGTAGCTCACGCAATGATGGGGCAAGGCGTTATTTAGAAGACTTTGTTTAGTTGTATTTGTATTTGTGGTTTGCGCTGCTCGTCTCCTGTGACAGGACGCGGGTAGCGCTATTTTTTTGAGATTAACATTATTTTCGCTGGAATTAATTATCTTTGTAGCATGATAGGTTAAATAATAGTTTGTGAATTTGTTATATGCGATAAACAACTCACAACTAATAATTTACCATTATTGGTTTTGTAATTAATAATCAAGTAATAAATAAAAAATGCTACAACCCGAATTGAAATTTCGCCGTGACAAAATTCGCAGTCTGATGGTGTCGCAGGGCATTGACGCCGCACTTATCACGTGTAATGCAAATTTAATTTACACGTATGGCTGTGTAGTCAGTGGCTATCTTTACCTCCCCCTTCATTCGCCTGCACTATTATTTTTTAAACGTCCTAATAACATCACAGGAGAGCACTCATTCTCTATCCGCAAACCGGAACAAATTGTTGATCTGCTGAAAGAACAAGGATTACCGATGCCAACCAAACTGATGTTAGAAGGTGACGAACTTCCTTATACGGAATATTGTCGTCTGGCCGGTCTCTTCCCGGAAGCGGAAGTGGTAAATGGTACCCCGTTGATTCGCCAGGCACGCAGCGTGAAAACACCTGTAGAAATTGAAATGTTCCGCCGCTCCGGCATTGCTCATGCAAAGGCTTATGAGCAGATTCCAGGTGTTTATCGTCCCGGTATGACGGATATTGAATTTTCCATCGAAATAGAACGCCTGATGCGCCTGCAAGGTTGCCTCGGAATTTTCCGGGTATTCGGACGCAGTATGGAAATATTCATGGGTAGCGTACTGACCGGAGATAATGCCGGTTACCCCTCTCCTTATGATTTTGCCTTAGGCGGTCAGGGACTTGATCCTGCCTTGCCGGGAGGAGCAAATAAAACTCCGTTAAAAGAGGGACAAAGCGTTATGGTGGACTTAGGTGGCAACTTCAACGGTTACATGAACGATATGAGCCGTGTATTCTCCATCGGCAAACTGCCCGAAGAAGCTTACACCGCCCATCAGGTTTGTCTGGATATCCAAGAAAAAATTGCTTCCATTGCCAGACCGGGTATTGCCTGTGAAGTGCTTTACGACACAGCAGTCGAAGTGGTCAAAGCAGCCGGATTTGCCGACAAATTTATGGGAACAGGACAACAAGCCAAATTTATCGGTCACGGCATCGGGCTTGAAATTAACGAAGCTCCGGTACTGGCTCCCCGCATAAAGCAACAATTAGAACCGGGTATGGTCTTTGCCCTCGAACCGAAAATCGTTATTCCGGGTGTAGGTCCCGTAGGTATCGAGAACTCTTGGGTAGTGACCAACGAAGGAATAGAAAAACTGACGAACTGCAATGAAGAAATCATTGAATTAAGTTAAACAGACGATGAAAAAGATGTGTCCGGCAAAGAACAGGCACATCTTTTTCTACTAATAATAACACACTTAACCCCCAAAACCAATGAAACAACCTTTCATTCTAACCCTTGTATCCTCTGTTGCCTGTGCTGTAACAGCCGCCAACAAAGCACCGGAAAACACCACACCGACAAAGTCAAAAACACCCAACGTTGTATTTATCTATGCCGACGATCTCGGCTACGGCGATCTGGAATGTTACGGAGCTAAAAACGTACAGACACCCAACGTCAACCGACTGGCAAAATCGGGAATCCTTTTCACCAATGCTCACGCAACAGCCGCCACCAGCACCCCTTCCCGCTACTCCATGCTAACCGGAGAATACGCATGGCGCAAAGAAGGAACGGATGTAGCGGCAGGAAATGCCGGAATGATTATCCGTCCCGAACAATACACCATGGCAGATATGTTCAAAAGTGTCGGTTACACCACTGCCGCAGTAGGCAAATGGCATCTGGGACTCGGAGATCAAACCGCCACTCAAGACTGGAATGCTCCGTTACCGTGCGCACTGGGCGATTTAGGTTTCGACTATCATTACATTATGGCAGCCACAGCCGACCGTGTACCCTGTGTATACATCGAAAACGGGAAAGTAGCCAACTATGATCCGAGTGCTCCCATCGAAGTCAGTTATCAAAAGAACTTCGAGGGTGAACCTACCGGAAAAAGTAATCCTGAATTACTTTATAACCTCAAGCCAAGTCACGGTCACGACATGTCGATCGTTAATGGAATTTCACGCATCGGTTTTATGAAAGGCGGTGGAAAGGCGCTCTGGAAAGACGAAAACATTGCTGATTCACTTACCACACACGCCATTCAATTCATCGAGGAAAACCAAAACAAACCTTTCTTTCTCTACTTTGCCACCAATGACGTACATGTGCCCCGCTTTCCTCACGACCGTTTCAGAGGAAAAAATCCGATGGGATTAAGAGGCGATGCTATCGTACAGTTCGATTATTGTGTCGGTGAAATCCTGAATACACTCGAAAAACTGGGATTAAGAGAAAATACACTCATTATTCTTTCAAGTGACAACGGCCCGGTAGTAGACGACGGATACGATGACAAAGCAGAAGAACTACTCAACGGTCATAGTCCTGCGGGACCACTACGGGGCAACAAATATAGTGCCTTTGAAGGAGGAACCCGTATTCCTGCCATCGTCAGCTGGCCTGCAGGAGTAAAAAAAGGAATGACTTCAGACTTATTGGTTTCACAAGTGGACTGGCTCGCCTCTCTCGCTTCCCTGACCGGAGCTACGATGCCTAAGAATACCGCACCGGATAGTTACAACTATCTGGGAAGTTGGCTGGGTAAAGAAAAGACAGACCGCCCGTGGGTAATAGAGCAGGCTTCTAATCACACGCTTTCTGTCCGCACCAAAGACTGGAAATACATCGAACCGAATGACGGACCGAAAATGATTCAATGGGGACCGAAGATAGAAACCGGAAACTCTAAAGAACCCCAGCTTTATAAGATGAAAGAAGTGAAAGAGGTAACCAACTATGCAAAGAATATGCCGGAGAAAGTGGCAGAACTGCAAAGTATCCTTCAAAGCGTACGCGAAGGAAAGGACTTAATCGGGAAATAATTCCAGATATGAAACACTGAAACGCTTTTATTTTAATGACAACAATATCATGAATTATCAATCAATCCCGTTGATAGGCAGTGCCCTGCTCCTATCTACCCTATCTGCCAACGGACAGAAAAAAAATACCCAGCCCAATATCCTCTTCATCCTTTGTGACGATATGGGATATGGAGACTTAGGATGCTACGGTCAACCATTTATCCGTACCCCTCATATAGACGCCATGACCGGTGAAGGAATGCGTTTTACGCAAGCATACGCAGGAAGTCCCGTCAGCGCCCCTTCCAGAGCTTCATTCATGACAGGACAACATTCAGGCCATTGTGAAGTACGAGGTAACAAGGAGTACTGGAAAAATGCACCGATCGTGGAATATGGACAGAATAAAGAATACTCAATAGTGGGGCAACACCCTTATGATCCCGACCACGTAATCCTGCCGGAGATAATGAAAGATAACGGCTATACCACAGGTATGTTCGGTAAATGGGCCGGAGGTTACGAAGGTTCCTGTTCCACTCCCGACAAACGGGGGATAGACGAATACTACGGTTATATCTGTCAGTTTCAAGCTCATCTTTATTATCCCAATTTCCTGAACCGTTATAGTAAAGCATTGGGTGACACCGGAGTGGTACGTGTAGTGATGGATGAAAACATCCAATATCCGATGTATGGTCCCGACTACCTGAAACGTCCGCAATATTCGGCCGACATGATTCACCAGAAAGCATTGGAGTGGCTGGATCAGCAAGACGGCAAACAACCGTTTTTCGGCGTATTGACTTACACCTTACCTCATGCGGAACTCGTTCAGCCGGAAGATTCTATCCTGAATGAATACAAAGCTAAATTCAACCCGGATAAAGAATTTAAGGGAAGCGAAGGCTCACGATACAACGCCATCACGCATACACACGCCCAATTTGCCGGAATGATTACCCGCCTGGACTATTACGTGGGCGAAGTTTTGAAAAAACTGAAAGAAAAAGGACTGGACGAAAACACATTGGTTATTTTCTCCAGTGACAACGGCCCTCACGAGGAAGGCGGAGCTGATCCTACTTTCTTCGGCAGAGACGGAAAACTACGCGGACTGAAACGTCAATGCCACGAAGGAGGAATACGTATTCCATTTATCGCCCGTTGGCCGGGACACATACCTGCAGGCGAAGTAAACGATCACATCTGTGCATTTTATGATTTAATGCCGACGTTCTGCGAAGTTATTGGTATCAAAGACTACGAAAAGAAATACCGCAATAAGGAAAAAGAAGTCGATTATTTCGATGGGATTTCTTTCGCCCCCACACTCCTGGGTAATAAAAAGCAAAAGAAGCATGATTTTCTGTATTGGGAATTTGATGAAACAGACCAGATTGCCGTACGCATGGATGATTGGAAAATGGTAGTGAAAAAAGGAACACCGTTCCTCTATAATCTAAAAACAGATATTCATGAGGATCATGACATAACACTCCAACATCCGGATATCGTGGAAAAGATGAAGGCTATCATCTTTGAACAACATACTCCGAATCCTCATTTTTCGGTAACGTTGCCCAAACGATAAACACACAGATAAAGAAATAATGAGTAATCAGCAGTTGGAAAGCAAGTTATCATTCATTCCTATACAGTTTTCACCACAGAGGACACGGAGGGTACAGAGGTGAATCTTGTTCATGCCGGTACTGAAATGAACTAATTTCGAGCTTGTGCAGATTTATTTTTGATACCTAATGGGGTTATGGCTAATGATACATGAATTTATTCGTCTGACAGCTGTCAGACGAATAAATCTATGTATGATGAATATTAAATCATCGCATATTACCAATTAAATCTTAGAAGAACTAAGATTAGTTCATTCCTGCCTTGTTTTACTCCAATTCAACTACTGATTCGCATAAATCAGTGTCTGAATACTATAGGATTACGATGCCTGATTTTATATCTGTTCCGTCCTTCTATCAGCGAATAGGCGTCATTCCCATCTTCTTTGCCCGTTCCAGCATGAAAGCATGAGCCGCCTCATATTCATTCGGAATCACTCCATCCAAAATTGCATCTTTAATAGCACTCTTCAAAACTCCGACTTCACGACAAGGTTCCAAGCCGAAAATCTCCATAATTTCTTCTCCGCTCACAGGTGGCTGGAAATTACGGACACGGTCCTTCTCTTCCAAATCCTTCAGTTTCTGTCGAACCAACTGGAAGTTATTCAGGAAACGCTGTTTACGTTCCATATTCTTGGAAGTAATATCCGCTTCGCAAAGCATCATCAAGTCGTCAATGTCATCACCCGCTTCAAAGAGCAGACGACGTACAGCCGAGTCTGTCACCACATCATCTGCGATAACGATCGGGCGCATGTGCAGGCTGACCAGCTTTTGTACATACTTCATCTTCTCATTCATCGGCAACTTCATCTTACGGAAGATATGCGGAATCATCTTTTCACCGATAAAGTTATGATTATGGAACGTCCATCCCGCTTTAGGTTCCCAACGCTTCGTGGCAGGTTTGGCAATATCGTGCAACAAAGCAGCCCAACGCAGCCAAAGGTTATCAGTCTTCTTGCTGATATTATCCAGCACTTCCAACGTATGATAAAAATTATCCTTGTGAGAACGCCCGTTCCGTGTTTCCACCCCCTGCAAGGCAGCAAATTCCGGAAAAATCAACGACAGCAAACCGCTGCGCTCCAAATCAATAAATCCTTTTGAGGGGATTGGAGAAAGAATAATCTTATTCAGTTCGTCCGCAATACGTTCACGGGATATAATTTCAATCCGTTCTTTATTCCGGCAAAGCGATTCGAAAGTATCATCGTCAATGTAAAAACCCAGTTGCGTAGCAAAACGGATACAACGCATCATGCGCAAGGGATCATCGCTGAAAGTAATATCCGGGTCAAGGGGAGTGCGGATTGTTTTTTCTTTCATATCCTCCAAACCTCCGAACGGATCTACCAATTCGCCAAAACGTGCTTTATTGAGACATACAGCCAGAGCATTGATCGTGAAATCGCGACGATTCTGATCGTCTTCCAGCGTGCCGTCTTCAACGATAGGTTTACGCGAATCCCGTTGATAAGACTCTTTACGTGCACCTACAAACTCTACTTCCGTGCCTCTATATTTTACTTGTGCTGTCCCGAAATTCTTGAAAACAGAAACATGAGCACCACGTCCCAACTGTTTTCCAAGGGCTTCCGCCATTGCAATTCCACTTCCTACAACTACTACATCTATATCTTTAGAGGGACGCTGCAGAAAAATATCACGAACGTAACCACCTACCACATAACACTCCATACCGAGTGTATCAGCCGTTTCGGCTATCTGTCCGAAGATGGGTTCGCTAAAATGCTGCTTCAATTCCTCTTGAGTCAACTCTATCATTCTTTTTAGTTATAAGTTTTGAGGGGACAAAATTACAAAAATAAGGGATATATTTGTATTTTTGCCGCTAATAAAACCAGTAAATAGAATTTGTGATGAAAAAACTGATTATCCTCTTTTGTGGTACGCTGGCATTAGCTGCCTGCGGAAATGGCCTTGAGAAAAAAGCCAATGAAAAACTGATGGTTGCCAAGGCTGCCTACGAACGTGGCGACTATGAAGAAGCTAAGTTACAAATTGACAGTATCAAGATTCTCTATCCCAAAGCGTTCGAAGCACGTAAGGCGGGACAGGCACTGATGCTCGATGTTGAAACAAAAGCACAACAAAAAACGCTTGCTTACCTGGATAGCGCCTTTCAGGCAAAGACAGAAGAATTCAATGCCATCAAGGACAAATTCAAACTAGAAAAAGATGCCGAATATCAACAAGTCGGCAACTATCTCTGGCCTACACAGACCATTGAAAAAAATATGCACCGTTCGTACCTCCGCTTCCAAGTGAACGAGCAAGGTATAATGAGTATGACTTCCATCTACTGTGGTGCCGGCAATATTCACCATACAAAAGTGAAAGTGATTGCTCCTGACGGCAGTTTTGCAGAAACTCCAAGCTCCAAAGACAGCTACGAGACAACGGATATGAACGAGAAAATAGAAAAAGCTGACTACAAACTAGGGGAAGACGGAAATGTGATCGAATTCCTGAATCTCAATAAAGACAAAAATATCCGTGTGGAATATATAGGCGACCGCACCTATAAAACGACAATGAGTCCAACCGACCGCCAGGCCGCAGCAGGTGTTTACGAATTAGCACAAATCCTCTCGGCCATGGAACAGATTAAAAAAGAACAAGAGGAAGCCAACCTGAAAATCGGATTCATCAATAAGAAGAAAGAACGGAAAGCACAGGAAGAAATTACCGATTAGTAAAAGGAAAGCCATCCACCAGAAAAAGCCATTGGTTAATAATAAAATAGACGGGAATAGTTGTTATTTTTCATAAACGACAACTATTCCCGTCAAATGCATAATGAGACTCTTAATCCTCTGCGTGAGAGAAAAGGCGTTTCCTGGTAGGGAGAAAAGGCGTAGTCTGCCATCATCAAACGGCGTAGCCTGATAACCAAAAACGGCGTGGTCTACACGCCTTTATTTTATCCTTCTATTCAACTGATTATTAGCCTTTTCCTGCTTTGATTTTCCGACCCGTTTTCCGGTCGTCTTCTTTTTACCGACTGCAGACTTTGTCTTTCCGGCAAAAGGATTGTTACTTTTTTTGATTGGCATAGACAGCACTTATATAAACAGTACTTATTTCTTATAATTCTTATTCTCCTTCGTAATACTCACCCAAAAACCAGCGAGCCACAAAATCCCAGTTTTCCTGCAATAACTCCTTTCCGTTCTCAAACGGGAACTGTGCTTCCGGCAACAAATCGTGTTCCATTCCATATTTCAGCAGATCGAACGGACACAAACCTTCTTCACAAAACAGCTCGTATGCTTCCTCTTCAGCCAGTTCGGCATTGTAGAGCGGATTACGTTTGTCTGCAAAATATTCGGCTACATCAGGACCGATCAACAACCCTTTCGGATTGGCAAAAACCACAAAGTTACCGAACTCCTTTAAGTCAGGCAACAAAGAATCCTCTTCATCTTCCCACTTCAACGATTGCACAAAGAAATATTTCAGCGCTTCGTAAGAGTCAAAGTATAAAAGCGGTTCACCTTTGCTCGCTTCAAGGAAACGTTCTACGTTCGTAGGCATCTTTTCTCCCGGCAAAGCTACCGGCAGAGGCATCCGCTTCTTTTGCATCAGCTCCGTTTCCATCAGCCAGTCCGTTGCCAGATAATCGCTGATAGGAGCCAATTCGAACGCAGCATCCAAACGGTTGTAAAGCGTATCCGCAAACTCCAGCAAATCCGCATCCATCGGGTTCTCTACTCCATCAAAATCATCGCCAACCGGAGAATTGATGGCCCACAAAAGGAAAACAACATCTTCACGGTTAATTTCGTCCGGCAAATATTCCTCCGTCAGTGCGTAAAAAGGCAAATAACGTCCGTAGCTTTTCCGGTGCCAATGAATAAACTGACGCCAATTTCCTCCGTCTGCTACGCAATCTTCCAAATACAAGGCACACGTCAAAGCCACTCGCTTCTGGTCTTCCTCCCACTCTCTCCCACCGTATATAAAAGAATCTGCCACCAACGGCAATAGCTGGTTAGCGAAATCCAGATACCATTCATCCGTATCCACTGCTTTTGCACGACCATGAGCGTCCAGCCATGCTTTCATATATATCTTCTGTTGCTTCATACTACAAACGTTTCAAAGCCAGTTTGATAACCTTTTCTACCGGAGCATCCGGCTCCTCCTTCAAGATAGCCAACACCACCTTCTGTGAAGGTGCAGCAGCAAAGCCTAGCATCGTCAATGCAGACACCGCCTCTTCCTGCACTTCCGCATTGGCAGGTTGCAACAACAAACCTGCGGAAGCCCCTCCGGCAGCAGACATACCCATTGTTTTTATCTTATCTTTCAGGTCGACAATCACGCGTTGCGCAGTCTTCAGCCCGATGCCTTTCACCGTTTTCAACATGTTCGCATTTTCAGTACTGATTACGTTCACCAGTTCGGCAGGCGAGAGAGCCGAAAGAATCATACGAGCCGTGTTCCCACCGATTCCGGAAACGGAAATCAATAATAGAAAAATCTCCCGTTCCTGTTTCTCGGCAAATCCGTAGAGCACATACGCATCTTCACGAATCGCCTCGTAAATATATAGCTTACAACTTTTCTTTCCCTGAATAGCCGAATAGGTATTCAAAGATATATTGGCGGCATATCCCACCCCGTTACAGTCGATCACCGCGGTTGCCGGACTTAGTTCGGCAAGTTCGCCTCTAATATATTCTATCATAACAGGGACAAAGATAAAACTTTCTCACCACAGATTACACTGATTTTCACAGATTATTCTTTTGTGCATTAGATATGAAGAATATGAAAAAAATAAAAATATTAAAGCAAATGAACCAAAGTTAGTAGTAATTTGTTTACTTTTGCAAGCAAAAGAAAGAAATTTGTTCATTAAAACCAAGAAAAGAATGAAAAAAGTAAGAGCTGCCATCGTTGGTTATGGCAACATTGGACATTATGTACTTGAAGCGCTTCAGGCGGCACCTGATTTCGAAATAGCCGGAGTCGTTCGTCGTGCAGGAGCAGAGAACAAACCGGAAGAGTTAGCAAACTACGCAGTAGTGAAGGACATAAAAGAGCTGGGAGAAGTAGACGTAGCTATTCTTTGCACGCCGACCCGCAGCGTAGAAAAATATGCAAAAGAATATCTGGCGATGGGTATTAACACGGTAGACAGTTTCGATATCCACACCGGTATCGTAGACCTGCGCCGTACCTTGAATGCTACCGCCAAAGAACATAAAGCCGTATCGATCATCTCTGCCGGATGGGATCCGGGAAGCGATTCCATCGTACGCACCATGCTGGAAGCAATTGCTCCGAAAGGCATCACCTACACCAACTTCGGTCCCGGTATGAGCATGGGACACACAGTAGCCGTAAAAGCGATTGACGGAGTGAAAGCTGCCCTTTCCATGACCATTCCGACCGGCACGGGAATCCACCGCCGCATGGTATACATCGAACTGAAAGACGGATATAAATTCGAAGAAGTAGCCGCTGCCATCAAAGCAGATCCTTACTTCGTGAACGATGAAACACACGTGAAACTCGTTCCGAGTGTAGACGCCCTGCTAGACATGGGTCATGGTGTAAATCTGACTCGCAAAGGTGTATCCGGCAAAACACAGAACCAGTTGTTCGAATTTAATATGCGTATCAATAACCCCGCACTGACCGCACAAGTACTGGTATGCGTGGCACGTGCTTCCATGAAGCAACAACCGGGATGCTACACGATGGTAGAAGTTCCCGTTATCGACCTTCTCCCCGGCGACCGCGAAGAATGGATCGGACATTTGGTATAATATATTTTATACATAAAACAAAATTAAAATAGAGAAAGGCGGTACACCTTTCTCTATTTTTTTTATCTTTGTGAGCATACTACAAAAAACACAATTATGAGAAAACTATTCATTCTCTGCGCATTTCTATTACAGCTCCTGTCGCCTGTCTACCCACAGCAAGCCACAACAGCCACCATAGAGCCCAATCTGAAATACGGAAAACCCTCCAAAGAAGCACTGTCTCTCACCTCTTATGCCCCGGACACCACCGCTACGGCTATTTATCTCTTCCATCAGGGACAAAGTGACTTCATCTACCATGACGGTTTTCAACTAACTACCGAGCACTGGGTACGCATCAAAATCCTGAAACCACAAGGAGTGTCATACGCCGACGTGTCCGTTCCCTACTACTCTCCTACCGATAAAGATGAAGGACAGGAAAGAGCCAGTGAGATAGAAGGCTGCTCCTACAATATGGAAAACGGGAAATGCATAAAAACACCCATGAAGCGGGAATCCATCTCTTTCGAACGGTTCAATAACCTGTATAAAATACTAAAATTCTCTTTGCCTGCTGTCAAAGAGGGCACTATCATCGAATATCACTACAAACTCTACTCCGACTATTTCTCACACATCGACAACTGGATGATGCAGGAAGAACTCCCGATGCTCTACAACCAGTATAAAATCACCATCCCTCATGTATTTGTCTACAACATCGAACTCCGGGGAAAGGACTACATACAAGTGAAGCAAAGAGACTCCTCCATTCATGCCACAGAACGTGAAGGCTCCGGTGCGGGTGGAGTCAGCAAAGACTTCACCGTTTCGGCACAAGAAACCACCTTTATCTCACGCAACCTTCCGGCTATCCGTCAGGACGAATCCTACTGCTGGTGTCCGGAAGACTATAAGGTGCAAGTGAGCTTCGATCTGCAAGGTACTCAATTCACCCCCAATGAATACAAACCATACAGCCAGAAATGGGAAGATGTAGACAAGCAGTTGCTCAAACCGGAAAATACACAGTTCGGCGAACACCTCTCACTCACCAACCCTTTCCGCCCTGAAACCAAACAAGCCTACAACAGCGAAATGAATTTCGAGGAGAAAATCATCTGCGCCTTCCAGGTGCTCAAAAAGAAAATGGCCTGGAACGGACGGTATCAACTCTACAGCAAAGAGCTCGAAAAAGTAATCAAAAAAGGAAGCGGCAGTAATGCCGACCTGAATTTCATCCTTATCAGCATCCTGAAAGACTTTGGACTGGAGGCCTATCCGGTGGTTATGAGCCGACGTTCATCAGGTATGCTGCCGTACAACTTTCCTTCTCTGCAAAAACTAAATACGTTCTTTGTTGCTATCCACGATATAAACAAACAAAAATATGTATTTTTAGACAGTTCTATGGACGTACCTGCCTTTAATATATTACCGCTTGAATTGTCTGTAAACAAAGCACGCATCCTTTCCCGGAAAGAGAAAGAAGAGAATAAATGGGTGAATGTGATGACTCTTTCCAACAACAAAAGTTTCATGAAAATCGATGCCCGAATAGAAGGAGATCAGGTGAAAGGACATCGCAGCACAGTTCTTTACGGACAAGAAGCTGTAGAGTATCAGGCAAATGCAAAACATAAGCAGGACAGCCTCGTCTCGAATCCCGAAAACAAGATCAGTAGTCAGAAAGAGCAACTCACTGTCACCAACCTGAAAGTGAAAAAACAAGAAAATGACTGGGCACTGATAGAAGAAGAATTCGATTTCGTCTTGCAAGTCAACCGGACGGACAATCATCTTTATATCAATCCGATGCTCTTTCCGCAACTAAAGAGTAATCCGTTTATCCAGACGGAACGGGTGCTCCCCATCGAATTTCCATATCCGTACAAGTTCACGATGTTGTCTACGCTGACTCTCCCCGAAGGCTACGAAGTGGAAGAACTCCCCCAACCACAAGCCATCCGGTCGGAAGGAGACGGCCTGCAATGCAAATATATGATTCAGAAACAGGGAAATACAATCCTGCTCAATTATGTATTCCACTTAAAGGGATATATATTCCTTTCCGAACAATATAAACAACTACAAGAACTGTGGACTAAAGTGATCGAGAAAAATAATGCGCTGATCGTACTCAAGAAAATATAAACTTTACCTATCTATACCGATGATCCGTTCCAGCTATCTCATCCTGAAGCAAATGACACATCGGGCATTCAGCCTGTCCTGTGTCCTTATCTGCCTAAGTCTGCACATACAGCCGGCATGTGCACAGGATATTCTCAAGGATGCCAATTCCGTTATCGTTGAAGCACGCACAGAGGTTCTCTGCAAATCTATGACCCAATCCATAGAAAAAGAGAGCCTGACAATCACCATCCTCAACCGTAAGGGGTTGGAAGCTGCACATTTCTTCTGCGGATGTGATATGTTCCGTTCTTTGCAGAAATTCTCCGGGGAAATCATCAATGCCGATGGACAAAGTGTACGTAAGATAAAGAAATCTGAACTACAGAAAAGTGAATACAGCTCCTCGCTTAGCACGGATGATTATTTTTATTTTTACGAATGCAATTATCCTTCTCTCCCTTTCACGGTGAAATACGAATGGGAAGTGAAGTGCAACAACGGTCTGATCGGCTATCCCCCCTTTATACCGCTGGCAGACTTCAACCAAGGTGTGGAAAAAGCGACTTACCGGATCGAACTGCCCGCAGGACAAGGATGCAGATATCGTGAACTGAACACGCAAGGAAAAGGAATCCAGGTAAAAGAATCCACCGGAGCCAACGGACAGCAAGTGATTGAAGCCACCGCCTCCAAACTCTCTCCCATCATTAAAGAACCTTTCGGACCGGATTTTACTGAACTGTTTCCACGTGTCTATTTTGCGCCTTCCGCCTTCAAGTACGACAAGTCGGAAGGCGATATGAGCAACTGGCAAAAGTACGGAGAATGGCAATACCGATTGCTCGACGGGCGCGACCTGCTCACCGAACCTTTCCGCGCCAAACTGCACGAACTGACAGCCCACTGCACTACCGACCGGGACAAGGTGAAAGCAATCTACGATTATCTGGCCAAAACCACCCGTTACGTGAGCATCCAACTAGGCATCGGAGGTTTACAGCCCATTGCCGCCGCCGATGTTTGCCGCACGGGATTCGGCGACTGTAAAGGATTGTCCAATTACACCCGCGCCATGCTGAAAGAGTTGGGAATTGCTTCCACTTATACAGTCATCAGCACCACCAACGAGCGTTTACTACCGGACTTCTCCAGTGCCAACCAGATGAATCACGTCATCCTACAAGTTCCACTTCCCCAAGATACGCTCTGGCTGGAATGTACAAACCCATCGTTTCCCTTCGGTTATGTCCACCAAGACATTGCGGGACACGACGCCTTACTCATCGAACCGACCGGCGGCCAGATGTATCGCCTGCCCACCTATCCCGACTCACTGAACACGCAGCACATCGTTGCCAACATCACCCTCTCCCCCACAGCCGAGGCACGGATAGAGGTGAACGAAATCTCCCGGATTTTCCAATATGAGAATGAAGCAGGCATCGTCTATCTGGAGCCTAACAAACAGAAAGACCGCATCCGTTCAAGCATCAACTTATCCCAAGCCGATATTCAGAACCTGCAAATCAGCGAGTGCAAGGAGCCCAATCCGTCTATCACCTTCGACTACACTGCCACCAGCAATCAATACGGGCATAAAACGGGCAACCGTCTGTTTATCCCCACCAATGTGTTCCGAAAAGAATTCAGTGTTCCTCCTGTGACGAAGCGCACCTATCCCATTTACATCAACTACGGATACACAGATACCGACAGCATCCGCATCCAACTGCCGGAAGGATATGTAATCGAAGGACTTCCGAAACCGCTTGACGTGAAAAGCAAGTTCGGCAGTTTCCATTCCGGTATTCAGGTGAAAGATAAGGAAATCTACATCACTCACCGATTGTTTATGCGCAAAGGGGTTTACAGTCCGGATGAATATGCGGCATTCATTGATTTCCGCAAGCAAGTGGCAGGACAATATGGAGGAAAAATCATTTTAAAAAAAGAATAAGGAGGGAAACGCTTTACAGAAAATAAAGTATCTTTGCGACTCAACATTTTTTGTGACTTAACCATTCAAAAAAAGGAACATTGAAGAACAAACGATACAATCATATAGAAGAATGGGCAAATACCCTTAGCCACGGAATAGGCATCCTGCTTGGAATCGTGGCCGGATATTTCCTATTGGAAAAGGCTTCCGAGAATATGGAACCGCAGTGGGCAGTTGCTTGTGTATCCGTCTATCTGGCGGGGATGCTTTCCTCTTATATCAGTTCTACGTGGTATCACGGCAGCCGTCCGGGGAAACTGAAAGAGTTGCTCCGCAAATTCGATCATGGAGCTATCTACCTGCACATCGCGGGCACCTACACTCCTTTCACGCTACTTGTCCTGCGGCATGCCGGAGGATGGGGATGGGGAATCTTCGCTTTCGTCTGGCTGTCGGCTATTGCCGGTTTCATTCTTAGCTTCAAAAAGCTGAAAGAACACAGCAACCTCGAAACGGCCTGTTATGTGGGTATGGGTGCGTGCATATTAGTGGCCATGAAGCCTTTGCTGGATCATCTGGGAGAACTGGGAGCCACTACTGCTTTCTGGTGGCTGATCGGCGGCGGAGTCTCATACATCGTGGGAGCTGTCTTTTATTCATTACGCAAACCGTATATGCATGCCACTTTCCATTTGTTTTGCCTGGGAGGCAGCATCGGACATATCATTGCGATCTGGCTGATTCTGTAAGGAATGGTAGGGACAAAAAAAAGGCTATCTATCCCAGACAGCCAATCTTTGTTAACCTTAAATCTAATACTATGAAAAACACAGTACAAAGATACGGACTTTTCGGTCATCTCCAAATTTTCAGGCCAAAGCAACCTAACTTATAACACGGTTTAATAAAAAGCAGAGGTTCGTTAACGTTTAACGCAATAAAGTTAAAAATTAACGAATCGTTTATTAACGATTTAAATGATTGAATTGCCGCTAATGAGTTTTTTTCCTTCTGAATTTGAAACGAACAAACAAACAGATTCACAAATTCGTTATATAGAAAAGAGGAACTTAAAAACGAAAACGATTTAGAACGTAAACTTATGGATTGGGAAAATCACCTGATAAAACACCTGCAATGGTCGGACTCCATCATCAACCGGGAGGCAAAAGAACACGTAGCCCGTGAAATTGCCGCCACGGCAAAAGACGGAGATGTGATAGGAGCCGGCTCCGGCTCTACAGTCTACCTGACTCTGTTCGAACTCTCACGACGAATTCGTGAAGAGCACTTGCATATCGAAGTGATTCCCGCCTCACAAGAAATCTCGATGACCTGCATACAGCTAGGCATCCCCCAAACTACCCTCTGGAACCAACGGCCCGACTGGACATTCGACGGAGCAGACGAAGTAGATCCGCAACAGAACTTGATTAAGGGACGTGGCGGAGCGATGTTCAAAGAGAAACTACTGATTAGAAGCAGCCGCAAAACGTTCATCATCATCGACCCCAGCAAGCGTGTAAATCAGTTGGGAAGCAAATTTCCCATCCCTGTAGAGGTCTTTCCGGACTCACTGACTTATGTAGAGCATGAGTTGCAGCGACTGGGTGCCTCGGAGATTGTTCTTCGTCCCGCTCGTGGCAAAGACGGACCTATCTTTACAGAAAACGGCAACTTTATCCTCGACACCCGTTTCAACGACATCGATTCTTCGCTCGAAGAACGACTGAAGGCAATCACTGGTGTTATAGAGAGCGGACTTTTCATAGGTTATGACATCAAAGTGATCGTGGCGGAATAAAATAACACAAGCTGAAAATCCCATTTTGTAGAGACGTAAATTTGATTTGTTCTAATGCAAATTAAATAGTATAGCTTTACCTTTATTTTAGTTAGTAGAACTAGGTTATCTGACACCCGGGTCTCAGACATACCGACACCCGGGTGTCAGACAACTTATACTTGCAGTCTTTTGCATTCTTCTTTACTATCACTCATAATTTCAATCACTATTAGATTGTAACATTTAACTCATACCTCCAAAACCCGAATATTAAAAACGCCTAGATAAAGAAAAACACCGGGAAATTTATTAAAAATTTGGGTAGAATATTAATCCCTTCTCAAAAATCAATGAGAAGCAAAGACTACTAAATTGATAAAGGAAGTTTCAATAAAAGAAACCGGAAGAATAGGTTAATTTTTAAAATCCGAAACAAAAACATTGAAAAACAACAAGATAGGAGAAAAAAAAGCAGAAGGAAAGGAGGAAAGAAAAATCAATAAGTCTTAGCAGAACTTGGTACATTCGTGATTGTAAACTTACCGTCAATATCAGTGATAGTACCAAGGGTAGTGCCATTCACCAATATTGAAGCACCTACGACAGGTTGCCCATCTTCTTCAGAGGTAACCAAACCGGTAACTCTGGATGTTTGCGCTGTCACTAGACCTATACCTATAAAAAGGAAGGTCATTAAGAACATCAATTTTCTTTTCATAAATTCTCTCTTAAATTTAACCTATAAACAGATTTTTTGTCTCTAACAGGTTGCAAAGATAACACTAATTATGACAAACCGAAAAAAGTGTTACGTATTTAACTAAAAAGTATCGTTTTGAAAGCAAAAAGTATTCAAAAACTGATAGGTTAAAAGAACACCTTTCCGATTTAGCATATTTTAAAAGATAATTTCTATCATAAAGATAGCACCAAAATCAGGCTTTTCAAGGAAAAGTGAACATTATTGCCTCCAAAACGGTATCTTTTTATCATTTTGCACCTTCAAAAGGGTTAAAGAACTATTAACAATGATAAAGGCAGAAACTTCTACATACCAAGTTCTGCTAAAACTTTGCGCGTTTCTTATGTAGGAATGATTTCGCAGGACGTTTCCATCAAACCGGGAGTGATAAAAGTTGTTTTGAAAAGCGACGCGAAAGCACTGGATGAGGTTGTGGTGACAGCCATGGGTATCTCACGCGAGAAAAAAGCACTGGGTTACGCCGTTCAGGACGTAAAATCGGATCAACTGACGCAAGCTGCCAACTCTAATCTGGCGGGAGCGTTGCAAGGTAAGGTGTCCGGTTTGGACGTGAAGCCTTCAAGTGGTATGCCGGGAGCTTCTTCACAGATCACTATCCGTGGTGCACGTTCTTTCTCGGGTGACAACACTCCGCTTTACGTTATTGACGGAATGCCGGTGACCAGTACGCCGGATGTTAGCACAGACATTCAGAACAATGGTAGTGTGAGCGGAGCGGACTTCGCCAACCGTGCGGTAGATATCGACCCTAATGATATTGAAAGTATCAACATTTTGAAAGGACAGGCTGCATCTGCACTTTATGGTATCCGCGCTTCCAATGGTGTGATTATCATCACAACCAAGAGTGGTAAAGGACTGGAAAAAGGCAAACCGCAGGTTAGCTTCTCTTCTAATGTCAGCTTCGATGTAGTCGGTCGTCTGCCGGAGTTCCAGAAAACATACGCACAAGGTTCGGGTGGAGTATTCAGCACTACTTCGGGAACGTCTTGGGGACCTAAGATTTCCGAACTTCCAAACGACGCAACGTATGGAGGTAACACAGATAACGAATACACGCAGAAGTTCGGTAAGCAACAAGGAAAATATTATGTTCCCCAGCGTGCAGCAGCCGGTCTTGACCCGTGGGCTACTCCACAGGCATATGACAATGCAAAAGACTTCTTCGACACAGGAATCACCTGGAGCAATTCATTGAATGTAGCGCAGATGCTCGACAAAAGCTCCTACTCTATCTCATTGGGAAATACACATCAGGACGGTATTATCTCAAGCACTGGTATGGACAGATATAATGTAAAGGTTAGTGCTGACACGAAACTGACTAACAACTGGAGTTCCGGATTTACAGCTAACTATATCACTACTTCTATCGACAAGGCAGTGACTTCCGGTAACGGTCTGTTGAGAACGGTTTACGCAGCTCCTCCCAGCTATGATCTGGCCGGTATTCCAAGTCACGTAGACGGTAACCCGTACACACAGAATTCTTTCCGTGGTAGCTTTGACAACGCTTACTGGGCGATGGAAAACAACAAATTTACGGAAGATACCAACCGCTTCTTCGGAAATGTGTATGCAAGCTATCAGACTGATTTCGGCACAACGAACCACAAGTTGAACGCGAAATACATGGTTGGTGTGGATGCTTACACCACTCACTATGTAGACAGCTACGGATATGGTAGCAACACCGGTGGCGGTCGCGGACAGATCGAGAACTACGGCTGGACAAATGCTACATACAACTCATTGCTGACCATCAACTACGACTGGCATATCAATGAAGACTGGGGACTGAACGCGGTAGTGGGTAACGAAATTATCCAAAGCAACAGAAAGAAGTATTATGAATATGGTACGAACTACAACTTCCCGGGATGGAACCACATCAACAACGCCACTACTCAACAGACAGAGGAAGAGACATGGAAAAACCGTACGGTGGGATTCTTCGGTAACGTATCGGCTTCTTACAGAAATATGCTTTATCTGACCCTCACCGGACGTCAGGACTATGTATCCAATATGCCACGTAACAACCGCTCTTTCTTCTATCCTTCTATTTCGGCTGGTTTTATCCTGACGGAATTAGATGCATTGAAAAACAATATAGTTAATCACGCCAAATTGAGAGTATCGTATGCGGAAGTAGGACAAGCAGGTGATTTCCTTGAAAACTACTACTCTACTCCTACGTATGGAGGTGGATTCTATACGTTAACTCCAATCATGTACCCGATGAAAGGTACTACCGCCTATACTCCGTACTACACGATTTTCGACCCGAAACTGAAACCGCAGAATACACGTTCGTATGAAGTGGGCGCTGACGTGAACTTCCTCGATAACTTAATCACATTCAGTTATACGTACTCACGCCAGAACGTTAAAGACCAGATTTTTGAAGTGCCTTTGGCTTCTTCTACCGGTGCTAGCAAACTGCTCACCAACGGTGGTAAGATTCATACCAACACGCATGAATTCACTCTTGGCTTCAATCCAATCCGGACGAAGAATATCAACTGGGATTTTGCATTCAACTGGACGAAGATCGACAACTACGTAGATGAACTGGCACCGGGTGTGGAGAATATCTCTCTGGGAGGATACGTTACTCCGCAGGTACGCGCTTCAGCAGGTGAGAAATTCCCTGTCATCTACGGTGTAGGCTTCAAGAGAGATGCGAATGGTAATCGTCTGGTAGACGAAAACGGTTTACCTATCGCTGGTGAAGCACAGGTTATCGGTAAGGTTTCTCCGGACTTCCTGATGGGCTTCAACACCACATTACGCTTATGGAAGTGTACAATCAGCGCAGTGCTCGATTGGAAACAGGGTGGTCAGATGTATAGTAGGACAACCGGACTGGCAGACTACTATGGTGTCAGCAAGAGAACGGAAAACCGTGATGGTACTATCATCTTTGACGGCTACAAAACTGATGGAACTAAAAACGATATCGCCATCACAGGTGCAAACGCACAACAGGTATATTACAGCCGTTTGAACGACATCGACGAATCTTCTGTATATGACAACTCTTTCATCAAACTGCGTGAAGTGGCTGTCAACTACAAAATTCTTCAAAAACGTTCGATTGAACTTTCTGTAAACGCATTTGCCAGAAACATTCTGATCTGGGCACAATTGCCTGACCTCGATCCGGAAGCCAGTCAGGGTAACAACAACATGGCAGGAGCATTTGAAGATTATTCAATGCCGCAAACAGCTAGTTTCGGCTTTGGTTTCAACATTAAATTTTAATCTGCAAGACAATGAAAAAATATAAATCAATAGGAAAATTGCTGGCAGTTTCTTTCTTGACTGCTACCATTGCTTCTGCTTGTACGGAAGACGCAATGGATAAAATCAATGAAAACCCTAACAATCCGTTGGATGCGCCCGCTAAGTTCTTAATTACGGACTTAGGCGTAAGTACTGCATTCAGCACTGTAGGAGGGGATTTCTCGCTCTATTCTTCTGTTTACATAGAACATGAAACGGGTATATCCAACCAGCTTTACCGCGCGGAAGTACGCAGCGGAGAGCCCACAACGGCTACTACCTACAACAATGCATGGATCAACGTGTACTCAAATATCAAGAATGCTAAAATCGTTATCAAGAAATGCGAAGAAGATCCTTCGGAAAAAGGAAACGTAGTGACGGAAGCGATTGCTAAAATCCTGCTCGCCTACAATGGAGCTGTGGCAGCCGATGTGTTTGGAAACACACCGTATAGCCAGACAGGTATCCTCAATCCGGACGGTACACCGATGTATATGCAACCTAAAATGGATACACAGGAAAGTATCTATCAGGAAGTAATGCAGAACCTGGATGATGCCATCACTCTACTGAATAACGGTACTGCCAAAGATACGGGCTTATCCGGTGCAGTCGGTTCTAAAGACTTGATCTATGGTTCAAACACCAGTACACAGGCAAGTATGTGGCTTAAAACGGCCTATGCGTTAAAAGCACGTTATACAATGCGTCTGCTCAATAAAAGTGCCAACAAGACTACAGATCTTCAGAATATTCTTACTTATGTGAGCAAATCATTTGCCAACGCAAGTGAAGAATGTAAGTTGGCCGTTTACGATGCTGATTCGCAATTGAATCCGCTTTGGTCCTTCAGCTACAGCCGCAACAGTTTAGCAGCTAGTGCAAGTCTGATTGAAAAGTTCGTTGAGCGCAATGATCCCAGAGCACCGCAAGCGTTCCTGGAACCTGATCCTACCGGATATATCACTTATGGATACGGAGCTACGCAAGCTACGGACATCGCAGGCATCAAAGCGGCTCCTAACGGAACTCCGCAAGAGTTGCAGAATAATTATGGTATGTCGATGATATCATGGGCTATGTCGGCTCCTACTCTTTTAATCAGCTATCACGAAGTGAAATTCCTTGAAGCAGAAGCATTGTGCCGTTTGGGAGGCAGACTGGGCGAAGCTAAGACTGCTTTGAAAGATGCAGTCACTGCCGGATTCGAGAATCTGGGAAATTCAATTATAGATGCTGCAGACACTTGGATATATGATGGTGACAGCGATTTGGGTGCAGATGTGGCAGAAGCCTATTTCACGGATGAAGTGGAACCGTTATTCGATGCCAACCCTCTGCAAGAGACAATGATACAAAAGTATCTTGCTTTCTTCGGCGCATCCGGCGAATCACTGGAAGCCTATAATGACTACCGCCGTCTGAAAGGTGCAGGAGAAAACTTCATTGTACTGAAAAACCCGCAGAACAGCAGTAAATTCCCATTGCGCTTCGGTTATGGAGCAGACGATGTATTGGCAAATCCTGAAGTGAAAGCTGCTTTCGGTGATGGACAGTACGTATATAGCGAGGCCGTATGGTGGGCTGGCGGAAACAAATAATGAACTTAAAATCTCTCAAAGGAGAGACTTTACATAGAGTCGTTTCTGTACTCTAACAAATTAACAGAGACGAACAAAAATAGGCCAACCGTGAGGTTCGCCTATTTTATTTTATCCAAATGCATTAGATGAAGTTAGAGTAATACCATTTTTCTACCCAATCATACTTCTTTTCCATGCTTTTACGTTTTTAACGCTTAAGCACTTTTTTAATAAACTAAAAAAAATCTCGTAAGAATCAATCTTACCACTGCAAATCGGGTAAATATTTACTCAACGTAGTGCGGAGAATACCCAAGGTGATAGGTTTCACTAATACTTCAGTTGCTCCTGCATTCATTGCATTTTCCTTATCCGAGCTAAAAGCATAAGCCGTCTGCATGATAATAGGAATTTCTGTGTTAGATTCACGAATTATCTTCGTTGCTTCCAATCCGTTCATCACCGGCATCTTAATATCCATTAGCATTGCTTTGGCTCTTTGCTGGTGTTGCTGAAACAACTCCACCATTTCCTGGCCATTTTTAGCCCACTCGATATCACACTTTTTGCCTATGATAGCCTTGATTAATTTAAAGTTGCTGTCATCGTCTTCAGCTACCAAAATTAAAGGTCTGAATTCATTCATTTGTTCGCTTTCCATATCGCTTATATATTGTTTTTTTTATCTGTTTTTTTAGAGCTATCTTCCTTTTCAGCCCGCAAGGTATAAAAAATATTCATATATTTCGCTATCTTTGCGCCTCAATTTAAAAGAATAGTATGATTTCTGTTGACGGACTAGCCGTAGAGTTTGGCGGCACTGCTTTATTTAGTGATATTTCTTTCGTAATTAATGAAAAAGACCGCATCGCTCTGATGGGCAAAAACGGGGCTGGAAAAAGTACGCTGCTGAAGATTTTGGCAGGCGCACGGCAACCGACACGTGGAAAAGTTTCCGCACCCAAAGATTGCGTAGTAGCATACCTGCCTCAACATCTGATGACGGAAGACGGAAGAACAGTGTTTGGCGAAACGGCACAGGCTTTTTCACATCTTCATGAGATGGAAGCGCAGATCGAAAAGTTGAACAAGGAGCTTGAAACACGGACGGACTACGAGAGCGACAGTTACATGGCGCTGATCGAGGAAGTGTCCAGCTTGAGCGAGAAGTTTTATTCAATCGATGCTACTAATTATGAAGAGGATGTGGAAAAGGCATTGCTTGGATTAGGATTCACCCGAGGAGATTTCCAACGCCAGACGAGTGATTTCAGCGGTGGATGGCGAATGCGTATCGAACTCGCCAAATTGCTGTTGCAGAAACCGGATGTGCTCTTGCTCGATGAGCCGACGAATCATCTGGATATCGAATCTATTCAATGGCTGGAGGATTTTCTTATTAATAATGGAAAAGCGGTCATTGTAATTAGTCACGACCGTAAATTCGTGGATAATATTACAACACGCACCATCGAAGTGACGATGGGACGTATCTATGATTACAAGGTAAATTACTCGCAATATTTGCAGCTGCGCAAGGACCGCCGCGAACAGCAACAGAAGGCTTATGACGAGCAGCAGAAGTTTATTGCTGAAACGAAGGAGTTTATCGAACGGTTCAAGGGGACTTATTCAAAGACGTTGCAGGTGCAGAGCCGTGTCAAAATGCTGGAGAAGCTGGAATTGCTCGAAGTGGACGAGGAGGATACTTCTGCATTGCGACTGAAATTCCCGCCTTCACCCCGTTCGGGCAGTTACCCGGTCATCATGGAGGGTGTTGGAAAGACATACGGAGACAAAGTGGTATTCCGCAATGCTAATCTGACGATTGAGCGTGGTGATAAGGTAGCTTTCGTTGGTAAGAACGGTGAGGGTAAGTCTACGCTCGTGAAGTGTATCATGAAGGAGATTGAGCATGACGGTACATTGACTCTCGGACATAATGTGCAAATTGGATATTTCGCTCAAAATCAGGCTTCGCTGATGGATGAAAACCTGACGGTTTTCCAAACGATTGACGATGTAGCCAAAGGGGATATCCGGAACAAGATTCGTGATTTGCTGGGGGCGTTTATGTTTGGCGGTCCCGAGGAATCGATGAAAAAGGTCAAAGTGCTTTCGGGTGGAGAGCGTACCCGTCTGGCTATGATTAAATTATTGCTGGAACCTGTCAACCTCCTGATTTTAGATGAGCCGACGAATCATCTGGACATGAAAACGAAAGATATTCTAAAACAGGCATTGCTGGATTTTGATGGTACGCTGATCGTCGTTTCACACGACCGTGACTTCCTTGACGGGCTGGTTACCAAGGTGTATGAGTTCGGTAATCAAAAGGTGACGGAACATCTTTGCGGTATCTATGAGTTCCTCGAAAAGAAGAAAATGGATTCGTTGCAAGAACTGGAAAAGAAATAATAAATAATAAAAAGAGGGTATCGGCTACAGGCGAAATAAAAGTATTTGTATATTTGCACTTTGAAGCTCTGAAAAGCGGATAACCTCTAAAAGAAAGGATGAAAGGGAAGAAACGAATTATAGTAACTCTGCTGTTTTTTATCAACATTATTATGTTGGTGGCAGCGGTTATTCCCCATCATCATCACCCCAACGGAATGATTTGCATGAAGCAGGACTTGCCTGTAGAACAGCAATGTCCCACGCATCATCATCACCCGGGAAACGACTCATGTTGCAGCAGCGAATGTATGACTCGTTTCTACTCTCCCACTCCATCCATACATACGGATAGCGGACCGGATTACGTATTCATCGCTACCTTATTCACGGATGTAATCATCGAGCATTTATTACGACCGCAAGAGAAACGGATTAAAAACTATTACGTTTACCGAGACTCTTTGCATGGTACGGATACTCATCGTACCACTTCTCTTCGTGCCCCTCCCTACTCTGTTTTTGCGTAAAAGCGTAAATGCAAATTAGTTGCATCTGCGCTACCTTATCTTTGTAGCGTAAAAAGAAAACAGTAAAATTTAGTAGGAAAATATCATTATGAAAAAACTTATTTTCGTGGGAATCCTGGGCTTATTCGTGCTGGGATCCTGTAATAATAGTACCGTCACACACACACACGATGAACACGATCATGCCGCGGAAGGACATAATCACGAGGCAGAAGGACCCGATCATTCCCATGAAGGCGAATGTAGCGGAGAACACAATCATGAAGCAGCCGATGAATACAACGAAGCTGCCGAAGCCCACAGTGATGAAATCATTCTTCCGAAAGCGAAAGCTGAAGCAGCCGGTGTAAAGGTGAGCGTTATTGAACCTGCACCTTTCCAGCAAGTGATTAAAACCAGCGGACAGGTGCTGGCTGCTCAAGGGGATGAATCGGTTGCCGTAGCTACAGTAGCCGGCGTGGTATCTTTCCGTGGAAAAGTAACGGAAGGTATGAGCGTCGGCAGCAGCACTCCGCTAGTCACTATTTCTTCAAAGAATATCGCCGATGGTGATCCGGTGCAACGTGCCCGCATTGCCTACGAGGTATCCAAGAAGGAATACGAACGTATGAAGGAGCTTGTTAAAAACAAGATTGTATCCGACAAGGATTTTGCACAAGCGGAGCAAAGTTACGAAAACGCCCGTCTTAGTTACGAAGCTCTTTCTAAGAATCATTCGGCTATCGGCCAAAGCATTACGGCTCCTATTGCCGGATATGTGAAAAGTATTCTCGTGAAAGAAGGTGACTATGTGACAATCGGACAACCGCTGGTAAGCGTGACGCAGAACCGTCGTCTTTTCCTCCGTGCCGAAGTGTCGGAAAAGTATTACCCGTATCTCCGCACCATCAGTTCCGCCAATTTCCAGACTCCTTATAATAATCAGGTGTACGAGTTGAAAGCATTGAACGGTAAACTTCTCTCTTTCGGAAAAGCTGCCGGAGACAATTCTTTTTATGTGCCTGTCACTTTTGAGTTCGACAACAAAGGGGAAGTGATTCCCGGCTCATTTGTGGAGGTATTCCTGCTTTCTTCAGCAATGGAAAACGTGATTTCTCTTCCGCGCACCGCGCTGACAGAGGAACAAGGCATATTCTTCATATATCTGCAACTGGACGAAGAGGGTTATAAAAAACAGGAAGTAACGATAGGAGCCGACAACGGCAAAAGCGTTCAAATCCTAACTGGTGTAAAGGCTGGCGACCGTGTAGTGACCGAGGGTGCTTATCAGGTTCGACTGGCAAGCGCAAGCAATGCAATCCCGGCACACAGCCACGAACACTAAAGAGACTAGGCGTCGCAACCGTTTTTTTTGTGCGGCGCATCTATCAAGTTATTTATAACTCTCAATTAATGAAATATCATGCTTAATAAAATTATACATTACTCCCTACACAACCGGCTGGTGGTAGTTTGTGCGGCCATCCTCCTGCTTATTGCGGGAACGTATACCGCCATGCATACGGAAGTAGACGTATTCCCCGACCTAAATGCACCTACGGTAGTAATCATGACCGAAGCGAACGGTATGGCTGCAGAAGAAGTTGAACAGCTCGTCACTTTTCCTGTTGAAACTGCCGTAAACGGAGCTACGGGTGTACGCCGTGTCCGCTCTTCTTCTACCAACGGATTTTCCGTTGTCTGGGTAGAATTTGATTGGGGAACCGATATTTATCTCGCTCGCCAGATTGTTAGTGAGAAATTAGCGGTGGTCAGCGAATCGCTGCCGGTCAATGTCGGCAAACCGACTCTTGGACCACAGTCTTCTATCTTAGGCGAAATGCTCATCGTCGGTCTGACTGCCGACTCCACTTCCATGCTCGATCTTCGCACGATTGCGGACTGGACCATCCGTCCACGCCTGCTGTCTACCGGAGGAGTGGCACAAGTGGCTGTGCTCGGAGGAGATATCAAAGAATATCAGATTCAGCTAGATCCCGAACGGATGCGTCATTACGGCATCTCGATGGGAGAAGTGATGGCTGTAACACAGGATATGAACCTAAATGCCAATGGAGGTGTGCTCTATGAATTCGGAAATGAATATATTGTACGTGGTGTACTCTCCACTTCGAAAACAGAGCAACTTGGCAAAGCGGTAGTAAAGACAGTGAATAACTTCCCTGTCACGCTGGAAGATATTGCAAACGTAACCATCGGCCCGAAGGCTCCGAAACTGGGTACTGCTTCAGAACGCGGCAAATCTGCCGTCCTGATGACTGTTACCAAGCAACCGGCTACCAGCACACTGGAACTGACGGACAAACTGGAAGCATCTCTGAAAGACCTCCAGAAAAATCTGCCGCCGGACGTAAAAGTTTCAACGGACATATTCCGTCAAAGCCGCTTTATCGAAAGCTCCATCGGCAATGTGAAAAAATCACTCTTTGAAGGAGGTATTTTCGTTGTCATCGTGCTTTTCCTGTTCCTGGCAAATGTACGTACTACGCTGATCTCATTGGTGACACTGCCTCTTTCCCTGCTCGTTTCGATCCTGACTTTACACTACATGGGGCTGACAATCAACACCATGAGTCTTGGAGGTATGGCGATAGCTATCGGTTCATTGGTAGACGACGCCATTGTCGATGTGGAAAACGTATATAAACGACTGCGGGAGAACCGCCTGAAAGCGGAAGCAGAAAGACTAAGTACGCTCGAAGTGGTATTCAATGCGTCGAAAGAGGTGCGCATGCCTATCCTTAATTCAACGTTGATTATCGTAGTCAGTTTTGTTCCGTTATTTTTCTTGAGCGGCATGGAAGGCAGAATGTTGGTTCCACTAGGTGTTGCTTTTATCGTGGCCCTGTTTGCGTCTACGATAGTTGCCCTGACACTAACTCCGGTACTCTGCTCTTATCTATTAGGAAGCAATAAGACGAACAAGGAACTGAAAGAAGCTCCTGTTGCCCGCTGGATGAAAGGGATTTATGAAAAAGCACTGACTTGGGTACTGGCACATAAACGTGTAACTCTCGGAAGTACAATCGGACTTTTTGTAGTTGCCCTCGGAGTGTTTTTCACACTTGGACGCAGCTTCCTTCCTTCGTTCAATGAAGGATCGTTTACTATCAATATCAGTTCTCTGCCAGGTATTTCGCTGGAAGAAAGCAACAAAATGGGACATCGTGCCGAAGAGTTATTGATGACAATTCCCGAAATACAAACGGTAGCCCGGAAAACGGGACGTGCCGAATTGGATGAACATGCGTTAGGAGTCAATGTTTCTGAAATAGAAGCTCCGTTCGAATTGAAAGACCGCTCGCGCAGTGAACTGGTAGCTGATGTACGTGAAAAATTAGGTACGATCACCGGAGCAAACATAGAAATCGGACAACCGATCAGCCACCGTATCGACGCAATGCTATCGGGTACGAAAGCGAATATTGCTATCAAATTATTCGGTGATGACCTGAATAAAATGTTTTCACTCGGTAATCAAATCAAAGGAGCGATCAGTGACATTCCCGGTGTTGCCGACCTGAACGTGGAACAACAGATTGAACGTCCGCAGCTGAAAATACAGCCTAAACGGGAAATGCTGGCTAAGTTCGGTATTACCCTGCCGGAATTTTCGGAATATGTGAATGTAGCTTTGGCTGGAAAAGTGATCTCACAAGTGTATGAACAGGGCAAGAGTTTTGACCTGATCGTAAAAGTGAAGGATGATGCCCGGGATGAAATAGAGAAAATCCGTAACCTGATGGTAGACACGAACGACGGCCGCAAAGTTCCTTTGAGCTATGTAGCGGAAGTGGTATCGGCCATGGGTCCGAATACGATCAACCGCGAGAATGTGAAACGTAAAATTGTCATTTCCGCCAATGTGGCCGATCGTGACTTGCGCAGTGTTGTGAATGATATTCAGAAACGTATCGACACATCGGTACAATTACCCGAAGGTTATCATATCGAGTATGGTGGACAGTTTGAAAGCGAGCAGGCTGCCAGCCGGACATTAGCGTTGACTTCATTTATCAGTATCGTGGTTATCTTCCTGTTGCTGTACAATGAGTTCCGCAGTGTGAAAGAATCCGGGGTTATCTTGCTGAATCTTCCGCTGGCACTGATCGGTGGTGTATTTGCTTTGGTGATTACAACAGGAGAAGTCAGTATTCCGGCTATCATCGGTTTCATTTCCTTGTTCGGTATTGCAACGCGTAACGGTATGTTGCTCATCAGTCACTACAATCATTTGCAAAAGGAAGAAGGTTTGAATGTATATGATAGTGTGATTCAAGGTTCTCTCGACCGCCTGAATCCGATTTTAATGACGGCATTGTCTTCTGCACTGGCACTGATTCCATTGGCACTTGCCGGCGACTTGCCCGGTAACGAAATTCAAAGTCCGATGGCAAAAGTGATTCTAGGAGGATTATTAACGTCTACTTTTTTGAACGGTTTTATCGTTCCGATTGTTTATCTGATGATGCATCGGAAAGAGGCCCAGAAAAGCCTGTAGAGAGGGATATTTTTCCTCGGTGAGAAAACCATCGTTCCCCGGTGAGGAAACAAGTGTTTCTCGGTGAGGAACGGGTCGTTCCTCGGTGTCAAACAAATAGATGCCTTATCATAAAGTATCTATCAACAATAGATTGTAATAAATAAAGAAATTAGAAATGAAACAAATCATGACCATAAGCGCTGCACTTCTTTTCTTAACCATAGGTGAAGTGCAAGCCCAAAACGGAATTGAACAGGTATTGAAGAATATCGAAACGAACAATAAGGAGTTGCAGGCAAACGAGCAACTGATTACCTCGCAGAAGCTGGAAGCCAAAACGGATAATAACTTGCCTGATCCTACTCTCTCTTACGCGCATCTATGGGGAGCAAAAGATAAAAGCGAAACAATCGGTGAGCTGGTTGTTTCACAAAGCTTTGATTTCCCTAGTTTATACGCCACACGTAACAAGTTAAACCGTCTGAAAGCCGGAACTCTTGACAGTCAGTCGGATGTTTTTCGTCAGGAGAAACTGTTACAGGCAAAAGAACTTTGCCTGGACATTATCATGCTTCGTCAGCAAAAGCATATTTTGGAGGAACGTCTCCGCAATGCGGAAGAACTTGCTAAAATGTACGCCAAACGTCTCCAAACAGGGGATGCAAATGCTCTCGAAACCAATAAAATCAACTTGGAACTGTTGAATGTCAAAACGGAAGCGTCTCTGAACGAAACGGCACTTCGCAATAAGCAGCAGGAACTGAATACGCTGAATGGTAATATTCCGGTGGTTTTCGAAGAAAATCAATATCCGGCTATACCGTTCCCAAGCGATTACCAAATGTTGAAATCAGAAGTCATGGCTACAGACCGTACCTTAATGGCACTAGGCAACGAGGCTCTCGTTGCCCGTAAACAGATTGCTGTCAATAAATCCCAGTGGCTGCCGAAGCTGGAACTCGGCTACCGTCGGAATACAGAGACTGGTGTGCCTTTCAACGGTGTAGTGGTGGGCTTTTCCTTCCCGCTTTTCGAAAATCGGAATAAGGTGAAAATTGCTAAAGCGCAGGCACTCAACATCGACTTGCAAAAGGATAATGCTACACTGCAAGTGGAATCTGAATTGGCACAACTTTACCGGGAAGCGAAAACGCTGCATGCTTCAATGGAAGAATATAGCAAGACTTTCCAGTCTCAACAAGATTTGGCATTGCTGAAACAAGCTTTGACAGGTGGACAAATTAGTATGATCGAGTACTTCGTTGAAGTATCGGTGATCTATCAAAGTCATCAAAATTATCTGCAATTGGAAAATCAGTACCAAAAGGCAATGGCACGGATTTACAAAAGCAAGCTATAAATAGTACATAAAACCCTTTAGGTATGGGTTACGCTGAACATACTAATTTCTATTTTTAA
Organism: Bacteroides sp. LFL-34; assembly: GCF_027257075.1. Taxonomy (NCBI): domain Bacteria; kingdom Pseudomonadati; phylum Bacteroidota; class Bacteroidia; order Bacteroidales; family Bacteroidaceae; genus Bacteroides; species Bacteroides sp. LFL-34. The sequence goes on along the minus strand of NZ_JAPQKZ010000035.1, from coordinate 9,643 downwards.
GTTATATAAGTATGTTTATATAATAAATTAGGCACGGATTACACAGAATTCACGGTCTTTAGTATTGTCATAACTATAAAGCAACAGTGTTAATCCGTGTAATTCGTGCCTAAATATATCTCCTCTCTTTTTCTTCAAATTCCGACTGGATATTTCAAAACAATACATTACATTTGCAACGAACATAAAATCTGAATTATGAGACCTAAACATTTCTATTTATTCATGTTATGCTGCATCCTTACGCTACTAAGTGGCTGTAAAGATGATGACGACAATCCACTGCGTTTTTACAACAGTGAATACGAAGTACCTATGGGTGGCAGACGTTACCTCGGCCTGGAAAGCGGAAATGGTGACTACTCACTTGCAGTGAAAGACACACGCATCGCAAGTGCCGGAACTGAAACTGGCTGGAGTGGAGTACCTGCCGGACGTATGATTTATGTAACCGGTATCCTCACCGGAACGACTTATCTGACAGTAACAGACAACGCCACACAAGAAACCTGCACTTTACCAATCAAGGTGGTCGATAATTACGAAAATATGGAGTTGCTACGCAGCTACTTGTCTAACTTACCCAACGGAGATGCGAATCTTCTACCCGGTATTTCCGACATTTTTCTGATTAACAACCACGCACGGGATGCTTATTTTTTCAAACAAGGAGAACAGACCGCCTTTTCATCCGGACTTGAATTAATAACCCAAGGAAGTTACAAACTGGAAAAAGAAGAAGGAGACGATAAGAAAATGACACTAACCCTCACTTTTTCGGAAGATATGGCAACACCTGTTTCCGATCATAAATTCATAATATGGGGAAACTCGTACTTATTTCATCGGTTGGATAAAAGCCTAAATCTGAACTGGAACACTCCGCCTATTGGAGAAACGCGGACATCACCTGCACCTCCTCCTTCCTACACGCTGGAAGAAATAGCTGAAGGCACAGAAATCGGAAAAGGCAGACAGCTTAGCTTTAGTCTTTCCCAACAGGAAATACCTGCGGGAATACTGCCTTAATCAGTAACGTATTCTGATAAGATGCGTATATTTTCCGGTAAGTATCCACTACGGATGCGCCATTCTTGCGGATAAAGATTATTGGCACGATTGCCGATGTTCTTCACAAATCCGAGAGGAATATGCCGATAAGTAAGCAAAACATATCCACGAGGGGCTGTTACCGGTAAGGTAATGGCCTCTTTTCGTAAATATGTGATGGCCTGTTCATAACTTATTTCTTCCGTAGCGAATGCTTCCCGGCATAAAAGTGAGGTACACATTGCCAACGCATGGTTAGGGATCAAATCCTTTCCTTTCACCTCGCCTATCTCAATCCCTGCCGACACAATTTTCAGGCTTTGTTTCATCGTCGCCAATTCATTAGTATAGTACTGTGAGAAAGCTCGGATATTTGTTCCTTCCGCCAATAAAATATACTTGTCCGAATTTTCATCATTCAACCAACTTTTAGCCATATTCAGATATTCTTTCGATACAGGAGAAGATGCTGCTGTTCCTTTCTTATCCTTCTTCTTGAAAGCTTTCTCTTTGGCGGAAGAAGATACTGGGATCTCTTCTTCCGTCTCCGGCTTACGAAAAGCCACCAGAAAAAAGCCTTCACCTTTCGTCTTATGAGGGAAAAAATGATAGACGGGAATAGAAGATTTAGAATGATCCCCTTTATCTGACAAAAGATCTCCTGTTATATTCCAATTCTCCTGCACCTGCACAGTTAATGGTTCGCCCCCATACTCTTGTTGAATCCAACGTGCATTCTCTTCATCCTCTTTTGTATTAAATGTACACGTACTATATATAAGAATACCTCCGGGCTTCAACGCATCCCAGATATCTGCAATAATCCGTCGCTGGCGCTGCCAACAGATTTCCACATTCTCGGGGCTCCACTCTTCCACAGCTACCGGGTCTTTACGGAACATACCTTCACCGGAACAGGGAACATCTGTAAGAATCACATCAAAGAAAGAGAGTAAAGCCGAAAAATCTGCCGGATCATTATTGGTCACTACCACATCCGGATGTCCCCACTTCGTCAGGTTTTCAGCAAGAATCTGCGAACGATTCCGGATTACCTCATTGGCTACCAACAGGCTCCCTTCGGGAAGTACACTACGGGCATGAGTCGATTTTCCACCGGGAGCCGCACAAAGATCCAACATCTTCACCGGTCCCGTGATATATTGCCGGAGTACCTGCTCCACAAACATGGAAGAAGCTTCCTGAACATAATAACAGCCTGCATGGAATAAGGGATCGAACGTGAAAGTGAGACGCTCCTCCAAATAGAATCCTTCGGAAGACCAAGGTACTTTATCCGATAAAGAATGATTGATTTTCAATTGATTCAACCGGATGCTAACCGGTGGTTCCTGTTGGAGGGCAACAGCCAGTTTGTCGTATTCTTCATCGCCCAATAGAGCGCGGGTGTAGTCTATAAAAGAAGCAGGTAATTCCATCTTTCGTTTATTAATTTCCGCAAATATCAAAAATATTTCGTCTCTTTGCAACTTTCTATGATATTAACTACGTCTAACAGATAAAGAAATAAATTAAAAAACTATTGATATGAAAAATTTTCTATTAGCATTGATGGTTGTACTGACCACTTGCACACTGGCTGTTGCCCAGACCACCGTTGTTCGTGATTCCATCGGGAAAGTAAAAGTAACTGTGACCAAAGACAATAAAGCAAATACGAACAATACTGCTGTCACAGTGATTGGTGTAGACACAGCAGATGCTGATTCTGCAGACGTAAATGCAAACTCAAGTAATGTTAGCACCACTCATGGCAAAGCCAGCTTCACATTCGATTCGGATGACAGCGATTTCCCCTTCCACAATGTTAGTGCCGGCGGAGGTATTCTGGTAGCAATCATTGCAATCATTGCTGTATTCGGATTTCCGGTATTCATTCTATTTGTAATCTTCTTCTTCCGTTATAAAAACCGGAAAGCACGTTATCGCCTTGCCGAACAGGCACTTGCTGCCGGCCAACCGCTTCCGGCAGAGTTTATCCGCGAAAACAAAACAGTCGATTCGCGTTCACAAGGCATCAAGAACACTTTTACGGGTATCGGTCTTTTCATCTTCCTCTGGGCAATCACCGGCGAATTCGGAATTGGAGCTATCGGCTTACTCGTTACATTCATGGGTATCGGACAATGGATTATCGGTAGTAAACAACAGACTCAAGACGCAAATGCTACCCGGATGTATACGGGTAATAAGGATGAAAAAAAGAACCCGAATAACGTTAGAACCGATAGTTTCGAAATCATCCCTTCTGAATCCGAAGAGAAAGACAAAGGAGTAAACGAAGAAAAGAACGACGAGAATAAATGAGCCAACTCAATGATATATCGTTAGTCGCACAGGTCGTGGTGTTCAAGAACACCAGGGCCTTTGACCAGTTGGTGAAGGAGTATCAGTCGCCCATCCGGCGATTCTTCCTGAACCTGACTTGCGGCGACAGCGAATTGAGTGACGACCTTGCGCAAGATACATTTATCAAAGCATATACGAACATTGCCTCTTTCCGGAACTTGTCAAGTTTCTCTACGTGGCTGTATCGTATTGCTTATAATGTTTTTTATGATTATATTCGCAGCCGGAAAGAGACAGCCGACTTGGATACAAGAGAAATAGACGCCATCAACAGCACCGAACAGGAGAATATCGGGCAAAAAATGGATGTCTACCAGTCACTCAAAATGCTTAAAGAAGTGGAAAGAACCTGCATCACGTTGTTCTACATGGAGGACATTAGTATCGACAAAATTGCAGGGATTGTAGGAGTACCGTCAGGGACAGTGAAAAGCCATCTGTCACGCGGGAAAGAAAAATTAGCAACGTATTTAAAACAAAACGGTTATGACAGAAATAGACAATGATAAGCTCTTGCGCGATTTCTTCGCAGAAAACAAGCAGGAAATAGCAGATAACGGATTCAGTCGCCGTGTCATGCACCACTTACCCGATCGTAGTAATCGCCTGGCTCGTATCTGGAGCGCTTTCGTGATGACTGTGGCGGCCGCACTTTTTGTATGGTTAGGTGGATTGGAAGCAACTTGGGGAACCATAAGAGAAGTATTTATCGGTATGATTAATCATGGCACTTCAAGCCTTGATCCGAAGTCAATTATTATCGCAGCTGTTGTACTATTATTCATGGCTACACGAAAGGTTGCTTCGATGGCATAATTAACTCCTGGAAAGAAGTTATTTCGTTAAAGAATGATAAATTTGCCCTTGTTAGCAAAGGAGCCCAAACTTAGATATCGTATCTTTGTTCTTCTGTAAACTAAAAGAGTGAGAAGAGTTTTGAAATTACGTATATTTATTTTATTTCTGTTCCTGCCTATATTGAGTGTTCAGGCAGGTATCATCGACAGTCTGATGATACATCCCAGGGACTCAATCGGATTAACCAGCGATTCCCTTGTGCTACGCTATTTACAAGAATCGGGAATCCCTATATCTGATAATAATAAGGTAAAACTGCTAAAAAGCGGACGGGAGAAGTTTATCGATTTGTTTGAAGCCATCCGGGAAGCTAAACACCACGTCCATCTGGAATATTTCAACTTCCGAAATGACTCCATCGCCAATGCTTTATTTGCTCTGCTGGCCGAAAAAGTGAAAGAAGGGGTCGAAGTACGAGCTATGTTCGATGCATTCGGAAACTGGTCGAACAACAAACCACTTAAAAAGAAACATCTCAAGAAAATACGTGAACAAGGAATCGAGATTGTCAAGTTCGATCCATTCACTTTTCCTTATATCAATCACGCCGCCCATCGCGATCACCGGAAAATAGCTGTCATCGATGGAAAAGTGGCTTATACCGGTGGTATGAATATCGCCGATTACTACATTAACGGACTACCCAAAATCGGAACCTGGCGTGATATGCACACACGCATTGAAGGGGATGCCGTCAATGATCTGCAGGAGATATTCCTAACGATCTGGAATAAGGAAACCAAGCAGAATGTAGGTGGAGCCGCTTATTTCCCCCAACATGAGGAACAAACGGACAGTACGAATATTGTGGTAGCAATCGTAGACCGTACCCCGAAAAAGAATAGCCGTATGTTAAGCCACGCTTATGCCATGAGCATCTATTCGGCCCAAAAGAATGTTCATATCGTCAATCCTTATTTTGTACCGACTTCTTCTATCAAAAAGGCGTTGAATCGGACAATCGACCGAGGCGTAAATGTTACAATCATGGTTTCTTCTGCCTCCGATATCCCGTTTACTCCGGATGCCGCACTTTATAAGTTGCACAAACTGATGAAAAGAGGAGCTACTGTCTATATGTATAACGGTGGATTTCATCACTCTAAAATAATGATGGTGGATGATTTGTTCTGTACAGTTGGCACTGCCAACCTGAACAGCCGCAGCTTGCGCTATGATTACGAAACAAATGCCTTTATCTTTGATACCAAAATAACGGGTGAATTAAATACAATGTTCCGGAACGATATCGAGCATTGCACTCAACTAACGCCTGAATTCTGGAAAAAGCGCTCCCCGTGGAAGAAGTTCGTCGGCTGGTTTGCTAATTTATTCACTCCATTTTTGTAATTTTGTGCGGAGAATCATTTTCACCACAACTTATTCATTATGAAACAATACCTGGATTTACTCAATCGTGTACTAACCGAAGGTACAGAAAAAAGTGACCGTACCGGAACCGGAACCATCAGCGTTTTCGGTCATCAAATGCGTTTTAATCTTGATGACGGTTTCCCGTGCCTGACAACCAAGAAACTACATCTGAAATCAATCATATACGAATTACTTTGGTTTCTGCAAGGTGATACTAATGTGAAATATCTTCAGGAACATGGAGTGCGCATCTGGAACGAATGGGCGGATGAGAACGGCGACTTAGGACATGTTTATGGTTATCAATGGCGTTCATGGCCTGACTATAACGGTGGATTTATCGACCAGATCAGTGAAGTGGTGGAAACAATCAAACATAATCCGGATTCACGCCGTATCATTGTAAGCGCCTGGAACGTAGCAGATTTGAATAATATGAATTTGCCTCCCTGCCATGCTTTCTTTCAGTTTTATGTAGCAGACGGACGGTTGAGCCTGCAACTGTATCAACGCAGTGCAGATATTTTTCTGGGTGTTCCTTTTAATATTGCATCATACGCATTATTGCTGCAAATGATGGCACAAGTGACGGGACTGAAAGCCGGAGATTTTGTTCATACCTTCGGTGATGCGCATATCTACCTGAACCACTTGGAACAAGTGAAGCTCCAATTATCACGTGAACCTCGTCCATTGCCACAAATGAAGATCAATCCGGATGTGAAAAGTATCTTCGACTTCAAATTTGAGGACTTTGAATTAGTGAACTATGACCCGCATCCGCATATTGCGGGAGCAGTAGCCGTGTAACTTTATGAGTAAAATATCTATCATTGCTGCCGTAGACCGCCGTATGGCTATCGGCTTCGAGAACAAACTTCTTTTCTGGTTACCCAATGATTTGAAACGTTTCAAAGCATTAACTACCGGAAACACCATACTGATGGGACGCAAAACTTTCGAGTCACTACCGAAAGGCGCATTACCCAATCGCAGAAACATCGTTTTATCTTCCAACCCGGCTACAGAATGTCCCGGTGCGGAAGTTTTCCCTTCACTCGAAGCAGCTTTGCAAAGTTGTAAAGAGGAGGAACACATTTATATTATAGGAGGAGCAAGTATTTATCAGCAGGCTCTTTCTTTCGCTGACGAACTTTGCCTGACAGAAATAGATGATATGACTCCCGAAGCCGACGCCTATTTTCCAGAAGTATCGCCAGAGATGTGGCAAGAAAAAAGCAGAGAAGCTCATCCTGCGGATGAGAAACATCTCTGCTCCTATGCTTTTGTTGATTACGTGAGAAAATAACGATTAATCTTCATCTTCTATGTCGACCATGATTGGCATCTGCCGCTTAATGGCTTCATGGAAGGAGATTAATGTCTCGGTACGCGCCAAACCCAATGGTTGTAACTTATCGTGAATAATACTCAATAAGTGATGGTTATTCTTTGCGTAAATTTTGATAAACATATCGTATTTTCCGGTAGTGAAATGACATTCCACCACTTCGGGGATAGCTTCTAAAGCTTTTGTTACCGAATCAAAGGATTCGGGATCTTTCAGATATATACCAATATAAGCGCAAGTCTCATATCCGATTTTCTCGGGGTCGATGACATATTCCGAACCTTTTAATATACCTAAATTAGTAAGCTTCTGAATACGCTGATGGATTGCAGCGCCGGAAACATTACATGCTCGTGCTACTTCCAAAAAAGGAATACGCGCATTCCCTGCAATCAGTTTCAGAATTTGCTCATCTAAAGCATCTAATTGATGATGTCCCATTTTTGAATCAAATTGTTTTTATCAATGAATCTTTTATGCAAAGTTAGCGATTTTTCGACAACAAATACTATAATCTATTACTTTTATTTGCAGAAAGCGGATAAGTCAACAATAGTTCGTACCTTTGCGAAAAACATAAATATACCATTAATATGAAACATATTTGCTGTATTATTCTGTGTTTCTGTACTTCTATAGGAAGTTATGCACAGAATTTTGCTGATTATTTTCAGAACAAAACATTGCGAGTGGATTATATCTTTACCGGGGATGCTACACAACAGGCTATTTATCTGGATGAGCTATCACAACTTCCTACCTGGGCAGGACGTCAACATCATCTTTCGGAACTTCCATTGGAAGGCAACGGACAAATTATAGTGAAAGACCTTGCCAGCAAACAGTGTATCTACAAAACGTCATTCTCTTCTTTGTTTCAAGAGTGGCTGTCCACAGACGAAGCTAAAGAAACAGCCAAAGGATTTGAGAATACTTTCCTTCTTCCTTATCCTAAACAGCCTGTGGAGGTAGAAGTCACTTTATATTCTCCGCGAAAAAAAAGATTGGCTACCTATAAACATATCGTGCGTCCGGATGATATATTGATTCATAAACGGGGGGTATCACATGTCACTCCGCATCGGTATATGCTTCAAAGTGGTAACGAAAAAGACTGCATAGATGTTGCCATCCTTGCAGAAGGATACACAGAAAAAGAAATGGATATTTTCTACCAGGATGCCCAACGTACCTGCGAAAGTTTGTTTTCGTATGAGCCGTTCCGCTCCATGAAGGGTAAATTTAATATTGTTGCCGTAGCCAGTCCTTCTACGGACAGTGGTGTCAGTGTTCCCCGCAAAAATCAGTGGAAACAAACGGCGGTTCACTCCCATTTCGATACTTTTTACTCGGACCGTTATCTGACTACCAGCCGGGTAAAGTCTATCCATAATGCATTGGCAGGCATCCCCTACGAACATATCATTATCCTGGCTAACACGGATGTATATGGTGGTGGAGGAATATACAATTCGTATACGCTGACCACGGCCCATCACCCGATGTTCAAGCCGGTAGTCGTGCACGAGTTCGGACACAGTTTCGGTGGACTGGCCGACGAATATTTCTATGATGATGATGTGATGACAGATACTTATCCGCTGGATGTCGAACCGTGGGAACAAAATATTTCAACACGGGTGAACTTCGCTTCCAAATGGAAAGATATGCTTCCGTCAGGTACCCCGATCCCGACCCCTATTGCTGAAAAAAAGAAATATCCCGTAGGAGTATATGAAGGAGGTGGCTACTCTGCCAAAGGCATTTATCGTCCGGCTTATGACTGTCGCATGAAAACAAACGAATATCCGGAGTTTTGTCCGGTTTGTCAACGTGCCATCCGTCGAATGATTGAATTTTATGTTCCTTAATGGAATACAATTATATTATTGTCAAACTTAAAACCCAAACCTCATGATTAGACTTCAACCAATTAGTACGTCGGATCTGCAACATTACAAATTCATGGAAGAGCTTCTAATTGATTCGTTTCCACCGGAAGAGTACCGTCAGTTGGAACAACTGCGCGAGTACACTGATCGTACGGGCAACTTTCATAATAACATCATCTTTGATGATGACCTGCCAGTCGGCTTCATTACCTATTGGGATTTTGACAGTTTCTACTATGTAGAACACTTTGCAACCAATCCTGCCCTGCGAAATGGAGGCTATGGAAAACGCACGCTGGAATACTTATGCAATTATTTGAAACGCCCGATCGTATTGGAAGTAGAACGTCCGATAGAGGAAATGGCAAAACGACGTATCAGCTTTTATCAACGTCAAGGCTTTACGCTGTGGGAAAAAGACTATAGCCAACCTCCTTACAAGCCCGGAGATGATTTTCTGCCCATGTATTTAATGGTACACGGAGAATTGGATTGTGAAAAGGATTTTGAAACAATCAAAAAGAGAATACATAAAGAAGTATATGGAGTAAAAGACAACTAATTAAATTAGGTAGCAGCTCGAAATTAGTTTCACAAATGGAAAACCTTACTCCAGCTACGTATATATAAAAGAGGTTGTGTCAAAACGCTGACACAGCCTTTTTTTATGCGCAAAGCCCAGACTTTCTCAAGCCCGGGCTTTGTTATTACCCAAAGTTTTCGTATCTTTAGGTATAAAGTTTTTCGT
>NZ_JAPQKZ010000034.1:0-80171 GCF_027257075.1 Bacteroides sp. LFL-34 | reverse complement strand
GTTTCGTTATTCGTGTCCATTTCGTCACCTATTGGGCGTGGTTACGAACAAGTAACGTAGCTCCGTCTTGATTTGGCTTCGGCGTGGATTGTAATGGCTCTCGGAATAATTGGCAGCGTAAATGAAACCCCTGTAAATCAAATCCATTACCATATTCTTCCGCATTTCACTTTTTTGTAGTAACTTTGTTGCATAAAGACACCGTTATTCTTACGTTAACTTACCGGTATTGGTAGTTCGCCACGGCCGTGACGAGATCTTCCCACGGCCGTGGTAGGAATTCGTCACGGCTGTGGAAAGAAGTCACCACGGCCGTGGGAAGGTGAAGATACCGGCACTTTAGCTGAACAATACTGCTGCCTTAGCTGAACAATACTGTTACTTTAGCAGGACAATACCTGCTTCTTTAGTGAAAGATACCAGATGCGCAGCATTCATTTAACAGGGGCGACATTCGCTTCGTAGCGAGTTTATATTTTTTATACGCTCTTTGCTAATATTGAACTTCCTCTCTTTCAATACAAAACTTCCTGTATTTATTTCCGTATTTCCACTTTGTTTCGAAAAAAAAGCATATCTTTGTCATACGCTTTCTGTTCACCAGTGTGGTGAAACAGGTAAGAAGCGTTATTTATTTTGAAATAGGAATATTATTGCATTATCCCCCTCCTCTGAAATCTAGCAAGTTTCTTTTCCAAAGAGGGGTGATTCAACAGATATTCCACGTGAATGGTCGTATGTCAACATATCGATGAAAGATGTGTTATATATAAACGATTAGCGTGGATGTCTGTTGTTATCATTATCTTTTGGAAAGGTTTTGCTAGGCCTCAGAGGTGGATAATGATTCAACAGCATTCACGCTTTTATTGTACCCGGTTGGTTTCATGATCCTTATAAATCCCCAACCCCAATCTCCTGTCCGCCCGGAATACAAAAAGCGCGAATGTTTGTTGAATCAACATCAACAGAGCACTATTTATTCCTTGTTGTATAACAAATTAAAAACAAACACTATGTCACAATGGATTAGCATAGAAGCGGCAGCCGAGAAATACCGACTCGAGAAAGAGTATATCTGGCTCTGGGTGGAAATGAAAAAAATCACAGTGTCTTATGAGAACGATACAGTTTCCATAGATGATGATAGTATTCAGCAATTCATAAAACGGACTAAGCTGGGAATTACGTCTGAATATATCGATGAGTTAGAGCAACTTTGCATGGAAAAAAACAAAACCAGCAGATTGTATGCTTCACTTTTGAATATGCGGGATCAGGAATTAATGGCAATTAGAGGACAAAGTTCGCGACTGGACGGTTTATGGAAAATGGTGGAGGAACAATACGAAAGACTGCGATCCTTCGAGAAGAATTCTATGTCGGACAACGCTATTTGTAGCAACTGCTGGATCAGAAAGATATGTAGGAGATTGAAACGAATTCTATAATTCTGCCGTGAATTTAATCTATTAAATAACAGGCTGACAATAAAAGTACGATCTTTTTATTGTCAGCCTATTGTCATAGCTTATTGTCAGGGTGCAATGAGTTGCTAGTCACTGTATTATCCAGCTAAAACTCCTGCTGACAATAAGAACCCTTCAATTTATATGTAAACCTAAAACCTATGAAACTTTTCTGTTATTAATTACACGCATGACCGCAGTATAGTATTCGCAAGGAACAGAAATCAAAATACTGTTTAAACCATTGTCTTTCATTGAAACCTGGATATAGGCTGCATTCAATAAACTTTTTACGCTGGCTACCTCCCAAGGACTACCAGCAAAAACATTGACTTGAGAAATCTTTCTACTTGTAATCATGATCTTTATAGTGTGTTTTTGTTTATACTGCAACAAAGATAAGGGAGAAAAGCAACATAGAGGTGCAATATTGTTTCATATATAGTATACAAATGATTCATTGAATCAGGATTTGTATTAATTGACCAGTTTGTAGTATGATTCACATAAGAAATCCTCCTTCGGTTGCCAAAAGACAAGTGAAGGAGGATTTATCGATAAATAGGTGCTTTTTTACTTATTTCTTATCGTTTTCACGAATTTCCACCCGGCGGATCTTACCGCTGATTGTCTTAGGTAGCTCTTCTACGAACTCGATGACACGTGGATATTTATAAGGAGCAGTCACTTTCTTCACGTGGTTCTGTAATTCCTTAATCAGTTCCTCTCCGGCACGTGCTTTATAGTCTTTGGATAGAACAATCGTAGCTTTTACTACCTGGCCGCGAATCTCGTCGGGTACTCCGGTAATAGCACATTCCACAACAGCCGGATGAGTCATCAACGCACTTTCCACTTCGAATGGGCCGATGCGGTAACCGGAACTCTTGATTACGTCGTCTGCACGACCGACAAACCAAAGGTAGCCATCCTCGTCTTTCCAGGCAACATCGCCGGTGTAATAAATACCATCGTGCCAAGCTTCATGAGTGCGTTCCGCATCCCGGTAGTATTCTTTGAAAAGTCCGAGAGGTTTACCTTTGCTGGTGCGGATTACAATTTGTCCTTGTTCACCCGCTTCAACAGAGCGACCTTCATGGTCGATCAAGTCTACATCATATTGAGGATTCGGCAGCCCCATGCTTCCCGGTTTCGGTTCCATCCAAGGCATAGTGGCGATGGTGAGGGTTGTTTCTGTTTGTCCGAAACCTTCCATCAGTTTGATACCCGTCAGCTTCTTGAAAGTTTCAAATACGGCAGGGTTCAATGCTTCTCCGGCAATGGTGCAGTATTTTAGTGAAGACAAGTCGTACTTTGTCAGGTCTTCGTGAATCAAGAACCGGAAGATGGTAGGAGGTGCACAGAGAGAGGTGACATGATATTCCTGGATTTTTTCCAGAATAGCTGCCGGGGTAAACTTCTCGTGGTCGTAGACGAAGATATTGGCTCCGGCAATCCACTGTCCGTAGAGTTTTCCCCATACTGCTTTTCCCCAGCCGGTATCGGCAATGGTGAGGTGAAGACTGTTCTCGTCCAGATTGTGCCAAAAACTACCGGTAACGATATGACCTAACGGATAAGTAAAGTCATGTGCCACCATCTTAGGTTCGCCGGTAGTGCCGGAAGTAAAATACATCAGAGAGATGTCGTCGTTAGTGTTCGCATGGCGCGGACGTACAAACGGAGCAGCATTTTCGATACCCTGATGGAAATCTTCGAAGCCTTCCGGGATTTCCGGACCGACACTGACTAACTTTTCAACCGTGGGACATTCGGGAAGAGCCTCTTTGATATGTTGCAGGATGATTCCTTCGCCGGCAGCTACGATCATTTTGATGTCGGCAGCATTGCAGCGATAGATAATATCCTTCTTGGTCAGCAAGTGAGTAGCCGGAATAACGGTTGCTCCTAGTTTGTGAAGAGCGATGGTGCTATACCAGAACTCATAACGGCGTTTCAGAATCAGCATCACCATGTCGCCACGGCCGATACCCAGGCTCTGGAAGTAAGAAGCGGTCATGTCCGTAGATCGTTTCATGTCAGCAAATGAGAATTGGCGACTTTCGCCTTTGTCATTTGTCCAAAGTAAAGCGTTCTTGTCAGGTTGTTCGGCAGCCCAGGCGTCTACTACGTCATAGCCGAAGTTGAAATTCTCCGGGACGTTTATTTTCAAGTTTTTGATAAAATCCTCTTGTGAACTGAAAGAGGTCTGTGATAAAAATCTTTCTACCATGATGTTATTACATAATTACTGCCAGAAAACGTACCGTTTTGCCATCGAGCGCTTTCATGCCATGTGGAAGTTTAGAGTTAAAATAGATACTGTCGCCTTGGTTGAGGATGATTTCTTTGCCTTCGATGTTGATAAGCATACGTCCTTCGATGACAAGGTTGAATTCTTGTCCGTTATGTTGGTTATAATGGATTGGTTCGTTGTTTGCTTTCGGTTCAACAGTGACGATGAACGGGTCGGCGGTACGGTTCATGAATCCTGAAGCCAGTGATTGGTATTTATAAGCTTTGGTACGTTCGATGCTGACTCCTTTGCCGGCACGGGTTACGAAGTAGCTGCTCATTTTAGGCTCTTCGCCAAACATCAGGGCGTCGAGAGCTACATTATACGTACGGGCTATTTTTTGTAACATGCTGACAGAGATATCGTAGTCTCCGGTTTCTGCAAGTCGGTATTCTTCGGCAGAGATGTCGCTGTCGCGGGCGATATCCTCTGCGGTCAGTTCCAGTACATCACGTAATCCGCGGAGGCGTTCTGCGATCTGTTTAATTTGTTCATTCATACAAGTGGTTCGTATTTTTATGATTAATAATTCTATGGTATTATTTGGAGGCTTTCATGGCTTTGATGATAGCGGAGGTGAATCCGTTGTGCTCCAGTTCATTGATCCCCTTGATTGTGATTCCGCCCGGGGTGGTAACCTTGTCGATTTCTACGCTGGGGTGGGTGTCATTGTTCTGAATCAGTGCGGCTGCTCCTTTTAAGGATTGTGCTATCATCTGCATGGCATCTTTGGGACGAAGTCCCATTTCGATTCCGGCTTGCATGGCTGCCTGAACGTATTTCAATACGTAAGCGATACCGCAGGAGGTCAATGCAGTGGCTGCCGCTATTTTATCTTCGGGAATAAGCATCACGGTTCCCATCTCGCTGAACAACCGGAGGATGAATTTGTCTTGTTCATCGTTCGTATTGCGGGCGGCAACAAGCGTCATACTTTCCAGTTCGCTGATAGCGGTGTTCGGAATCAAGCGGAACATGGCCATTTCCGGTGCTACGACGTAATGAGCCAGTTCTTCAAAACTGATGCCGGCAGCTACGGAGATGAGTATCTGTTTGCTTTTTAGTTTCAATTCGCGCATCACCGGTTCCATAAACCACGGTTTGACAGCAAGGATGACAATATCTGCACCTGTGGCAGCTTCCACATTGCTGTTGGTGATAGAGATACCCGGAAATTCCTTTTTCAGTTTCTCTAGTTTTCCGGCACTCGGATTGGACACAATGATGTCCGAATCGTCTATCAGACTTCCTTTTGCCAGGCCACGGGCTATTGAACCGCCCATGTTTCCTGCACCGATAATGGCTATTTTCATATACGCTTATTTTTAATGAGTTGTTAAAGGCAAAGGTAACAGTTAATTACGAAAAAACAAAAAGCAGCCGGAATAAGAAATAAATTTCTAATAAAGGCTGCTTTTATCGTTGGCTGTTTATTAATCAAATGAGCGATTAGAGTACTTTCTTGAACCGGGCAAGGAAGTCTTCCGCTTCCTCCATACTAAGGCAAAGAGGAGGTAACAGGCGAAGTACATTCGTACCGCTTGCTCCGGTAAATACATGCTCGTCATAGATGAGGCGGCTACGTAGTTCTTTGATGGGTTCTTCGAATTCGAGTCCGATCATGAGTCCGCGTCCGCGTACCTCTTTTATTTGCGGGAATTTCTTCAGTTCTTCCAGTAAGTAGTTACCTACTACCTTTGCGTTTTCTATCAGATTTTCTTGCTCAATGACGTCCATCACAGCGAGTGCTGCCGAGCATGCCAGATGGTTTCCGCCGAAGGTAGTTCCCAATTGACCATATATCGGTTTAAACATCGGGCTGATTAGGACACCTGCCATCGGGAAACCGTTGCCGATACCTTTGGCTACAGTGATGATGTCCGGCTTGATGTCATTATATTGATGGGCGAAGAATTTACCGCTACGTCCGTATCCGCTCTGAATTTCATCGAGAATCAGGATCGTTCCTGTTTCGCTGCAAGCTTTGCGGAGTTCCTGCATAAATTCGGTGGTCGGTATCTTGATGCCGCCTACCCCTTGTATTCCTTCAATGATAACAGCACATGTGTCGCCTTTAGACAGTTCCTGTTTCATCGCTTCCATATCGTTGAGCGGGAGATAGGTGACATGACCGTTATTGTTGATAGGGGCGATAATGGAAGGATTGTGAGTCGCTTCTACCGCCAGAGACGTCCGTCCGTGAAATGCCTTGTTGAAAGATACGATTTTGGTACGTCCGTTATAGAAGGAAGCCAGCTTCAAGGCATTTTCGTTCGCTTCGGCCCCACTGTTAATCAGGAACAGGCTATAGTCTTCGTAACCGGAAATCTTGCCCAGTCGTTCGGCTACCTCTTGTTGGAGCTTGTTGATGACGGAGTTTGAGTAGAAACCAAGTTTAGCCACCTGGTTACTTATCATTGCTGTATAGTGAGGGTGTGCATGTCCGATAGAGATAACGGCATGACCTCCGTAGAGATCCAGATATTCCGTTCCGTTCTCATCCCATACCTTGCAACCGTCGCCCTTGACAATGTTGATGTTATATAAAGGATATACGTCGAATAATTTCATAATAATTAAATGAAGAATTAAGAATGAAGAATGAAGAATTAGGTTACTTCATGGTTCATTTGATTATTTTTGGCAGTTTTGATTGAAGAAACAAGCAGAGCTATGAGTTCTCCACAATCAATCTCCATACTATTAAAAGCATTAGAATCGATATAATCTGAATCTTTTAAAAGATTCAACCAATAGTCGGTTTCATTAGCTTCCTTTAATGATATACTTAGTTTATTAATGAAGTCAGCATTGCTTTGGGCAAATTCGGATTCTCGAATTGAAGCTCCAATAGAAGTGCCGGAACGAAGAATTTGTTTGCTGAGGATGAACTCTTGTTTCATTTCTCGAAGATATTTAGTCATTTGTACAATTCGAAGTGCAAATGAATAGCTTTTTGTATTCAATAATGAATTTGTTCTATTGTGGCAATTCTTCATTCTTCGTTCTTCATTCTTCATTAAAACGCTGAAGGCTTCAAACGTAGTCCTACGGTTTCTTCCAGATTGAACATCAGGTTCATGTTATGAACCGCTTGTCCGCTGGCGCCTTTCAGCAAATTGTCGATACAAGAGATAATCAATAGTTTGTCACCGTGTTTCTCCAGATGTATCAGGCACTTATTAGTATTAACGACTTGTTTCAAGTCAATATTCTTGTCTACGATGTGTACAAAGGAGTCTTTTGCATAATATTCCTCATACATACGAACGATTTCTTCCAGTGCTACTTTGGTTTTGACTACCAGCGTTGCAAAGATACCACGGGCGAAATCTCCAC
This sequence comes from Bacteroides sp. LFL-34, assembly GCF_027257075.1. Taxonomy (NCBI): domain Bacteria; kingdom Pseudomonadati; phylum Bacteroidota; class Bacteroidia; order Bacteroidales; family Bacteroidaceae; genus Bacteroides; species Bacteroides sp. LFL-34. Next base: position 73,067 of record NZ_JAPQKZ010000034.1, on the reverse strand, counting down.
GGTATGGAATGAAGTCGATCTCCGCATCGAAACTGTTTTGCAGCTGTTTCAGTGATTGCTTGATTTCCGGAACATGCTGGTGCTCGAATGCTTTGTACACGCTCATATTGTTGTTTCTCCAACTGAAATGACTGGTAGCACCCGGTTTCACTCCGGCTCCCGTACTTCCTGTAATGGCATTTACCATTACATCATCCGTCAGCATCAGATTCTTGGCAAGCGGAAGTAAACCGAGCTGGATGCAGGTTGCAAAACAACCGGGATTGGCTACGTGCTTTGCCGTACAAGTGGCACGGCGGTTCAGTTCCGGCAGACCGTAGATAAAGTCGTGGTCGTCGCTCATAATGCGGTAGTCCATCGAGAGGTCGATAATCTTCAGGTCTTCCGGTATGTTGTGACTTTCCATGAATTTCTTTGTGTCGCCGTGGGCGGTGCAGAAAAAGAGAACGTCGATTTCGTCCAGAGGTAACTGGTCGGTGAATCTTAGATCTGTTTCTCCATACAAGCCTTCGTGTACGTCGGTAATTCTGTTTCCGGCATTACTGCTGCTGTTGATAAATACGATTTCAGTTTCCGGATGGTTGAGCAGCAGACGGATTAATTCGCCTGCTGTATATCCTGCGCCACCAATGATTCCTGCTTTAATCATATCTCTTCGTCTTTGTGGTTATTATAGTAAACACGTAGCGGAGTAGAAGTGACTTTGATAAAGCCTTTGGCGTCTTCGGCTGTCCAGCCTTTCTGCATTTCACCGTATTCTCCGAATTTAGTCTTCACCAGATCGTCTTCCGATTCTACACCTACGGTAGAGAAGGAGAGAGGGCGAAGCTCGAGGATAGCCGTACCGTTTACGTTACGCTGGCTTTCCTGCAACATCGCTTCGATGTCACGCATCACCGGTTCGAGGTATTGGCTTTCGTGGAGGAACATACCGTACCAGTTGGCTACCTGGTCTTTCCAGTATTGCTGCCATTTGCTCAATGTATATTTCTCAAGGAAGCGATGGGCGCCGATAATCAACATCGGGGCTGCTGCTTCGAATCCTACACGGCCTTTGATACCGATAATTGTATCACCCACGTGCATATCACGGCCGATACCGTATGCTGCACCAATCTCTTCCACTTTCTGGATGGCTTTGATCGGGTCGTCAAACTTCTCGTCGTTGACAGCTTTCAGTTCCCCTTTTTCGAAAGTCAGGCGGAGCTGTTCGCTGCCTTCTTTTTCAACATGTTTGAGGTAGGCTGTTTCCGGGAGTCCTTGCGCGGAGTCGAGGATTTCGCCACCACAGATAGAAGTACCCCACAAACCTACATTATAAGAGTATTTCAGTTTGGTGAAGTCCGCGCTGAAACCATGTTTGTTCAGATAATCAATTTCTTCCTGACGGCTCAATGCCATGTCACGGGTCAATGTGATGATTTCTACATTGGGAGCCAGTACGAGGAAAGTCATGTCGAAACGGATCTGGTCGTTACCTGCTCCGGTAGAACCGTGTGCGATGGCATCCGCACCGATTTCATTGGCATATCGTGCGATGGCCAGTGCCTGGAAAATACGTTCGGAACTAACAGAAATAGGATAAGTACCGTTACGCAGCACATTTCCGAAAACCATGTATTTCAGGCTCTTTTCGTAGTATTCCTGGGTAACGTCCAGCGTCACGTATTTCACTGCTCCCAGTTTATAAGCATTTTCTTCGTTTGTTTTCAGTTGTTCTTCGCTGAAACCACCCGTATTGGCACAAGCTGCATATACTTCGTAACCTTTTTCTTTGGCGAGGTACATGACGGTGAACGATGTGTCCAGTCCGCCGCTGAATGCCACCACTACTTTTTTCTTCTTTTCTTCCATAGTGCTGTATCTTTTAAATGTTATTTCTTTCTTGTTCTTTTTTGATGTTCCGCGGCTCTGTCGGATCGTACAGCATGGCTGTGCAGATGCAGAACTTGCGGTTTTTCGCTACCAGAATATCATGGTTGATACATCCTTCGCATCCTTTCCAGAAAGCTTCGTCGTCTGTCAGTTCGTTGAAGGTGACAGGCACATAACCCAGTTCGGTGTTCATTTTCATGACAGCGGCTCCGGAGGTCAGACTGAATATTTTTGCTTTCGGCCATCGGAGACGTGCCAGTTGGAAAGAAGCCTGTTTGATGCGTTTTGCCAGTCCTAATCCACGGAAATCGGGATGAACGATCAGACCGGAAGTAGCCACATATTGCTTGTTTCCCCATGATTCGATGTAGGTGAATCCGGCAAAAGTATCGCCACAAAGAGCAATAATCGCCTTGCCTTCTTTCATCTTTGTCGCTACGTATTCGTGTGTACGTTCCGCAATTCCTGTTCCTCGTACGGCGGCAGCATTTCTGATAGTTTCCAAAATAGTGTCAACGTAAACCTCATGTGAGGCGTCGGCTACCATAACATCTATTTGTTGAGTGTCCATTTCTTTATTATATAATAATAGGTATAATTATTCGATATTGGGAATGATGAGTGACAGAAGCTGACGTATTTTGCTGATGGCAACTCCTTCACGCAACACCAACATGATTGTATCGTCACCGGCAATGGTTCCCAGAATTTCACTGAATTCATTGTTGTCGATGTCATACGCCATGCTACTCGCATAACCGGGACGGGTGCGGATAACGGCAATGTTACCGGAAAACTGTAAAGAGATAAATCCGTTGTTACGTAACATTTCACCGGCACTCTGGTCGGTAGAACGTTTATACATAATGTTGTTCGGCAGTACATATACGTACTTTCCGTTCATACTGGCAGCCTTGGCTACTTTCAATTGTTTCAAGTCGCGGGAGAGGGTGGCCTGTGTCAGTTCGAAGCCTTCGCGGTTCAGCTCTTGCAGCAGTTCTTCCTGCGAACCGACTTCCTTGCTTGAGATTATCATTTTGATGGCGTCTAACCGATTTGCTTTCTTCTTCATTGTATAATTATTCTAAGAACGGTGCAAAAGTATGCATTATTTCGGAGAAAAGATGCATAAAACCAAAGTTTTTTTGCATAAAAGTGAAAAATATGCTAAACGGTGAGAGCCTGCTTTTTTGTTTTGTGTCAAAATGTATACCCTTTCAATCAAAATACATAAGGAAAGGGAGGAGGGAATCGCCTATCTTTGCCATGTAGGTAAATGGATACCTTAAATATATAGACAGAATACCATGAAACAAAACTTTTTTGCAGTCGACCTGGGCGCAACGAGCGGTCGTACGATCTTGGGAACTTTCATTGAAGGCGGATTAAATCTGGAAGAGATTAATCGTTTTCCTAACCACCTGATTGAAGTGGGTGGACATTTCTATTGGGATATTTATGCATTATATCGTCATATTATTGACGGATTGAAGTTGGTGGCTCATCGTGGCGAATCCATTACTTCTATCGGTATTGATACTTGGGGAGTGGATTTTGTATGCGTCGGAAAAGACGGTAACCTGCTTCGTCAACCATACGCGTACCGTGATCCTCATACGGTAGGTGCACCGGAAGCTCTTTTCTCCCGTATTTCGCGTAGTGAAGTCTATGGCAAAACGGGTATTCAGATTATGAATTTTAATTCACTTTTTCAATTAGATACTTTACGTCGCAATCACGACAGCGCATTGGAGGCGGCAGATAAAATTCTGTTTATGCCGGATGCATTAAGTTATATGCTGACCGGAGAGATGGTGACGGAATATACAATTGCTTCGACAGCGCAGCTGGTAAATGCTCAAACACGTCGTCTGGAACCGGAGTTGTTGAAAGCAGTCGGCTTGAGTGAAAAGAATTTCGGACGTTTTGTATTCCCCGGCGAAAAGGTGGGAGTATTGACGGAAGAAGTGCAAAAGATAACCGGACTGGGGGCAATTCCTGTAATTGCAGTAGCCGGACATGATACTGGTTCTGCTGTTGCTACCGTTCCGGCACTCGATCGTAACTTTGCTTATTTGAGCAGTGGGACTTGGTCGTTGATGGGAGTTGAAACGGATGCTCCGGTGATTAATGCCGAAACGGAAGCGTTGAACTTTACCAATGAAGGTGGCGTGGAAGGAACCATCCGTCTGTTGAAGAATATCTGTGGAATGTGGTTGTTGGAACGTTGTCGTCTGAATTGGGGAGATACAAGCTATCCTGAATTAATCAGTGAGGCGGATGCTTGCGAGCCGTTCCGTAGTCTGATTAATCCGGATGATGATTGTTTCGCGAATCCTGCGGATATGGAGAAGGCTATTGCTGAATATTGCCGGGCTACCGGACAAGCAGTTCCCGAGAAACGTGGACAAGTGGTGCGTTGTATTTTTGAAAGTCTGGCTTTGCGTTATCGTCAGGTATTGGAGAATTTACGTTCGCTTTCTCCCCGTCCGATTGATACATTGCACGTAATTGGCGGCGGTAGCCGGAATGATCTGTTGAACCAGTTTACAGCTAATGCGATAGGAATTCCTGTGATAGCCGGTCCGTCCGAAGCAACAGCTATCGGTAATGTAATGATTCAGGCAATGGCAGCAGGTGAAGCAACGGATGTTGCCGGTATGCGCCAGTTAATCAACCGCTCTATCCCGTTGAAAACTTATCAGCCGCAAGATACGGAAGCTTGGGACGCGGCTTATATCCATTTTAAGAATTGCGTTCGATAATGCATTGAACAACCGACAGAATAATCATTTATTTAAACTAATAGAATATCATGAAAAAAGAAGAACTGATTCAGAAAGCGTATGAGATTGCTGTGGAACGTTATGCAGCAGTAGGTGTAGACACCGAACAAGTATTGAAAACGATGCAGGATTTTCATCTGTCACTCCACTGCTGGCAGGCTGACGACGTTGCAGGATTTGAAGTACAGGCCGGCTCATTGACCGGAGGTATTCAGGCAACCGGTAATTATCCGGGCAAAGCTCGTAATATTGATGAATTGCGTGCTGACATTTTGAAAGCTGCTTCTTGTATTCCGGGTACTCATCGTCTGAACCTGCACGAAATCTATGGAGATTTCCAGGGTAAGGTGGTAGACCGTGACCAGGTAGAACCGGAACATTTCAAGAGCTGGATCGAATGGGGTAAAGAACATAACATGAAACTCGACTTCAACTCTACCTCTTTCTCTCATCCGAAATCAGGTGACTTGTCTCTTTCTAATCCTGATGAAGGCATCCGTCAGTTCTGGATTGAACATACCAAACGTTGTCGTGCCGTTGCGGAAGAAATGGGTAAGGCACAGGGGGATCCGTGTATCATGAATCTTTGGGTACATGACGGAAGCAAGGATATTACGGTAAATCGTATGAAATATCGTGCATTGCTGAAAGATTCTTTGGATCAGATCTTCGCTACCGAATATAAGAATATGAAGGATTGTATCGAATCTAAGGTGTTCGGTATCGGTCTGGAAAGCTATACAGTGGGTTCTAACGACTTTTATATCGGTTATGGTGCTTCTCGTAACAAGATGATTACGCTGGATACCGGTCACTTCCATCCGACAGAAAGTGTAGCTGATAAAGTATCTTCACTGTTGCTTTATGTGCCTGAATTGATGTTGCACGTAAGCCGTCCGGTTCGTTGGGATTCAGACCATGTTACTATCATGGATGATCCGACAATGGAACTGTTCAGCGAAATCGTTCGCTGCGGTGCTTTGGACCGTGTACATTATGGTCTTGACTACTTCGATGCATCTATCAACCGTATCGGTGCATACGTAATTGGTAGCCGTGCTGCACAGAAATGTATGACTCGTGCTCTGCTCGAACCGATTGCCAAGTTGCGCGAATACGAAGCAAACGGACAGGGATTCCAACGTCTGGCTTTGCTCGAAGAAGAAAAGGCGCTTCCTTGGAATGCAGTTTGGGATATGTTCTGCTTGAAGAACAATGTTCCTGTTGGTGAAGATTTCATCGCAGAAATTGAAAAGTACGAAGCCGAAGTAACTTCTAAACGATAAGTTATGGAAATCTTAATCGGCTTATTGATTATAGCCATCGGTAGCTTTTGCCAGTCCAGTTCTTATGTACCTATCAAAAAGGTAAAAGAATGGAGCTGGGAAAGCTTCTGGTTAATACAAGGTGTATTTGCCTGGTTAGTGTTCCCGTTCCTGGGTTCACTACTGGGTGTACCCCAAGAGAGCAGTTTGTTCGACTTGTGGGGAGCAGGAGGTGCTGGAATGAGCATCTTTTATGGTATATTGTGGGGAGTAGGAGGGTTGACTTTCGGACTTTCCATGCGCTATTTGGGTGTTGCGCTCGGACAGAGTATCTCACTGGGTACTTGTGCCGGTTTCGGTACCCTTCTTCCGGCTCTTTTTGCCGGTACAAACTTGTTTGAAGGTAACGGGCTGATTCTTTTGTTGGGTGTTTGCATCACGTTGGCAGGTATTGCTATTATCGGGTATGCCGGTAGCTTGCGTGCGCAAAACATGAGTGAAGAAGAAAAACGTGCTGCCGTAAAAGACTTTGCATTGACAAAAGGGTTACTGGTTGCACTTTTGGCTGGTATCATGAGTGCCTGCTTTGCTTTGGGACTGGATGCGGGAACACCTATCAAAGAAGCCGCTTTGGCTGGTGGAGTAGAAGGACTTTATGCCGGTCTTCCGGTTATCTTTCTGGTTACGCTTGGAGGCTTCCTGACAAATGCAGCTTACTGTTTGCAACAGAATGTGGTTAACAAAACGATGGGTGACTATGCTAAAGGAAAAGTGTGGGGCAATAATCTAGTGTTCTGTGCGTTGGCTGGTGTACTATGGTATATGCAGTTCTTCGGATTGGAAATGGGTAAGAGCTTCCTCACCGAAAGCCCGGTGTTACTGGCTTTCTCCTGGTGTATTCTAATGGCATTGAACGTAACCTTTAGTAATGTTTGGGGAATAATTCTGAAAGAATGGAAAGGGGTGTCAAACAAGACTATAACTGTGCTGATAGCTGGTCTGATCGTACTTATCTTCTCTTTAGTATTCCCAAATTTGTTTTAAAAAAATCAAGAACGGATTACACGGATTACGCAGTTTTTTTATAACTTGCGGCAAAATCCATGTAATCCGTGCCTAATTAAAATATATATATAATGAAATCAATTTTAGAGAATCGTCCGGCACTTGCCAAAGAAGTAAACAAGGTAGCAGAAGTTGCCGGATACTTGTGGCAGAAAGGATGGGCTGAACGTAATGGTGGTAATATCACTGTTAATATCACAGAGTTTGTAGACGATGAAATCCGTCAGATGAAGCCGATCAGCGAAGTAAAGTCTATCGGTGTGACTCTTCCTTATCTGAAAGGCTGCTATTTCTACTGCAAGGGAACTAATAAACGCATGCGTGATTTAGCCCGCTGGCCGATGGAAAATGGTTCGGTAATCCGTATTCTGGATGACTGTGCCAGCTATGTGATTATTGCGGATGAAGCCGTAGTCCCGACATCGGAATTGCCTTCTCACTTGAGCGTACACAATGACCTGTTGAGCAAAAACTCTCCTTATAAAGCATCTGTACACACACACCCGATTGAACTGATTGCCATGACACATTGTCCGAAATTTCTGGAAAAAGATGTGGCTACCAATCTGTTGTGGAGTATGATCCCTGAAACAAAGGCATTCTGCCCGCGTGGTTTGGGTATCATTCCTTATAAATTACCTAGTTCGGTGGAATTGGCTGAAGCTACCATCAAAGAATTGCAGGATTACGATGTGGTGATGTGGGAGAAACATGGTGTATTTGCAGTGGATTGCGATGCGATGCAGGCATTCGATCAGATTGATGTACTCAATAAGTCGGCTCTGATTTATATCGCAGCTAAAAATATGGGCTTCGAACCGGATGGTATGAGTCAGGAACAGATGAAAGAAATGTCAGTTGCTTTCAATCTTCCTAAATAAGATTTATACTAGTCATTGATTTTAATTACTTTAGAAACCGTGGCATTTTCTACCCTGGAAGGTGCTGCGGTTAACCCTTTAAACAAATAGATAACCATGAATCGCATTATTTTAAACGAAACTTCGTACTTCGGTGCCGGATGCCGTAGTGTCATTGCTGTGGAAGCAGCCAGACGTGGCTTTAAGAAAGCCTTTTTTGTAACGGATAAAGATCTTATCAAGTTTGGTGTGGCTGCCGAAATCATTAAAGTATTTGATGAAAATCAGATTCCTTACGAACTTTATAGTGATGTAAAAGCGAATCCTACGATTGCAAATGTACAAAATGGTGTGGCGGCATACAAAGCTTCCGGAGCCGATTTTATCGTTGCTTTGGGCGGCGGTTCTTCCATCGATACTGCCAAAGGAATCGGTATTGTTGTGAACAATCCGGATTTTGCAGATGTGAAATCTCTGGAAGGGGTAGCCGATACCAAACACAAAGCGGTGCCTACTTTCGCGCTGCCTACTACTGCCGGAACAGCTGCCGAGGTAACGATCAATTATGTGATTATTGATGAAGATGCCCGCAAGAAAATGGTTTGCGTAGACCCGAACGACATTCCTGCCGTGGCTATCGTAGACCCTGAACTGATGTACTCAATGCCCAAAGGATTGACTGCAGCTACCGGTATGGATGCTTTGACTCATGCCATCGAAAGTTATATCACTCCGGGTGCCTGGGTAATGAGCGATATGTTCGAATTGAAAGCCATTGAAATGATTGCTCAAAACTTGAAAGCAGCTGTGGATAATGGTAAAGATGTGGCAGCCCGCGAAGCTATGTCACAGGCACAATATATTGCCGGTATGGGATTCTCGAATGTCGGTTTAGGAATTGTTCATTCGATGGCGCATCCGTTAGGTGCGTTCTATGATACTCCTCATGGGGTAGCCAATGCCTTATTGTTGCCGTATGTGATGGAATACAATGCTGAATCTCCGGCAGCTCCGAAATATATCCATATTGCGAAAGCAATGGGAGTGGACACTACCGGGATGAGTGAAGCCGAGGGAGTAAAAGCGGCTGTTGAGGCGGTGAAAGCACTTTCTGCCAGTATCAATATACCGCAAAAATTACATGAAATCAATGTGAAGGAAGAAGATATTCCTGCACTGGCTGTAGCTGCTTTCAATGATGTTTGTACAGGCGGTAATCCTCGTCCTACTTCGGTAGCAGATATCGAAGCTCTATATCGCAAAGCTTTCTAAAGTTAGTTTTTGCGGAAGTTCTTTTCACCACAGATTACACAGATTTACACAGATTATTTTCTAATCGGAAGCCGATATTTAAGAATTAAATCTGTGTAAATCTGTGTAATCTGTGGTGTTTTTCTGAAAATAATTCCTATTTTTGTCCAACTCAATTACATGAAAACACATCGGTATGATCGAGGATAATAGTTTGGGATTAGAATTTAAATATCTGATTGTAAATGACATGGACCGTAAATTCGGGCTATGGGTAAATACCGTCGGCTATCAATCCATTCCTCCTGATTCACCTTATCCGTTGAAAGAGCATCCTTCCGGTTACTTTTTTAATGCAGAAAAAGGAAGAGTGCTTCGTGAGTATCAATTGGTATATATCACCAAGGGGCGTGGTTTGTTTTCATCTGATTCTACCTCTGAAAAGCAAGTTTGTAAAGGTCGGCTGATGGTATTGTTTCCCGGACAATGGCATACTTATCGCCCGTTGCGGCAGACTGGTTGGACGGAATATTATATCGGTTTCGAGGGGCCTATGATAGACGCCATTGTTGATGATGCTTTTTTGTCGCAGGAACAGCAAATACTGGAAATAGGCCTTAATGAAGAGTTAGTCTCATTATTCTCCCGTGCTCTTGCCGTAGCCGAAGCGGATAAGATTTCCGCGCAACAATATCTTTCCGGGATTGTGCTCCACATGATAGGGATGATTCTTTCCGTCTCCAAGAATAAGGTTTTCGAGATGAGTGATGTGGATCAGAAAATCGAACAGGCAAAAATCATTATGAATGAAAATGTTTCCGGCAATGTGGACCCGGAAGAGTTGGCTATGCGACTCAATATTAGTTATTCATGGTTTCGACGTGTTTTTAAGGAGTATACAGGTTATGCTCCGGCTAAATATTTCCAGGAATTGAAACTTCGTAAAGCTAAACAAATGCTGGTGGGAACTTCCCAGTCAGTAAAAGAGATTTCTTTTTTTCTAGGTTTCCAGTCAACCGAATATTTTTTCTCTTTCTTCAAGAAACGTACGGGACTAACTCCGTTGGAGTATCGTTCGTTCGGGCGGGAAGAATGAATAGGATGAAGTTCATATCTATTAGTTATTTGGCTCTGATTTTGGGAATATCATAAAAACTGTTACTTTTGTGGCGAAGATAATGTGCTATAAACCATCATTCTTGATATGCGCGGACAAAAACTATCTAAGATCCATTTTCTTATTCTGTTATCTCTTTTAGGATTTATATCTCCTCTTCAATCACAGGAATATAAGTTCAGAACATTGGGTGTGGAGGATGGATTGTCGCAAATAACGGTGAGCGATATTTGCCAGGATGAGAAGTCGCGTATATGGATTGCCACACTGGATGGTCTGAATTGTTTCGATGGCAATCATATCAAAGTCTTTAATCATTTTCATAACGATTCCATCAGTTATGGTAATCTATATGTCACCCAGATGGTGGAGGACGGCCAGGGGAGTCTTTTTCTCTTGACCTCTACGGGACTTTTCCAGTTCGACCTTGAAACGGAGAAATATTATATTCTTCCGGTGCCTTCTCCTTCCACTCTTGCCAAAGGAAAGTTGGGAGTGTGGATTGCAGAAGGGGGAAAACTCTTCTTATATGATAAGAATACCCGTTCCGTGAAACCCATGTATGCGGAGGTACATTTGCCGGACACCGGGCCGACAATGGTAGAAGGTTCGGAAGGAAATCTTTGGGTTGCTTTGAAAGATGGCGGGGTGATGCGTGTGGATACTTGTGGATCGATGTCGCTTTATTTGCCCGGAATCAAGGTGATGAAACTGATAAAAAGTAACGATCAGAATATTTGGGTTGGTTCGCAGGATCATGGTGTTTTCTGTTTTTCACCTCAAGGTGCAGTCATACATCATTATGATTATAACAACAAGAGTGTTTACACGGTCCGGGATGATATGGCAAGAGCGCTATGTCAGGATTTGGAAGGGAATATATGGGTAGGTTACAGAAGCGGATTGAGTAAGATTGAGGTGGCTACCGGGAAAATATTTCATTATCAGGCGGATCCTAACCGGGTGGGGGCTATGTCCAATCGTTCGGTGACTTCTCTTTATACGGACAAACAAGGAACTGTCTGGGTGGGGACCTATTGGGGCGGCGTGAACTTCTTCTCACCGGAATATCAACATTTTGTACATTATCATGCTTCGGATACCGGATTGTCTTTTCCGGTGGTGGGTGCTATGGCAGAAGATAAATCCGGAAATATATGGATTTGCACAGAAGGTGGAGGACTGGATTTATATCAACCGGAACAAGGAACATTCAAACATTTTAATGCGCATACCGGATATCATTTTAGTACGGATTATCTGAAAGATGTCGTTTTTGATGAGGCTAATAACTGCTTGTGGATTGCTGCTGACTTTACAAACAAGGTCAACTGTTTTCATCTTGATAACTATCGGAATGATATATATGACCTCGAACCGCTCGGAGAGGAAAGTGTGGGAGAAGCTCTGTTTGCCTTGGCCGACACTCCTCGTAAATTGTATGTAGGTACAACATCTGCAGTTGTTAGTCTGGATAAACAGGCCTTAAAAACTGAAGTGTTGTTTCATCAAAAGGAGTTGTTTACACATAATTATAACACTTTGTTGCTTGATTCGAAAAACCGGCTATGGTTTGCTTCCGATGATGGTTGTGTAGCTTATGTGATTGATGAAGGGCGGTTTGAAACGTATAGGATAAGTCTGAAGAAGCAGGTCAGATCTCAAAAAGAGCTGGTCAATGTCATCTATGAAGATCGAAAGGGAAACATTTGGGTCGGAACACATGGCAACGGGCTTTTCTTGTTGGATAAGAAAGAGCGATTGTTTCGTTTACATACTCCTGAAAGCGTATTGTCGGGAGAAAATATCAGAGTGTTGGGCGAAACTCCTTCCGGGAATTTATTGATTGGTACCGGACATGGATTGTCTGTGTTAGAACAGAAAGACGGGAAAGTGATAAACTTCAATTCTAAAACAGGATTTCCGCTGACTCTTGTCAATAGGAAATCCATGCATGTATCCCGCAATCATGATATTTATATGGGAGGAGCTACCGGACTGGTTGCCATTCGTGAAAGTAGTTTGTCCTATCCTCCGAAAATATATGATTTGGAGTTGGCTCATTTGTATGTCAATAATAAAGAGATTACCACAGGCGATCAAACCGGCATCCTAAATAAGTCCTTTGCCTATACCGACCGGATTAAATTGAATTATTTGCAGAATGTGTTTTCTATCGGTTTCTCGACAGATAACTTTCTGCATATTGGCGGTGGTGAGGTAGAATACCGGTTGATAGGTTCTAATGACGAATGGAGTGAGAATCGTTTGGGGAATGATATTACCTATACAAATATATCTCCGGGCGATTATGTTTTTGAGATCAGATTGAAGAACTTTCCGGAAGTAATCAGATCTCTTCATATAACGATCACACCACCTTTTTATGCCACCTGGTGGGCTTATACAATTTATGTGTGTGTGATTCTGACGATTCTATTCTTTGTAGTGAGAGAATATAGAATTCGGCTGTTCTTGAAAACCTCGTTGGACTTTGAACTTCGTGAGAAACAATATATTGAAGAAATGAACCAATCCAAACTGCGTTTCTTCACTAATATCTCACATGAAATCAGAACCCCTATTACCCTTATCCTGGGGCAGGTTGATCTGTTGTTGAATTCCGGTAAGTTGTCTACGTATGCTTATTCGAAATTACTGAATATACATAAAAATGCCGGTAACCTGAAATCATTGATAACGGAGTTGCTTGATTTCCGGAAACAGGAGCAGGGACTTTTGAAACTGAAAGTTTCTCAATTTGATTTATATTCTTTACTCAAAGAGCATTATGTATTGTTCAAAGAATTGGCAGCTAACAGGAATATTTCGTTTGTTTTGCATGCTGACTGTGAGCAATGCCTCGTGTGGGGAGATCGTATGCAATTGCAGAAAGTGGTTAATAACCTGCTGTCGAATGCTTTTAAATATACTTCAGACGGTGGAAGTATCAGTATGGAATTGGCTGATGGAGCGGATGAATGTATGTTTTCCGTTTCAGACAATGGGGCAGGAATATCCGAGGAAGATTACGTGAAGATATTCGAGCGGTTCTATCAGGCCGAGAATATCGGACAGTATGGAGGAACGGGTATCGGGCTGGCTTTAAGTCAGGGGATTGTGAAAGCTCATCAGGGAGATATAACTGTAGAAAGCCAGTTGGGGAAAGGTTCATGCTTTAAGGTCACTCTGAAGAAAGGAGATGCTCACTTTGATTCTTCTGTTTCCCGGATTGAACCGGAGCAGGATAAGGAATATATTTATTATTCGGAAGATAAAGAACTATTGGTTAAGGAGGTACAGTCGGCTCAAAGTGAGAGTGGGACTACTGACTGCAAGCTGTTGGTTATTGATGATAATGAAGAAATCAGAAATATCCTTGTAGATATCTTTTCTCCATTGTACACGGTTGAAACTGCAAGTGATGGTGAGGAAGGGTATGAGAAAGTAAAGATGATGCAACCTGATCTGGTTATTTCGGATATTATGATGCCCGGAATGCCTGGAACGGAATTGTGTGCCAAAATTAAGAACAATATTGAAACTTGTCATATACCTGTCGTTCTTCTGACTGCCCTTAGTGCGCCCGAACGTGAGTTGGAAGGATTGAGAATTGGAGCGGATATTTATGTGGTGAAGCCATTTAATATGCGGCGGCTGGTGATGCAATGCAATAATCTGATTAATACCCGCAGACTTTTACAGAATAAATATGCCCATCAGCTGGATAGCAAAGCGGAGAAGATTGCAACGAATGAACTCGATCAGAGGTTTATCGAACAAGCGACGCAGGTAGTGGAAGATAATATGGAAAATCCCGAATTCAGTGTAGATGTCTTCTCACGTGAGATGGGGGTGGGACGTACTGTCTTATTCCAGAAGATAAAAGGTATCACGGGAAGTACGCCAAATAATTTTATCATGAATCTGCGTCTGAAAAAAGCGGCATATTTTCTGCAGAATTCTCCGGAAATGAATATATCGGATATTGCTTACCGGTTAGGATTTGGAAATCCTCAATACTTCAATAAATGCTTTAAAGAACTTTTTGATATTGCTCCTACGCAATACCGAAAAGCTCATAATACCTCCTCCGAACCCTCTGTGAAGTGATTAAAATAAGTCATCTGAATTTTTAGACTAGATAAAACGAACAATTCGATAGGGTGCAATATATTCAAATGTGATACTTTTGTGGCGTTGGATAATGCCAGCTTGTACTTGAGTTTTCTTTGGTTAGGTGTGTCCGCACACACTTTCATTTGGTAGACCGGGTGCTGTGTAATCTTTATTCTAATATAATAATTATTGTGTAGTATTATGAAAGACAAATATCCATATAATAAATAAAAGATAACATCTTATTGGAGAGAATCAATATATTTTCCCCAATTAATTAAGTAGTGAGTAAAACCTTGATAATTAACCAATTTAATTTTATTCTAGTTATGAAAAATTTGCAGAGTAGGACAAAAGTGCGGTTGCTTCAGTCGTTCCTTTTGATTTCCTTGAGTCTCTTTTTCCTTGTCAATCCGGCTTATGCTCAAGGCGGGTTTGCAGTGAAGGGAGTTATTGTGGATAAAACAGGATTTCCTTTGCCTGGCGCCAATGTGATGGAGAAGGGAACATCTAATGGAACAATTACAGATTTAGATGGTAATTTCTCATTGAATGTTTCGAAGAAGGGAGTTACTTTGACTGTATCATTCATGGGATATACCCCTAAAGATGTGGTAGTGAAAGATAAAACAATGAATATTACGCTTGAAGAGAACTCTAAGCTATTGGACGAAGTAGTGGTAGTGGGTTACGGTACGATGAAAAAGCGTGATGTAACAGGAGCTATTACTTCCATCTCAAGCGAGGCCATTGAGCAAAAAATGGCTACCAATGTTTTTGAAGCATTGCAGGGTACTACTGCCGGTGTACAGGTGGTATCCGGTTCCGGACAGCCCGGTGAATCTTCTTCTATCAAAATTCGTGGTACTTCCACTTTCTCCGCTGAAGGTGTGACTCCTCTTTATATTGTAGACGGTGTTCCTTTGGAAAGTATCGATGGTATCAATACCAATGATATTACTTCTATGGAAATTTTGAAGGATGCCGCTTCTGCAGCTATCTACGGTTCCCGTTCGGCGAACGGTGTGATTATTATCACTACTAAAAGTGGGCAGGAAGGTAAAGCCCGTATTGATATCAAGTATAATCACTCGTGGGGTACATTGTCTCACAAGGTTCCACAAGCAAACCGTAAAGAACGTTTGTTGTACGACCAGTATCGTAAAGAGTATTTTGAAACATACGGCGGAGGTAATCCGGATGAAAGTAGTGATATACTGAATGATCCGTTGAACTCTTTCTTTAATGTGGATAACGATTATCTGGACATGATTACAAGCACTGCACAAAAAGATCAGGTGGATATCAGTGTAGGTGGTGGTACAAAGAAACTGAAATATTTCATCAATACCGGTTATTATAATGAGAAAGGTATTATTTCCAATACAGGTTTCCAGAGATTAAATACTCGTATCAACTCCGATTATTCACCGACAGACTGGATGAATATGGGTAGCCGTATTTCTTTGACTTATTCTAAAAAGAAAGGTCTGAATGAAGGTACTTTATTGAGCGCAGTGTTGACTCGTCGTCCTTATTTCAATACTTATTATCCGGATGGCTCTTTGGTCGGAGTGTTTAACGGTCAGAAGAACCCTATTGCGCAGGTCAATTATACCACCGACTTTACTGATTCTTATAAGGCTAACTTCTTCCAGTTCTTTGAAATCAAATTCAACAAGTATTTGAAGTTTAGAGCTAATATTAATGCCAACTTCTATCTGGATAAACGCAAAAAACTCGAACCGAGTCTTATCACCGATGAATGGCAGAAACAGAATAAAGGTTATTCTTATAATTACCTGAACTGGAACTGGATGAATGAAGACATCCTTACTTATGCACGCAAAATAAAAGATCATAATTTTACGGCCATGGTAGGTGTTAGTGCACAGCAGTGGCGTTATGAAAACGAAACATTTGTGGGGATAAACTCGTCTACAGATTTTATCTATACAATGAATGCTTTTGCCGCAAACCTGGATTTGTCATCTACAGGCTCCACATTAAGCAATCACTCTATGGCTTCCATTTTTGCCCGTGTGACTTATGATTATAAAGGAAGATATTTGCTCAATGCCATTATGCGTCGTGACGGTTCTTCTCGTTTTGCCAAAGAGAACAAATGGGGTAATTTCCCTTCCGTATCTGTGGGATGGCGCTTCTCGGATGAGAAATTCATGAAATTTTCGAAAAAGTTTCTCGAAGATGGTAAGATCCGTGCAAGTTTCGGTATCACGGGTAACGAAGCAATCGGCAACTACGACTATATCTACTCTTATTCTCCGAATTCTATTTATGACGGAGTGGGTGGCGTTATTCCGACTCGTATCGGTAAAGACAATCTGAAATGGGAGGAAACTAAACAATTCAACCTTGGTCTGGACTTGAATTTCTGGAATAGCCGTTTGACAGTCACTGCCGATTATTACGATAAATATACAGACGGTTTGCTGGCAAACTACCAATTGCCTAAAGAATCCGGTTTTGCATATATGAAAACCAATGTCGGTGAAATGAGTAACCGAGGCTTTGAAATAGCTGTTACCGGTGATATTATCCGCACGAAGGACTGGAAGTGGAATGCTTCTTTCAATATCTCCAGAAACATCAACCGTATTGAGAAGCTGTCTGAAGGTAAGGCATATATGGAAGGTGATATCTGGTGGATGAAGGAAGGTGGCCGTGTGGGTGACTTCTACGGATTTAAAAGCGCCGGTGTCTTTGCATACGACGAATCGAATGCTTTCACTGATAAATGGGAACAACTGACTCCGGTGTTTGAGAATGGTGTATTCCAGTACAAATATTTGTTGGATGGAAAAGAATATACAGGTAATATTCGTCAGAAGACGTTGCCGAACGGCAAACCGTTCCGTGGTGGAGATTACAACTGGGAAGAACCGGAAGGAACCCGTGATGGTGTGATTGATGATAATGACCGTATGGTGATCGGTAATGCCATGCCTGATGTAACCGGTGGTTTGAATACAACGGTGACTTGGAAGAATTTGAGTTTATACTTAGGATTCTATTATTCATTGGGAGGACAGATTTATAATGCAGCCGAACATAATCGTAATATGTTCAAATACACCGGAACTACTCCTTCACCGGAAGTCATCCATAATATGTGGTTGCATCCGGGTGACCAGGCAATCTATCCGCGTCCGTATAATGATGATTACAACAATGCCCGTATGGGTAACTCGTTCTATCTGGAAGATGCTTCCTTTATTCGTTTGCAGAACATACGTGTAGCATACGATCTTCCTGAAAACTGGATAAAGAAGCTGATGTTGAAGAATATAAATATCTACGCTTTTGTAAACAACGCCTTGACATGGACCAACTATTCGGGATTCGATCCTGAATTCTCTACCAACAATCCTCTGCAGGTAGGTAAAGACTCTTACCGTTATCCGAGAAAGAGAGAATATGGTATTGGTTTTTCTGCAAACTTTTAATTGAAGATATCGTATGAAGAATATAAAATATTTTGTTGGAGCTGTATGCCTGGCTCTATCGTTGAATAGCTGTTCAGACTTTCTGAATGAGGAACCGGTAAGTGAAATTCCGGCAGGTGACATGTGGCAGACTGCCCGTGACGCTAAGGCAGGTATAAATGAAATCTATGGATTGTTACGTTCCACTTTACGGGAGAACTATTTCTATTGGGGGGAGTTCCGTTCGGATAATGTAGCTCCCGGAGCACCGGTAATGGCCGATCAGGCACGTGTTATCAACAACCTAATGTCTACGGATGAGAAATGTGCAAAGTGGACGACTCTGTATCAGATGATTAACCAGGCAAATCTGGCTATTAAATATGTTCCTAATATCAGTATGCCTGATGTGGCAGACCGAAATGACTATCTCGGACAAGCTTATGCATTGCGTGCTTTGGCCTACTTCTATGCTATCCGTGTTTGGGGAGACGTACCTTTGTTTACAGAACCTACTGAAAAGTATTCGGAAGCCATCTACAAAGAGCGTACGGATAAAAACTACATTTTGGAACATGTCATTCTTCCGGACCTGAAGAAAGCGGAAAGCCTGATTAACCGTAACAAGAATTACGAACGCAAACGCATTTCTATCTGTGGCGTATGGGCCATCATGGCGGATGCTTATATGTGGGCTAAAGAATATAATCTGGCCGACCAGACCATCGATAAGATGGCGACTATCGCTTCTAAAAAGGGCGGTCGTTTTGTAGACTTCGAACCTAACATTGCTACTTGGCATACCATGTTTACGGAAGAGCTGACTAATAAACCTTCTGATGATACACCGGAAAATGATGAATATAACTCCAGAGAGTTTATTTTCCTTGTTCATTTCAACATGGATGAAGTCGGCACGAATGGTTACAGTTACATGTATCAATGGTTTTCCGGTTCAGGGAATCGTGCGGCAGTCATGTCTGATAAGTTTATGAGTATCTTTGATGAAAAGGATATGAAAGGTGATTTACGCAAAGATTATACGGTGAAGAATTACCAAAATGGAAATGAATTGCGTAAATATATGGCAGGTGACATCAGTAACTCTTTGAATAAGACATGCGAAGTAGCCTATCCAATCTATCGTTACACAGATATGATGTTGTTGCAAGCTGAAGCTCGTGCTCATCAGGGAAAATGGGGGGAAGCTTTGGATTTAGTAAAAACTGTACGTGACCGTGCCGGATTGAATACACTGACTGAAAATGATTTTGCTTCAGAAGAAGAGGTAGTCAATTATATCTTGCGTGAACGTCAGGTGGAGTTAGCTGGCGAAGGACGCCGTTGGTTTGATTTACTGCGTACCGAAAAGTGGAAGGAAGTGATGAAACCTATTAACGGAATGGAGCAGGATGGCAATGAACTTTTCCCGATCCACTATTCACATATCTTGGAAAATCCGAAGATTGTGCAGAATACGTATTATGGTAATACTAACAACTAAAAAAGGTAGAAGCAATGAAAAAGACAATATTATATAAGACTCTTTTCTTTTGTTGGACAATTTTGGCATTGACCGGTTGTGATCTGGACTTGCAAAAGAACTATGATTATGAGCCTTCGGTGGATGATCCGTATGTAAAAGTGACAGCGTGGGAATATTTTCAGGATCACAAAGATATGTTCTCGGAGTTGATAGCAGCTATTGAATATACAGGCTTAAAGGACTATTATACCCAGACTGATAATAAATATACTTTTCTGGCTTTGAATAATGCCGGTATGCAGCTTTATCGGGAGAATGAATTTGCAGGCGTAGCTTCCATTACAGATTGTGATAAAGAAAAGGTGAAGAATATGTTGCTTTATCATATTGTAGATGGAGAATATAGTTCTTATGGGCAATTGCAGGTAGAACCGATGTTCGTCTTAACTATGCTGAAAGGTGAGACTGGATTGATGACAATGTCTGTTTGGAAAAATCCATGGCAGGCTGCAGTAGGTAAGATTCTGGTGAATCAGACCGGAAGCAACGGAAAATCTCCGCAACGACAAGCTAAGACTAGCAATATTCTGCCGACAAACGGTGTGATTCATATATTTGAGAACTATTGCAAATATTCCAAATAACCACAGTTAATTAAAAAGAGAACTAATTATGATTCGTAAAATATATACCTTATTAATATTAGGACTTTGCTTGGGCTTTGCTGCCTGTGGCGACGATAATGATGGATTGGATCCTAATGCAGCGGCTCCTGTGATTAATTTTCCTATGGAGCAGCTGGACGTTGATTTGAATAAAGTAGACAATCTGCCGGTAGTGGCTGTTATTAAATCACAGGCAGGGCTTCAGAGCGTGACAATGAAATTGCAGACGGTGGAGGGAGTGACAGAATATAAAACTGTAACCGACTTTTTCAATCCCAACTCGTATAGCTTGTCTGAAAACTTGGAGTACAATGCAAATTATGAAGCTTTTATCATTGAAGCTACAGATAAACTGAATCATGTTACGAGTGGGACTTTACCAATTGCTGTTACCGATGTAATGGCACGTCCTGTCATTACATTCGATCCGGAAGAGATTGTATATGATGAGATGGATGAAAATCCGGTAATTCCCCGTACTACTTTCGAAGTTGTTTCGGAAGCCGGCTTGAAGGTTGTGGAAGTGTATTTGGTATCTGCCACCGGACAGGAATCAAAAGGAAGTGTGGAACTGAATGGCAAAAAGGATTTCTCGTATGACGAGATGATTAATTACAAAGAAGGCGATAAAGGTTTCAAAGTAAAAGCAGTGGATATATATGATAATGTGACCATTTCAACTTTACCTGTGGAATATAGAACAGTGCCAATACCTGTATTGACTTTGCCTGAATTGCCTATTTTTGCTACAACAGATGCAAAACAGGGAGTGCCGGTGAAGGTCGAATCTGTACGAGGAGTTCACGAAGTAATTATTTACCGTATTGAAAACGGACAGGAAATCGAAGTCTTACGGGAACAGAAGAATGGTGAGAAACAATTGGATTACACTCCGGAAATTGATTTTACTGAAACTACGTCTCAAATTAAAGTGGTGGTTTCTGATGGGAGAGTGGGAAAAGAAGCTGTCGGAACTGTGAAAGCATATGTAAATATGGATGTTGCCACAGTGAATATATCTAGTAAGACTTTTGCTAATAGTGCGCACGAAAAATATCCGGATGCTTATGGTTTGTTATCTTTCAAAGATTTAAAAACGTATTCTGTTGATTATGCATTAGCTAGTGCGGATAATGCGAAGAATGTTGATTTGAAATTCTATTGTATGGGAAAAGGTAAGGACGTTCCTTCAGAGCCTCGTCTGTATTCTATAAATGCTACAAAAACAAATGAATATACAGGCTCCGGTGGGGTATCTTTGAACACCGCGGCTGTGAAGAATAAGACTATGATAGCTAAACTTTCCGGCTTTGATTATGATAATGCAACAGTTACTTCTATAGCTTCTGAAATATCAGCTAGTTTGATTGTGAAAGAAGAACTGATTCCTATAGCGGAGGGAGATATTATTGCCTTTAAAACAGCATCGACTTCTGCAGCAGGTGGAAACAGAATCGGAGTGATGAAAATCATTAGTATGACACCATCTATTGGTGAAGGTGTACTGAAGCCCGGAGATACAACAGCTCGTGTATTAACTGTTGAAATCAAATTCCCTAAGAAGAAGTAAGCAGGGTAGTATTACCTACCGCCTGAAGTCTTAATAGAAAACTTCTTTTCTATTAAGACTAAACTTCCCTTTCATTAGGAGTAAAGTTGCTCTCTGTCCGATACAAACTATAAATGAAGCTTCCGTTTTTATAAATGCAAGTTGCGTTTATAAAAACAAAACTTGCAATTATAAAAACAAAGCTTGCGTTTATAGTTTATAATAAGGATAAAAGAAGTTTGCAACAAGGGGGAAGGAAGTTCTCTCCTTGTAGAGAATAACTTTTCTATTAATAGCCAACGCGAGAGTTAGTAACAGCTATCCCGGTGAACCGTAGATAGAGTATACGAAAGATGCGACTGATAACAAATACGATGGTTAAGTAATAATGTGCAGTAGCTGAAAGTAATATGAGAAAACATATAATATATAGGTATTTCCTCTTTTTATCTTTGGTCGGACTGATGCAGTTGACGTTTAGCTGTTCCTCCTCTTCCAACGAAATAGAACCTTTGAAACCGGAAGGAGAAGATACTCCTTTGGAAAAAGATGAATATACTTTTATGAATGTAGAATACCGGAAGTGGCAGAACGGAACTTTCCAGGCATGGACAACGGCAGATTCAAGGGAAACACGTACCATTGATAATATGAATTGGTATACTCCCTCTTCGGATTATAGCCGGACTGCATGGGGAGGACGAATCGGTTTACAACCTTCATCTGTGGTTGGAAAAGAAGGCTTTTTCCGAGTGGCTAATTGTGGAGGTCGTTCTTATTTGCTCGATCCGGATAATGGAGCTGTTATCATTCATGGAATTCAGCATGTTCGTCCGGGAGAATCTACTGCTCATAAGAAGGCTTTCGGTACTCGATACGGTAGTGAGGCGCGATGGAGTGAAGAGACTGGCAGACTGTTAGCAGACAATCATATAAACTATATTTCGTATGGCTCGAACCGTATTGAAGTATTTCCTGCTGCAGTACGTGGTAACTTGTTGACCCCTAAGACGCAAAAGATTGCTTATGCAGAGAATCTGTATCTGCTTCGTACCTTTATGTGGGATATGAGTAAGAATTTGGGCTACGCGTTTGATGATGACAAATATAATCGCTTAGTTCTTCTTTTTGAACCCACATTTGCTACGTACATAGATCGTCTCGTACAAGAAAAGTCAGCTTTATTTGCCGGTGACCGGCATTTTATAGGTTTCTATCTTGACAATGAATTGCCATTTGCCAGTTATCAGAATGCTGACCCTTTGCGAGGAATTGATCTGAAACATTTCTTGTCTTTGCCCGAACGCTATAAAGCTGCTCGTGAGTATGCCGAAAAGTTTATGCGGGATAACGGTATAGCTTCTACCGGAGTGATAACCAAGAAAAATCAGGAAGACTTCCGGGGGATGGTTGCTGATTATTATTATCAGTTGACCACCGCTACCGTCAGACGATATGATAAAGAGCATTTGATATTGGGAACACGTCTGCATGATTGGAGTAAATATAATCAGAAAGTGGTGGAAGCGTGTGCTCGTTATTGCGATCTTGTTTCCGTCAACTATTATGCACGTTGGCAACCGGAGGCAGATTTCTTGGCAAACCTGAAAATCTGGTGTGGAGCGAAACCTTTTTTAGTTTCAGAATTCTATATAAAAGCGGAAGATGCCAGTTATCAAGGAACTGGATATGCTAATACTGAAGGAGGTGGCTGGCTGGTGCATACACAAAAAAATAGAGGTGAGTTTTATCAGAACTTCTGTCTTCGTTTGCTTGAAACTCATAACTGTGTGGGCTGGGTACATTTTGAGTATAATGATGGTTACGATTCTAACGGAAAAGCTTCTAATAAAGGAGTGGTTTCCATCGAATACGAACCTTATGAATCTTTTCTGTCGCAGATGCGGCAGTTGAATCTTTCAGTTCATTCATTGATCGATTATTACGATACAAAATCGGTTCAATAGATTGACGGAAACTTTAAATAGACAAATTGAATATTTAGAATTAAAATAGTTATGACCATGAAGAAGTTTAGTTTATTTGCAATCCTTTTAGGATTTAATATAGCTTTGGGAGCATGTTCCGATGATGATGCCGCTCCTGTAGTAAAAAATGAAATCTTTCAACTTCCGGAAAAGGCTTATGTACTGGCGGAACAATCCAGACGGGCTATTGTCATCAGAGATGCGGAGACGCACCGCAATATTTGGAGTTGGGATCCTTATACTGCCTGTGTTCCTGCTGCACAGCAGGGTTGGTTTGTTAATCCGAGTGAAGTAAAACCGGTTTTCAATAGACGCTATATCTTGATGACTGCCTCCGGCGGAGCTGTGGCTTTAATCCGTTTGTCCGATCATAAATTAATGTTCTACGCAAATTGCGGACAGAATCCCCACTCTGCGGAGGTATTGCCCGATGGAAATATCGTGACGGCAGAATCTAAATCCGGTGAAATCAATACCTTTGTGGTTGACACGGTTAAGGTATTGGGAGCAAAAGCTAATACGGTGAAGTTGGGTAATGCGCATAATGTTGTTTGGGATAAGAAAAGATCGTATCTTTATGCTACAGCTACCAAAAAAGAGGGAGTGACTGCATTATTCCGTTTTAAGTACGATGGCAACCGGAGTAATCCCAAGTTAATAAATCAGACTACCCTTTATACATTCAGCAATGAATCGGGTGGGCATGATTTGTTCCCGGTATATGGTGAAGAAGATAAATTATGGCTTACTGCTGCTTCGGCTGTCTATAAGTTTGATTTGACTGGAGTTACCGACGCTACGACTAATGACTCTACTGAACCTACTTGCGAGAAAGTTTACAGCATAGCCGATATAAAAAGCATCTGCAACGGACCGGACGGAATCCTGATGCTGAAACCGACTGAAGAATGGTGGGCAGAAGGACTTGTAAATGAGAAGGGAGAAGAACTTTTCAAAATGGACGGAGCCAAGATTTATAAAGGCCGTTGGATGATAGACAATCTTTTCAGTTATCCGGAAAAGCATGATTTCGTGTTGAGTGAGGACTGATTAAGTATGGTGGAAGATTGATTAAGTACATAAGTTGAATAATTAAGTTTGGAACAATGAGGAAACTTCTTCTTTTTTTATTGGTATCTATCGCATTACCGGCCTTGGCGCAGAATGGAAAGAAAGTGTATGCCGACTTTCACGGAGTGCGCTATACCCGGCAGCATGACGGAAAGCTGGGGCGTTGGGAGATGTATGCCAATACGGAAAAATCAAGTACCGGAAGAAAGTCGCTGTGTTATAATGCCGACCTGATAGACAGCGAAGGACGGCATGAGATAGCGGCAGTGGCTTATCCCCAAGTCGGAATGCAGTCCAATCTCGATCCCGATTATATCGAATATCAGATATTGTCGGCAAAAGCGGCTAAGATAGATGGATTCTTTATCGAATGGGGGTTCAAGCCTCACGAAAATGACATCTTGCTGCGTGAGATGCAGAAAGTGGCAGCAAAGTATGACTTTGAAATCGGCGTAAACTGGTGCGACGGTTGGTTATATTATGACTGGATTACGAAGATTTATCCGGAAGTTAACACCCGTGAGGCAAAGACCGAATACATGGCCAAATGTTACCAATATCTGGTGGATAGCGTCTTTACCGGTCCTACAGCTCCTATGGTGAAGGGAATGCCTGTTTTTTATCATTTCGGTCCCGGAGCGAAAGTGGATGAATATAAGAAAGTATTATCATTGGCGAAGTTACCGCAAGGAATGAAGCAGCCGGTTGCTTTACGCCGTTGGGCAGATTGGGGAAAACTGGAAAATGATAAATATATCCCCGTCACTCGTAGCGATGAAATGGATACCTGGAAAGAAGTGGGAGAAATACCGACTGCATGGCTTCCTGCCCGTGTCCGTACAAGAGATCAGGCACATGCCGAATGGGATAATTACGCCACTCAGGATGATGTTATTGAGTTTATGAAACCTTTCCGTGATTCAATTTGGCATAGTAACAATCCTGCTTATACCATTAAGTCGGGATTTGCCATGCCGGGAATGGATAACCGGGGATGTGCGGGCTGGGGACGTGGACACTTCTATTATATCCCACGTAACAATGGAGAAACTTATCAAAGTATGTGGAAGTTCTGTATGGCAGAGAAGGACAGCCTGGACATGATGTTTATCGCTTCGTGGAGTGACTATACCGAAGGACACGAAATAGAGCCGACCATTGAAAACGGTGACCGTGAACTACATACGACTTTAAAGTATGCGGCGGAATTCAAAGACGAACAGGCGGACGAGCGTGGATTAACCTTACCTTTAATGCTTTTCCGGCTGCGAAAAGAAGCCCGTTTCCTGGAAAAGACGAAGATGGACGTATCCGCTTGTCAACGTTCGCTCGATAAGGCAGCATTGTTGATTAGCCAGGGACGTTATCCGGTGGCAATAGGCTTGTTGTCACAAATAGAAAATGATGTCAAGACGGCAAAATCCGCTTTGGCGGTTGAGATGATGCGTTTGCGTGAGTCGGACATGAAGATTCAGGGAAAGCGAAAATCCGGTGGTTACAGTGCCGAAGAAACTCTCTCTATCTCTTTGCCCAAAGAGCTGGTTTCCAAATTACAAATGAATAACTATGTAGGGTATCTCTATTTTGAATACCTGGACAAGGGAAATGAATCTCTTTTTATACGTTCATCTACACAGCGCGAACCGAAAGAGCCGTTTAAAATTGTGTCCCGGATACGTACCGACAACACGGGTGAATGGAAAAGCGCAAAAGTAGAATTGTATAAGGATAATATCGTGAATGGATTCAATATGCCTACTTTCTATTTAAAAGGAAATGTCGTAGTCCGTAATTTGTCATTGGGCTATACGATCTACACAGTCAAATAAATGCATGGATGAAGAGTTTAAATAATTGGTTATTAGTTTTATCTGTACTATCCTGCTTCGGATGTTCCTCTCCGGTCCATGAAGATGACAGGGGATGTGCTTTCGTATCTGACAGTATTCAATATCGGGTTGAGTTTATGTCGGCGGGGTGCGTGCGGATTCTGTCTTTTCCCGAAGGTGATACACTGGTAACAAGAAGATTGGTGGTCGATTCGGAAAAGCCGGCTTTTAAAGATTATAAATGGGAAGATACGGGACAGAAGCTACTCTTTCGCACCCGTGAACTTTCCGTAGTTTTTGATAAGGCAGATGTGGCTTTCACTTTTCAGGAAACATCCACAGGTAAGTTATTACTAAAAGAGAAAGGGGATAGAAAGGCACGGAACTTCAAACGTTCGGTTGCCGGAGGTGAACAATGTCTCGAAGTCACTCAACGCTTTGTTCCTACCGAGGATGAGGCCATTTACGGACTGGGACAGTATCAGAATGGAATCATGAACTATCGGGGGAAATCTGTACTTCTGTTACAGGCCAATATGGATATTGTCAATCCGTTCCTTATTTCGACCAACGGATATGGTGTCTTATGGGATAATTATTCTTCTACGAAGTTTGAAGATACGAAGGAGGGCTACTCATTTACTTCCGAAGTAGGTGATGCCTCCGACTATTATTTTGTCTATGGTAAGAATATGGACGAAGTCCTTGCCGGTTATCGGGAATTGACGGGGGACGTGCCGATGTTTGGAAAATGGGTGTATGGCTTCTGGCAGTCCAAAGAACGATATAAGTCGTTCGATGAATTGAAGGCAGTCGTTAAAGAATACCGTAAACGGGGAATTCCGTTGGATAACATTGTGCAGGACTGGGAATATTGGGGAGACAAACCTCATTGGAACAGCCTGACCTTCCATCCGGCAAACTTTAATCATCCCCGTCAGGTTATTGATGAACTGCATCAACAGGACCATGTTCATTTTATGCTTTCCGTATGGCCCGGATTCGGACCGGAAACGGCTGTCTATCAGTCTTTGGATTCTATCGGTGCATTGTTTAGTGAACCTACATGGGCAGGTTATAAGGTTTTTGATGCCTACAATCCTGTCGCGAGGGATATTTTCTGGCAATACCTCAAGAAAGGACTCTATGATATGGGTGTGGATGCTTGGTGGATGGATGCAACGGAACCATCTTTCCGGGATGGATTCACACAGTTGAAGCAGGAAGAAAAGACCAAATCGGCAGGTAATACTTATCTGGGTAGCTTCCACCGTTATCTGAACACTTATTCTTTAGAAATGCTAAAGGACTTCTATCAACGCCTGCGCGCCGAGAGCGATCAGAAGCGTATATTTATCCTAACTCGTTCCGCCTTTGCCTCGCAACAGCATTATGGTACAGCCGTATGGTCGGGTGACGTTTCGGCTTCATGGGAGAATATGCACAAACAACTGGTTGCCGGCTTAAACTTGTCTATGTCCGGTATTCCGTATTGGACTTCCGATACGGGAGGATTCTTTGTCACAGAACGGGATGCAAAATATCCCGACGGACTGAAAAGTAATGATTATAAAGAGTTATATTCCCGTTGGTTCCAGTTTAGCGCATTTACTCCTATCTTCCGTGCTCACGGTACGAATGTGCCGCGTGAAATTTGGCAATTCGGTGAAGAGGGGACATTATCTTATGATAATCAAGTGAAGTATATTTATCTGCGTTACCGTCTGTTGCCATACATTTACTCAATGTCCCATCAGGTAACCGCCAATAATTATACCATGTTGAGAGGTTTGGCAATGGATTTCACAACAGATACCCGGACATTTGATATTGATAATGCCTATATGTTCGGTACTTCCTTATTGGTGCGTCCGGTATTTCATCCGCAATCGGAAGAAAAGAACATCTGTATTTATCTGCCGGAACATAGCGGTAAATATTGGTATGACTTCTGGACCGGAGAAGCTTTTGAAGGAGGAAGAGAACAAATGCAGACAAATATCCTCGACATACTTCCGCTCTATGTGAAGGCTGGTTCTATCTTGCCTTTGGCAGAAGTGAAACAATATGCGATGGAATATCCCGATCGTGAACTGGAATTGCGTATCTATGGAGGAGCGGATGCTGCTTTTTTATGGTATGAGGATGAAGGTGATTCCTACCGCTATGAAGAGGGCGTATGTTCGAAAGTGCCGATGCAATGGAAAGATTCGGAACGGACATTGACTATTGGACTGCGTGAGGGAACTTATCCCGGTATGCCGGAACAAATAAAAATGCATGTGAAATTATATCTGCCTGAAGGTGCAGCTCTTGATAGCAAAGAGTGCGTCTACACAGGTAGAGAAGTAAAAATAAAGTTTTAATTATAAGTATATATCGATTATGAAGAAGTTTCTCTATATTTTTATTCTATTGTTTATTGTGGGATGGGCACAGGCGCAACAGCGTGTGGTATACACAATCAACGACGGATGGAAATTTACAAAAGGATCTCCGTTTGAAGCGCAGCTGGCCGGCTGTGACGACTCTTCTTGGGAGACGGTCAATATACCTCATACATGGAATAATAAAGATGCAGACGACGAAACTCCGGGATTTTATCGGGGACCGGCTTGGTACCGGAAACAATTGTTTGTAGATAAAAGCCAGGAGGGACGTCAGGCAGTGATCTATTTTGAAGGAGCCAATCAGGAAGTGCGATTTTATCTGAACGGTCAGTTCGTGGGAGAACACAAAGGAGGGTATACCCGTTTCTGTTTTGACATCACTTCCCATTTGCGTTATGGACAGGAAAACCTGTTTGCCATTTATGTGAACAATGTCTATAATCCGAATATTCCTCCCTTATCTGCCGATTTTACTTTCTTTGGCGGTATCTACCGGGATGTCTATCTGCAGTTTATGAATCCGGTACACATTGCAACGAATGATTATGCTTCGTCAGGAGTTTATATCCGTACACCCGAAGTGAACAACTCCGCAGCCTCGGTAGAAATTACTACATTACTGACGAATAATACACTCCAACCTGCAGAAATCAGGGTGGAAAATATAATCTGCGATGCGGATAGTAAGGAAGTGAAAAAGACTCATGCGGAAATAAAGCTGGCATCCGGTGAAACAAAGACAGACATCTCTAAAAAGATAAAAATAGATTCGCCCCGTTTGTGGGATATAGACGATCCTTATCGGTATATGGTATATACGCGTATTCTCGATAAGAAAAAGGGTACTTTGCTGGATGAAGTGGTGAATCCGTTAGGCTTGCGCTGGTTTAAATTTGATTCGGAAAAGGGCTTTTTCCTGAATGGCAAAGGACGTAAACTAATCGGAACTGCCCGGCATCAGGATTATTTTCAGAAAGGAAATGCCTTGCGCGATGAGTTGCATGTACAAGATGTACTGTTGTTGAAAGAGATGGGAGGGAACTTCCTGCGTGTGTCACATTATCCCCAAGATCCTGTAATCATGGAAATGTGTGATAAACTGGGTATTGTGACTTCGGTTGAAATCCCCGTTGTCAATGCTGTTACGGAAACTGAAGAGTTTTTGCAGAACTCCGTTGAGATGGCTAAAGAAATGGTACGTCAGGATTTCAACCGCCCTTCTGTTATGATTTGGGGGTATATGAATGAGATTTTTCTGCGTCGCCCTTATACCGAAGGCAAGCAATTGGAAGATTACTACCGCTTTACTGAAAAAGTAGCCCGTGCCTTGGAAGCGACCATCCGCGAGGAAGATCCTTCAAGATATACCATGATGGCTTATCATAATATGCCTCAATATTACGAAGATGCCCATCTGACCGAAATTCCGATGATTCAGGGGTGGAACCTGTATCAAGGCTGGTATGAGCCGGATATCAATGAGTTTCAACGTTTGCTCGACCGTGCCCATAAGGTATACAAGGGAAAAGTGTTGATGGTTACGGAATATGGACCGGGAGTAGATCCGGGACTTCATTCCTACCAGCCGGAACGTTTCGACTTCTCACAGGAATATGGTTTGGTGTATCATAAACATTATCTCCGTGAAATGATGAAACGTCCGTTTATTGCCGGTTCCAGTCTGTGGAATCTGAATGATTTTTATTCCGAATCCCGTGTCGATGCTGTTCCTCATGTAAACAATAAAGGAGTTGTCGGATTAAACAGGGAGAAGAAGGATGTTTATTGGTTTTATAAGACAGCTTTGTCGCGTCGTCCGATACTTGTTATAGGTAATCGGGAGTGGAAAAGCCGTGGGGGAGTGGTGAATACTGTACAGAAAGAATGTATTCAGTCTGTTCCTGTATTCTCCAATGCGGAAGAAGTAGAGCTGTTTGTGAACAATAAGAGTCTGGGAAAGAAAAAGGTGGAAGATAATTATGCTTTGTTCGATGTACCGTTCGTTGGTGGGGAGAATCTCCTGGAAGCAGTTGCCGTGGCTGGTGATAGCAAATTGCGGGATATGCTCCGGATTCAGTTCCAGTTGGTAGGCTCACAGTTGAAAGACGAAGCAATTCCATTTACGGAAATAAATGTAATGTTGGGTTCTCCGAGATATTTTGAAGACCGTACAGCAAATGTAGCATGGATTCCCGAGCAGGAGTATAAGCCCGGTAGCTGGGGATTTGTAGGCGGAACTTCTTATCGTCGTAAAACAGGATTCGGCAGTATGCTTGGTTCGGATATTGACATTCTGGGAACGGATATGAATCCAATCTTCCAGACTCAACGTGTTGGAATAAAATCTTTTAAAGCTGATGTACCGAATGGAGAATATTCCGTATATTTGTACTGGGCAGAATTGGAGTCGGACAAAGAGAGGGAAGCGTTGGTTTATAATCTGGGAGCTGACTCGGAACAGACGTTTGCCGGAAACCGTAGCTTCGGAATTTCAATGAATGGAACGACTGTTTTGGATGATTTCAACATAGCTCGTGATTACGGATATGCCCGTGCTGTTATCAAGAAGTTTGTAGTAACGGTGAAGGATGGAAAAGGATTGAGTGTTGACTTTCATAAAAAAGAAGGAGAACCTATTCTGAACGCTATCCGTATTTATAGAAACTATTAATCATAAACACTGTCAATATGCTTAGGTCTATTTATTTACTGTCTTTTCTCCTCCTGCAATCTTTATTTGCTTTTGCCGGGAATGTAAAGGAGAATGTTCCGTCTTCTTTTGACTTGTATGTATGCATCGGACAATCCAACATGGCGGGGCGTGCAACATTAACTCCGGAAGTCATGGATACCCTCCAAAATGTGTATCTATTGAATGATAAGGGGAATTTTGAACCGGCAGTAAATCCTCTCAATCGTTATTCTACAGTTCGGAAAGATTTGTCAATGCAGCGTTTGGGACCGGCTTACGGCTTTGCTAAAGAGATGGCCCGACAAACGAAACGTCCTGTCGGACTGGTAGTAAATGCGCGTGGAGGCTCATCCATCAACTCCTGGCTAAAAGGGAGTAAAGACGGATATTATGAAGAAGCTCTTTCCCGGGTTCGGATTGCAATGAAGCAGGGAGGTGTTTTGAAAGCAATCCTTTGGCATCAGGGAGAAGCCGATTGTTCGAATCCGGAAGCGTATAAACAGAAACTGATTTCTTTGGTGAAAGACTTGCGGGAAGATCTGGGCATGCCGAATCTACCGGTTGTTGTAGGACAGATTTCTCAATGGAACTGGACAAAAAGAGAAGCTGGTACAGTCCCCTTTAATCAGATGATTAAAAAAGTTTCTTCATTTATTCCCTATTCCGATTGGGTATCATCGAAAGGATTGGGATGGTATAAAGATGAGAAAGACCCTCATTTTAATACGGAAGCACAACTGTTATTAGGAAAACGTTATGCGAAAAAGATACTGAAGTTTTATAAACATCAATAGGATACCCTTTTTCGAAGGAACATAAAAGCCGGCTGATCCCTCATGAATCAGCCGGCTTTTGTATGGTGAATAACTAAATACTGCCTTGTTGATAGAAAAGGAGTCTATATGCTTAATTGTCTTGTTATAAGCAAATTAACCTGTTAATAACTTTGTTGATATCCTTGTTGATAACTGAAATTAGGTTGTGAATAAAACCAGTAAAGAAGAGTCGTCATAAAAAAGAAGAACCGCATTTCTGCGATTCTTCTTATCTTTAGTTGCGGAGATCCGACTCGAACGAATGACCTTTGGGTTATGAGCCCAACGAGCTACCAACTGCTCCACTCCGCGATGTTTAACGGGTGCAAAGGTACGGCTTTTTTTGAAACAAACAAATAATTTGCTGAATATTTTTCGAGTAAATCATCATTTTTTTCTTATTTAGTTGAGAATGAATGAAATAATGATGAAACTTTTTCTTAGCACCTATTAATATACAAATGTTAATATTCTCTCTATTTTCTTGTATGGTCTAAAGAAAAGAATTACTTTTGCTCAAAATATTCAGCAATGTGCAATTTGTAACCTATGACCGTATCCAAGACAAAAGCCAAATTAGTAGATGTAGCCCGTCAGCTTTTTGCGAAGATGGGAGTAGAAAACACAACTATGAATGATATCGCTCTTGCTTCTAAAAAAGGTAGACGAACGCTCTATACTTATTTTAAAAGTAAGGATGAAATTTATTTGGCTGTTGTGGAATCGGAATTGGATATTCTGTCGGATATGATGAAGCGGGTGGCCGAGAAAAATATCTCACCGGACGAGAAATTGTTGGAGATGATATATACCCGGTTGGACGCGGTAAAAGAGGTGGTCTATCGAAACGGAACATTGCGTGCTTATTTCTTCCGTGATATATGGCGGGTGGAAAAAGTTCGCAAGAAGTTTGATGCAAAGGAAGTCCAGCTCTTTAAAGCTGTTCTTCTGGAAGGACAGGCAAAAGGAGTTTTCCATATTGACGATGTGGAGATGACTGCCGACTTGATACATTATTGTGTGAAAGGAATTGAAGTTCCTTATATTCGAGGCCATATAGGTGCACATCTGGATGAAGATACAAGAAATAGATATGTGTCCAACATTGTGTTTGGCGCACTGCATAGAACAGAAATTTAATTAAATAACTTTTAGTATGGGATTATTAGACGGAAAAACAGCCATTGTAACCGGTGCTGCTCGCGGTATTGGTAAGGCTATCGCTCTTAAGTTTGCTGCCGAAGGCGCAAACATCGCATTTACTGACCTTGTCATTGACGAAAATGCAGAAAATACAGCTAAAGAATTGGAAGCAATGGGCGTGAAAGCCAAAGGTTACGCTTCTAACGCGGCTAACTTTGAAGATACTGCAAAGGTCGTTGAAGAAATCCACAAGGACTTCGGACGGATCGATATATTGGTAAACAATGCCGGTATCACTCGTGACGGTTTGATGATGCGCATGAGCGAACAGCAATGGGATATGGTAATCAACGTGAACCTGAAGTCTGCATTTAACTTCATCCATGCTTGTACACCTATCATGATGCGTCAAAAAGCTGGTAGCATTATCAATATGGCCTCTGTTGTAGGTGTTCACGGAAATGCAGGGCAGGCTAACTATGCTGCTTCCAAAGCAGGTATGATTGCATTGGCTAAGTCTATCGCACAAGAGTTGGGCTCTCGCGGCATCCGTGCCAACGCTATTGCTCCGGGATTCATCCTGACAGACATGACAGCTGCTCTTTCTGACGAAGTAAGAGCTGAATGGGCAAAGAAAATTCCTTTGCGTCGTGGTGGTACTCCTGAAGATGTGGCAAACATCGCTACCTTCCTGGCTTCTGATATGTCTTCTTATGTATCAGGTCAGGTGATTCAGGTAGATGGTGGTATGAATATGTAATCGAACAGAATGACTGTTGTATACGAAGACAACCATATCATTGTAGTCAACAAGACCGCTTCCGAGATTGTCCAGGCAGACAAGACGGGGGATACGCCGCTTTCGGAGACTGTGAAACAGTATCTGAAAGAGAAGTATCAGAAACCCGGAAATGTTTTCCTCGGTGTGACACACCGGCTGGACCGCCCCGTAAGCGGTCTTGTTATTTTTGCCAAAACGAGTAAGGCATTAACAAGGCTCAACGAAATGTTTCGCACCAGTGAGGTGAAAAAGACTTATTGGGCGGTTGTGAAAAATGCTCCGCAAGAACCGGAAGGTGAACTGGTACATTTTCTTGTACGTAATGAAAAGCAGAACAAAAGTTATGCATACGACAAAGAAGTGCCGAACAGCAAGAAAGCGATCTTGCATTACCGGTTGATCGGTCATTCGGAGAATTACTATTTGCTCGAAGTCGATTTAAAAACCGGACGTCATCATCAGATTCGTTGTCAGCTGGCAAAAATGGGATGCCCTATCAAGGGAGATTTGAAATATGGCTCTCCACGCTCCAATCCGGATGGGAGCATTTGTCTGCATGCCCGGAGAGTACGGTTCATACATCCTGTCTCAAAAGAACTGATAGAGCTTGAAGCTCCTCTTCCCGAAGGGAATTTATGGAAAGGATTCGCCATAGATTAACACGGATTTCCACAGATTCATTTATTATGTTATTTAGTAGACGGTACGCAGTTTTTCTGTGGAAAACCGTGTAAATCTGTGGTTGGAACTTGCCAAAAGAGTAAACCTGCCTGCCATTTTTCTTGTAAACTCTAGCGACAGTTAGTTAATTCCTAAATAGGTAGTATATTTGCATCATTCGCTAACTATAATTTTCAATCATACCAAAGAAAAATACGAATGAAGGCATTTAAACTACTTGCACTTACTTCTTGTGTCTTGCTTGCAGCGGGAAATGGAGTAGCGCAACAGAACTATTCAAAAAGTGAAGGATTATTGCAGTACGTCGATCCGTATATCGGATCCGGTTATCATGGACACGTCTTTGTTGGGACGAGTGTTCCGTATGGAATGGTACAGCTGGGTCCTACCAATATCCATAAAGGTTGGGACTGGTGCTCGGGTTATCATTATTCCGATAGTATTTTAATTGGCTTTTCACATACCCATTTGAGCGGTACGGGCTGTACTGACTTATGTGATATTCTCATCATGCCATTGAATGAGATCCGTACTCCCAGAGGCAATCAGGATGATATACGTGATGGGTATGCTTCCAGATATTCTCATGCGAATGAAATCGCCCGTCCCGAATATTACTCTTTGCTTCTCGACCGTTACAATATCAAAGCCGAGCTGACAGCTACAGATCGTGTAGGCTTCCATCGTTATACTTATCCTGAAGGAAAACCGGCTTCCATATTAATCGACTTACGTGAAGGAAACGGATCGAATGCTTACGACAGCTATATCCGTAAGGTAGATGATTATACAGTAGAGGGTTATCGTTATGTGAGAGGCTGGAGTCCTTCCCGCAAAGTTTATTTTGTGTTGAAAAGTGATAAGAAGATAGAGCAGTTTACTGCCTATGATGATAATACCCCGCAACCTTGGGACCAACTGAAAGTGGCATCGGTGAAGAGTGTCCTCACTTTTGGTAACGTGAAGGAAGTGAAGATAAAAGTCGCCCTTTCTTCTGTCAGCTGTGACAACGCAGCGATGAACCTGCAATCCGAACTTACTCACTGGGATTTTGATAAGGTGGTGGATATGAGTGCCGACCGATGGAATAAGCAACTGGAGAAGATGACAGTAGAGACTGATGATGAGGCTTCCAAACGTGTATTCTATACCGCCCATTATCATACTATGATTGCCCCTACGCTTTTTTGCGATGTGAATGGAGAGTATAGAGGGATGAATGACATGATTTACACAGACCCGAAGAAAGCCAACTATACGACTCTTTCTTTATGGGATACCTACCGTGCATTAAATCCTTTGATGACTATTACTCAACCTGAAATGGTTGACCATGTAGTCAATTCGATGATTTCCATCTATCGTCAGCAGGACAAACTCCCTATCTGGCCTTTGATGAGTGGAGAGACCGATCAGATGCCGGGGTATAGCTCCGTGCCGGTGATTGCCGATGCATATCTGAAAGGATTTACCGGGTTCGATGCGGAAGAAGCATTGCAAGCAATGATAGCTACAGCTACTTATGAAAAGCAGAAAGGAGTACCTTATGTAGTCAAAAAAGGCTATATCCCTGCCGACAAAGTTCATGAAGCTACTTCCATAGCCATGGAGTATGCAGTGGACGACTGGGGAATTGCCGCTATGGCACGTAAGATGGGAAAGACAGAAGATGCTGAAACATTCTCAAAACGTGCTCATTATTACAAGAACTATTTTGATTCTTCTATCCATTTCATTCGTCCGAAACTGGAAGACGGCTCTTGGCGTACTCCTTACGATCCGGCACGTTCCATCCATACTGTTGGAGATTTCTGTGAAGGAAACGGATGGCAATATACTTTCTTTGCTCCACAAGACCCCTATGGGCTGATTGCCTTGTTTGGCGGTGACAAACCTTTTACAACGAAGCTTGATGGTTTCTTTACCAACACCGACAGTATGGGTGAAGGAGCATCGAGCGACATAACCGGATTGATCGGACAATATGCACATGGAAATGAACCTAGCCATCATGTTGCTTATCTTTATGCGTATGCCGGTGAACAATGGAAAACGGCGGAAAAGGTTCGTTTTATCATGAGCGATTTTTACACAGACCAGCCGGACGGTATCATCGGTAATGAGGATTGTGGCCAAATGTCTGCCTGGTATCTTCTTTCATCTATGGGACTCTATCAGGTGAACCCGTCGGATGGTGTATTTGTTTTCGGTAGCCCTTGTTTTAAGAAAGTAGAAGTGAAGGTACGTGGTGGTAACACTTTTACTGTAGAAGCACCCAATAACAGCAAAGAAAATATCTATATCCAGAAAGTGTATTTGAATGGCAAGCCTTATGATAAGAGTTATATCACTTATCAGGATATAATAAATGGCAGCACATTGAAGTTTGTAATGGGGAAAAAGCCTAATAAGAATTTTGGTAAGGCTCCGGCAAACAGACCGCTTGTTTTGAATAAGATAAATGGATAAAGATGGCTTACTTATAAAAGACAGCTAATTGTTGAAAGGAGGAAGAAGCCTCCGACAATGAAAGAATAAAGCTGGTTCTCAATATTCAATTCAGTTTTCAATAGGTATTATAAGGCTTTCCGATTGTAGCATTTAATTCTGCTTCGGAAAGCTTTATTTTATACTAGAAACGGCTGAAAAGCAAATCCTTAACAAGAACTTACTGTTTTCAGCCGTTTTGGGGAATATAGTTTTAAGAAATAAGTTAGTCCTGATTACATCTTTCCTTTAAAAAAGAATGTAATCAAGACTATTTTTATAACTATGGAAGCGGATCAGATTTTGCCGGTCGTTTCGGATCATAAACGGCTACTCCTACTTTGGAGTCAGCACAACCATAATACAAATACCATTTGTTTTTGAAGTAGACCATTCCTTCTATAAATACGGTTCCATCCACATATTGCCCACTCTTTTCAAAGCTATCCATCGGACGGAAGAACGGTTCATCGAGACGGGTGATAAAGCGGGTAGGATCATTGGCGTCGAAGAGTGCTTGTCCGGCAGCATAGACATTGGCGGTATAGCGTTTGTCACCTCTTCCTGAATGGTTCTTACCATTATAAAGAAGGACAATTCCTTTCGGAGTGTAGATAGCCGGAGGCCCACATTCGGTGAGATGGCTGTCGAAGTAGCCGTCACGGGGAGAAAACAGCTTCTTTAGGGAACCGTCAATGTTGACAATCGGTGTCCAGTGGATTAAGTCATCGGAAGTAGCTGCGAATACATGCTCCTCTCCCCAGTACATAAAGTATTTCCCGTTGACTTTCTTGATAACCTGTTTCCCTTTAACAACTTCGGTCAGGATAGAGCCGGACTTACAACCCAGGTTGAAGAACTTTCCATCAAATGCTTTGGCAAAAGCAGGACCGTGTTTTGTCCAGTCTTTTAGGTTGCGGGAGGTCGCTACTGCCAGGCGAGGTACATGGCGATTCCATTGGGTGTACATCATTACATATAATCCGTCATCGGTTACGGCAATTCGTGGGTCTTCGCAGCCGCCGGGCCATTCCAACTCTTTTTGTGAATCATTATCCGGATAGAATACAGGAGTCTTTTCCCGTTGGAAATGTGTGCCGTCGGTAGAAGTGGCATAACCGAGGCGAGAAGTCCGGTGTCCGATACCGACACCTGATTTATCCTCTGCACGGTATAACACGACAATCTCACCATTGTAGAGTGTAGCAGCCGGATTGAATGTATCGTTCGATTCCCACGCAATAGAATCTTTGGTCAATGGACAGTAAAACTTGGTGTTTTCTATAGGAGATATTACCGGATTGACATTCTTTGGACGTTCAAAACCACCGAAAGCCCAATCGGGTAATTTGTTCTCTTTGTGATTGGAAGACTGTCCGTAGGCAGTACAGGTCATCATGGTTGTAGTAAGTAGGAATAAAAAAGTTGATTTCATATTGTTCATATTATATGGGTCATTTATTTTTTAGGAGTCATATACTCTCTACATATAAATTGGAAAATAAATAAAATGCTGTCATCTGTCACCTGATTGGGCATAAATGATTGATTATAAATATACTGCAGTGTGACAGCATGATGTGACGGCAAGGTGACGACAACTTTGCTGTCACCTTGTTGAAAGTAAGGATTTTATTGCTTCTCTGCTATGTGGGCACTTATTTTTCTATCCGGAGCGGTATTCAAGGATTATCAGACTATTACGGAAGAGAGAGTTTCAGTACTTGAAACTAAAAGTTCTATTGCTTGAAACTTTTGTTTCGTCAGCGAGAAACTCTAGTTTCTCTTACTTGAAACTGTGGTTTCAAAGGCGTGAAACTAAAGTTCTTCAACCTTGAAACTACTTTGGAAGCGTAAGCTTCAAGGTTAGAAACAGTTATCTCATAAGCAGGAATACAATAAAAACATAATAGAAGACTATTGAATACTATTTAGTAAGTCTACCTTGCCTTCATTCACGAGTTTTAGGATTAGTTCTCCAAACAGCGTATTTTGCCATGCAAACCAGGAACGAGTAAAGTTCTTCGGGTCGTTCTTGTGGAAAGATTCATGCATGAACCCTGTTCCGGCATCCGTATCCATCAGCATTTTGATGCAGGTCTTGATTTCTGCGTCGTTTTGACTGGTGAATGCTTTCATCATAATACTCATGGGCCAAATCATATCATATCCGATGTGCGGACCGCCAATTCCTTCGCCGGCAGTACCTTTGAAGAAGTAAGGATTATCTTCGCTCCATACAAACTTACGGGTATTCTGATAAATAGGATCGTTCACTTTCACATCCCCAAGATAAGGCAGGGCAATGAGACTCGGCACATTGGCATCATCCATTAACAGTTGATTGCCGAAACCGTCCACTTCGAAAGCATAGATTTTGCCATATTTCGGATGATTGTAAACCGCATACTGTTTCAGGGCTGCTTCCACTTCGTTAGACAGTGTAGTACATTCTTTAGCTAAATCAGGTTTCTTGTTGACCGTATTCAGAATTTCGGCAGCTTTGCGCAATGAAGTTACAGCAAAGAAGTTGGACGGAACGAGGAACTGGAAAGTTGTAGCATCATCCGAAGGACGGAAAGCAGAAGCAATCAGTCCGACCGGCTTTACAGGATTACCCCAGCCGTCGTTGGTCATCGTATCGAGTGCACGTTCCGTTTTGCGTTGGAAACGATAAGGACCTTTCGGGTCTTCTTTTCGTTGCTGTTCCTTAAACGTTTTCAGAACCTTGGCGATGGCTGTAAGCCATTCGTCGGAGAATATACTGGCGTCTCCCGTCGTCTTCCAGTAATGATAAGCGAGACGGATAGGATAACAGAGCGAGTCGATTTCCCATTTGCGTTCGTGCAGTTCGGGCTTCATGTCCGTAAGGTCGCTCATCCATTCGCCGCCTTCGGAATTCATGTTGAAAGCATTGGCATACGGGTCGATATTGATACACTTGAACTGACGTTTGATAACGCCGGCGAGCATTTTTTTCAGTTCTGCGTCTTTGTTGGCGAGTTG
The DNA here is from genome assembly GCF_027257075.1 of Bacteroides sp. LFL-34. Lineage (NCBI taxonomy): Bacteria > Pseudomonadati > Bacteroidota > Bacteroidia > Bacteroidales > Bacteroidaceae > Bacteroides > Bacteroides sp. LFL-34. The sequence continues at coordinate 32,700 of NZ_JAPQKZ010000034.1, read as the reverse complement.
CACGTAAGGCCATACTTGTGCACCCGAATCGCGCAACCACATGGCGTGGATGTCACCTGTATAAACAAACGTATCGTCTTTACCGTCAAAATGAACAGTAGTATCCAGGGTGTTCGGGAAACAGTTTTCGAACATCCATGCCAAGCGGGCATTCGTCAGCAGTTGCTTGATATGCGCAATCTGTTGTTCCACAGCTTGCGAGACAAACAGACGTTTCGATGCTTCCGGACGGTTCGTCTGATAGTTGTTGATTTTGGTATTATCTTGTTGGATGACAAAATCACTGTTCGTTATAGCCTGCATATTGCTAGCACCAAAGAGTGCTATGGACAAACAAAAGGCTTTAGTTATATTCATGGTAATAGTCTTTTTTTGTTGATTAGTATTGATTATGAAAGTGTTGCGGAGAAGAAGTGTTAAATCTCTGCAAAGAATTCAATAAGACAGGCATTGTCGAGCAGCCATTTATACTGCTCCTTGTTATGTCCCGACCAATCCCTGCCTAATAATCCGTTTTCATCCCGGTAGTTTTCCCAGGCGTGAAGCGCATTTTCCACCATCGCATTGACATACGCCGGATTCTTGTCAATCTTATACAGAGCTTTCAGTCCTCTGAATAAGATCACGTTAAACCAGGCCATGTCTTTATGCACTTTGACAGTCGGGTCTTTCTTGTCGGCTTTTGTGCGGAAAAAAGCATCAGTTCCTGCGGCTGTCTGCTGTGCATCGCGCAAATACTGTTCATCTCCCGTTTCCTCATAGAGCAATACACCCGCCTGAATCATCTGTCCACTGTTGTAGGCGTACTTCTCTTTGGAAACTTTCCCTTTCAGGTTGATGTTATCCCAGTAAAGATGGTCGGTAGGGTCGCACAGATGCTTTTTCGTCCAGGCATACGTCTCTTTTGCTTTTTCGAGGTATTTGGCATCCTTCGTCAGCCGGTACAACTTGACACCGAGCACAGTAGACGGTGCATTGGAACAAGTATGCTTCGCTTCCTTCTGCTGTTCACACCAAAAAATACCACCACCCATCTCGTCGCTCCATCCACTGTAGATATATTGATACAATGCAACGGCTTTTTCCAAAGATGCAGGCTTGTGAGTCAGTTGGTAATAATCGCAATAGTCCAGTGCAATCCAGATGTTATCGTCATAATAACGTCCGTGCTGCCCGTACTTGGTGGGGTATGACTGATAACAGGCCGGCAAGCGACTGTTATCCCAATACTGCTCCATTCCCGGTAGAATTCTTTTCTCGAGAATCTTTTTGTACTTCTTGTTTCCGGTCGCTTTGTATAAAGCCACACAACCCGACATCATCCCGGAATACGGCCATAGAAAAGAAGCCTTCAGCGTTCCGTTCTGCTGCGTTCCGCCCGCCAGATAAGTGATTTTTTGGTCGGGATTGACAGGATACGTTTCTGTTAGTAGTCCGTCATTCGTCTGATAGAGATTCAATACATTAGATAGAATCGAGTCGGCAATAGAAAGATAACGGGTATTTCCCGGTGTCTTTCCCACTGCGGAAGTAAGGCAAAATAACATACAGGCTACAAAACATATATTTCTCATAGGAATATCGGGTTGTGTGGTGAAACTTTCAGGTTATAACTAGATACAAAGATTATTTCTGCTGACGCTGGTCGAACTCCAGTTCCACCTTTACGGGGAAATGGTCTGAAGGAGTGCGCGCCTGATAAGTCTTGATGTCGATTTCTTCCGGGCAATCGTTCGCCTGCTTCTTTTCTCCCTTGCCTACGATGCTGCGGTAAGTATCAGTCAGCACACCATATCTTTTCACTTGGAAAGACGGAGAAACGAATATATGGTCGATACGGCTTTCCGTAAAGCTGTTCGGGTCGAAGTCGTTGAACGTGCCGTTGATAGCATAGCGGAAGCCGGCCTTCTCGTAAGAGTCGCACAACACCCCTTTGCTCACAAAAGCATCATAAGACTGGTGGGTCTGGTCGACATTGAAGTCTCCCGTCAGGATGGCCGGAAGCTCTTTGCCTTTGCCAAGTTCTTTCATCTTGTCCTGTACGAGGAATGCACTTTCCACACGTGCCTTCTTGCCGATATGGTCCATGTGCAGGTTGAAGAAAAGGAATTCGAAGCCGGTATCTTTGCATTTGAAGTGTCCCCAACTGCAAATACGCGGCAACACGGCATCCCATCCTTTGCTCGGCACGTCGGGAGTTTCCGACAACCAAAAATCACCTTTCTCTATCACGTCAAACTTGTCTGTGCGATAGAAAATAGCAGAATGTTCACCTTTCTCTTTGCCGTCGTCGCGACCTACACCGATATAATCATAACCGGGTAATGCTTCTTTCATATCTTTCAGTTGATGAATAAAGCACTCCTGCGTGCCGAAAATATCGAAATCGTGGTATTGCACTATTTGGGCAATGACCGGGTAACGTTGTCCCCAACCGTTTCCGTTGATTGAATCGCCACCGTTGGCGTTTCTCAAATTGTAGGAGGCAACGGTGATAGAAGTAGGCTGATAGTTACTTTGACAACCGCAAAAGACGATCGCAACAAGGGCAATTAGTAAAAGGTTTTTCAGTTTCATGTTTTTATAGTTTGTTTGGTAGATAATTCATTGATCTCCAAAAGTACAATATTTTATTCAAACGAAAGAGAGTAAGGTACATCTTTTTCTGTGGTTCCCCGTTGTTTATTGGGTACGGGGCTCATTTGAAATTGAATATTAGCACCTTTAATCAGCTGGTCATGTGTAAGGAAATTACGGGTTTGTGATTTCCCGTTTACTTTCATTTCCTTGATGTAGCGGTTGTCAAGCTGGTTGTTATCTGCCTTGATTGTGATGGTCTTTCCGTTCTCCAGATGTAACTTCGCTGATTTGAAAAGCGGGGTTCCTATGATATATTCATCCGTTCCCGGGCAAACCGGATAGAAACCGAGTGCGGAGAATACATACCAGGCGGAAGTCTGTCCGTTGTCTTCGTCACCGCAATAACCGTCGGGACCGGCGGTATATAGCTTGTTCATAATCTCACGTATCCAGTATTGGGCTTTCCAGGGCTCGCTCGAATAGTTGTAGAGATATACCATGTGCTGAATAGGCTGGTTGCCGTGCGCATATTGCCCCATGTTCATTACTTGCATTTCACGCATTTCGTGAATCATGCCGCGGCTTTCCATTCCCAGTTTACCCGGGATGACAAAGACGGAATCCATCATCGCGTTGAATTCTTTCTTGCCTCCCATCAGGTTGATAAGTCCTTGCGGGTCGTGGAATACGCAGAAGCTCCAGTGCCAGCTATTCCCTTCGCAAAATTCACCGCTCCAGTCCACTGCATCGAAATTCGGATTGAATACGCCTTTGTTGTCTTTGCCAACCATCAGTTTGCGTTCCGGGTGATAGACATTTTTGTAGTTCAGCGCGTGTTTCTTATAAATGTCGATTTCGCTCTCCGGTTTACCGAGTTTCTTGCCTAATGTATAAATTGCCCAGTCGTTATATGCATACTCCAGTGTACGTGCAACGTTTTGTCCTATGCCGATATTGTTGGCAACATATCCCAGTTGGTTGTAAGACTCGTAACCGAGACGCCCCGAAGCAGTCCCGCGAAGATGTGCATTTGCTCCATGCTTCAATGCTTCCCAAAGAGTTTCGATGTCATACCCGCGCAACCCTTTGATGTAAGCGTCGGCCACTACGGAAGCCGAGTTGTTGCCTACCATACAATCCCGATGTCCCGGGCTAGCCCATTCCGGCAGGAAACCGCTTTCCTTGTAAGTATTTACCAGCCCCTCCTGCATCTTTTGATTCATTGACGGATACATTAGGTTGAGGAAAGGGAACAAGCAGCGGAACGTGTCCCAGAATCCGGTGTCGGTAAACATATAACCGGGACGCACTTCGCCGTTGTAGGGGCTGTAATGCATGACTTGTCCCTTAGCATCTATCTCGTAGAAACTGCGTGGAAAAAGCATGGAACGGTATAAACAGGAATAGAAGGTGCGTAAATTATCGATATTATCGTCTTCTATCTCTATTTTACTCATTTCACGGTTCCAAATCTCTCTTCCGTTCGCTACCAGTTGGTCGAAACTGTTTTTGCCAAGCTCTTTGAGATTCAACTCCGCCTGTTCGGGGCTGATAAAGGAGGAAGCAACACGTGCGTGTACGATTTCTCCCTTTTTCGTGGCGAATCCGATCACGGCCCCTGTGTGGTTTCCTTTTGCTTCTGTTTCATTCGGAAGAATGTTGTTTTCGAAAACTGTGGAAACGAATGTGAACGGTTTGTCGAATTGAATCACGAAATAGTTTTTGAAGTTTTCCGGCACACCGCCGCTATTCTTGGTTGAATAGCCGATAATCTTGTTTTCTTCCGGAATCACTTTCACATAAGAACCTTTGTCGAAAGCGTCTACAATCACGTAGGCATTCTTTGTCTCCGGATACGTGAAACGGAACATGACGGCACGCTCCGTAGGAGCAAGCTCGGTTGTTACATCATGGTCGGCAAGGTATACCTTATAATAATAAGGTTTGGCAACTTCCGCTTTGTGAGAGAACCAACTGGCACGTCGGTCTTGATCGAATACCAGTCCGCCGGTGATAGGCATGATGGCAAACTGCCCGTAGTCGTTCATCCAGGGACTGGGCTGATGTGTTTGTTTGAATCCCCGGATTTTGTCGGCATCATACGTGTACGCCCAACCGTCTCCCATTTTACCGGTCTGCGGTGTCCAGAAATTCATTCCCCACGGCAATGCCGTAGCCGGATACGTGTTTCCGGTAGACAGTTCAAACTTGGACTGAGTGCCTACCAGTGTGCTGACATAGTCTACCGGATTCTTAACGGCAGAAGATTGCAGGCTGTACAACACGGCACCTCCAAGAAATAGCAAGTGTTTAAATGAAAAATGTGTTTTCATGAACAAATGAATTTATAGATTTGAAAATAATTTCTACGACGAAAATAGGGAGAAAAGGAATGTGCTTCTAGTAATAGAGGGGCTAAATCGTTTCTTGTCGCTGAAATTAACTACTCTGGCACGGAGCTTTACTTATATTCCGGCCAAAAAAAAGCTCGGAATGTTTTTTTGTTTACCTTTGTCATATAGCAAATCTAAGAATAATACACTATGGGAAAACAGTTGGTTTTTATTCTATTCTTTTTTCTTAATCTGTTGATAAATAACGCTTATGCTTATAATTTGAAGCAAGTTGCAGATAAAGAGTATATGTCTAATAGTTCGATTACATCTCTGTGCCAGGATGAGCGTGGATTGATGTGGATCGGGACCTGCGACGGGCTGAATATTTATGATGGACAGGAGATTGAGGAATTTAAGACTCGTGACAAGGAGGATTACTTATCTGGTAATCTGATTGACAATATTGTGTATACGGGCGAAGATATTTACTGGATTCAAACCTACTATGGGCTGAACCGTTTGAACCGGAAAACCAATACAATCACTCACTATAATGAATTTCAGAAACTCTTCTTTATGAATAAGGATAGTCATGGTAATCTGTTCATTATCCAGGATAGTAACTGCATCTATTATTATCATAAAAAAGAAGGAGTCTTCAAGAAAATCAATATCACGGGAATCCCGATTTCCGATATCGTAAACTTCTTTATCGACGGTAACAACCGGATGTGGGTAGTCATGAAAGGATATAACCGCTGTTATGATATACAGCAGGAAGCCGCATCGGGAGATATCACCCTGTTACCCCAGAAAACGAACCTGATTTATCAGACTTCCTTGATTTATTGTTTCAATGACGAGCAATCTCTTTATTACATAGACAAGGAATTTAATTTCTATGCTTTCCATATTCCGACCCAGAAGAATGAGTTTATTGCCAATCTAGGTAAAGAAATACAGGAACGTGGTAAAATTTCTTCCATCGTTCATTATCATAACAGCTATTTTGTGGGCTTTTTGATGGATGGTATTCTGCTGTTGGAGAAACAGAAGGAGACGAATCATTATCAAATTCAGTCGTTACCTATCAACAGCGGTGTATTCTGTCTCAAGAAAGACCGTTTTCAGGATGTTGTTTGGATTGGTACCGACGGGCAGGGTGTTTATCTTTATTCGAACCCGCTTTATTCTATCAAATCAATGGTGCTTAGCAATTATACCGAGAAAATAGAACGCCCCGTGCGTGCCATCTATCTTGATGATGAACGTACTTTCTGGGTGGGAACCAAAGGAAACGGAATTCTTAAAATCTATGATTACGAATTCGATAAAAACATCTCCGACTGTCGGGCGGAGGTGTTGACTACCTCTAATAGTGCTTTGAATAGTAATGCCGTTTATTGTTTTGCCAAGAGCCACCGGAATTTGCTTTGGATAGGAGACGAAGAAGGATTAACTTATTATTCATATCGGGAAAAACGTATCAAGAGTATACCAATACGGATCGGTAACGAAGATTTCAAATACATCCATGACATTTACGAAACAGCAGATTCCGAACTGTGGCTGGCGAGTGTCGGCATGGGAGTGGTGAAAGCTCGTATTGCCGGAACACCGGACAATCCGGTGATTGTGGATGCGCAACGTTACATCATCAATGACGGCGAACTGGGATCGAACTATTTCTTTACTATTTATGCGGAGAATGAAGCCAACCTGTTGTTTGGCAATAAAGGATATGGGGTATTCCGCTATAACGAAACGACGAATGGCCTGGAACCGGTGTCTACTCACAAATACGAAAACATGACCCTGAATAATATTCTCGCTATCAGTAAAGACAGCAGCAATAACTATCTTTTCGGAACGAGCTACGGATTGATAAAGTACACATCGGAAACCTCTTATCAGCTCTTCAATGCCAAGAATGGTTTCCTGAATAATACCATTCATGCAATTCTTAGAAACTCGTCCGACGACTTCTGGTTGAGCACCAATCTTGGATTAATCAATTTCGATACGAAAAGGAATGTCTTTCGTTCATACGGTTTTGGAGATGGTTTAAAGGTGGTAGAGTTTAGTGACGGAGCCGCTTTTCGGGATTCCCAGACTGGTACTCTGTTCTTTGGCGGAATCAATGGAGTCGTAGCTATCCGGGCGGATGGCCGTCCGGAGCAGCTTTATATGCCTCCTGTTTATTTTGATAAGCTGTCTATCTTCGGTGAACAATACAATCTGGGCGAATTTCTCACCCGGAAAAAAGAAACTGAAGTCTTGAATTTGCAGTATGACCAGAATTTCTTTTCTGTTTCATTTGCCTCTGTGGATTATCTAAATGGTAATAACTGTACCTATTTCTATAAACTAAAAGGATTGAGTGACCAATGGGTAAACAATGGTTCGGAAAGCGGAGTCTCTTTTACGAATATGGCTCCCGGCGAATATACCTTACTGGTGAAATATTACAATAGTGTTTTTGATAAAGAGAGTGATGTCTATTCTCTGGTGATTCGTATAGGTGATCCGTGGTATGCTTCCTGGTGGGCTTATTTGATTTATGCCCTGTGTCTGCTTTTACTGGCAGCCTTGCTGATACGTTCCTTTATCCTGCGCTCCAAACGTAAAAAGCAGGAATTGCTGAACGAGATAGAGAAACGCCATCAAAAGAATGTCTTTGAGTCCAAACTTCGTTTCTTTACTAATATCGCACATGAATTTTGTACTCCGCTGACTTTGATTTATGGTCCTTGCGGACGAATCCTTTCATCGAAGGGACTTAGTAAATTTGTCGTAGACTACGTACAGATGATTCAGACGAATGCGGAGCGTCTCAACAACCTGATTCATGAGTTGATCGAATTCCGTCGGATTGAAACGGGAAACAGGGAAGTGCGGGTTGAATCATTGAATGTGTCTTCCATTGTGAAAGGAATAGCCAAAACGTTTGTTGAAATGGCTAAATCCAGAAACATCACTTTCTTGAGCAAGATACCCGAGCAGGTGATGTGGAACTCGGACAAAGGATTCCTGAATACGATCATTATTAATCTGATTTCTAATGCCTTTAAATATACTCCCGACGGACAGAGTATCAAGATTGAAGTGGATACGAGCCGGGAAAATATGCTGGCTCTTCGTGTAGCAAATGAAGGAAGTACCATCAAGGAAAAGGATTTTCAGTATATTTTTAATCGGTATGCCATTTTGGATAATTTCGAGAATCAGGATGAAAAGAACTTTTCACGGAACGGACTGGGGCTGGCTATTTCTTATAATATGGCTAAGTTGCTGAATGGTACATTGAAAGTGGAAAACACTTCTGACGGATGGGTGATGTTTACATTAACCTTGCCGGTCATGGAGCTGACTACCGGAGTGTCGGAAACCAAACGACTGATGGCGGAATATATCCCCAAGATAGATACTCAACCGATATTGAAACTTCCCCAGTATGAGTTTGATAAGATGCGTCCTACGCTTTTGGTTGTCGATGATGAAATCGAAATGCTATGGTTTATTGGAGAAATCTTCTCGGCTGACTTCAATGTGGTAACCTTGCAAGATCCCGAACGGCTGGATCAGGTGATGAATGAGGTTTATCCGAATGTGATTATCTGTGATGTCATGATGCCGGGAATGGGTGGCATTGAACTGACCAGGCGGATTAAATCGGTGAAAGAGACGGCGCATATTCCTATTATTGTGGTTTCCGGACGACACGAGATGGAACAACAGATGGAAGCCCTTTCTGCCGGTGCGGAAATGTATATCACAAAACCGTTTAGTGCGGAGTATCTTCGTATCTCTGTCTGTCAGGTGATAGAACGGAAAGAGGTGTTGAAAAATTATTTCAGTTCGCCGATCAGTTCTTTTGAAAAGTCGGACGGGAAGTTGACGCATAAAGAGTCGAAGAAGTTCCTTCAGTCGGTTTTGAAGATTATCAATGATAATATAACGAACAAAGATTTGACTCCGCGTTATATCGCCGATCGACTGGCAATCAGTCCCCGGAGTCTTTATCGGAAGATGGAAGAGATAGGAGAGGATAGCCCGACCGATCTGATTAAGGAATGTCGTTTGCACATAGCGAAAGATTTATTGCTGACCACTAAAAAGACGATTGATGAAATTGTATTCGATTCGGGATTCTCGAACAAAGTTACTTTCTTTAAGGTGTTCCGTGAAAAGTATGAGTGCACGCCAAAAGAGTTTCGGATGAAACATTTGGAAGAGGTTCAGCAGTAGCCTGTGGCGGGAATTTTTAAAGAAAAAGAAGAAGTAAATATCCGTGTTAATATAGTAAATATCCGTGCCAAAAGGTAAAAAAGGATAGTTAATTTTCTTTTGGTAGAGTTTAGTGATTTTATCTTTGTCTCATCGAAGTTTTTAAGTAGATAAACTTGAAAAGTATTAATTTATTAATCTTTAATCTAATGAAAAGGAAACTTAGTTTTTTATTTCTTTCAGCATTGACCATTCCATTTTTTATGGTATCGTGCAGTGATGATAAAGAAGAACAGGAAGTGAAACCGGCAACAGATCTGGTTGTCGATAATAATTCGGTGACACTACTACAAGGAGACGAAATTACGGTGAGTATCACCTCCGGTAATGGCGATTATTATGTGAAGCCATTTGATGAAAACGTGGCGACGGCTACAATCAATGGTAATAAGGTGACTATTAAAGCTACCGAAAATAGCCAGTTGGAAGAAAATAACCGTACGGAAACTACTATATTAATAGTAGATGGACGTAAGAAAGTGGCTAGAGTGCTGGTTCGGGTAGCAAAACTCTGGGATTTGACGGTAGATGCACCGGAAGAAGGTTTTGACCTTTTTATCGGTGAAAAGAGACTGGTGAAGATTTTGACCGGTAACGGAGATTATCAGATTTCCATACCGGAAGGTGCTGATAAGTTTTTGGAAGTGGGTGAACTATCCGGACAAGTTATTCCGTTGACTGCCAAGTTCGAGACTGGAGCCGATCCGGTAAATATTACGATAACAGATAAGAAAGGTAAGACAATCACTATTCCTGTGGTAGTGAACATCGTGGATCTGACACTGAAAAGTAATGAAGCCACTTTTGCCGAACCGGATGCCGAATCTCAATATATCTCTATTGAGAGAGGTAATGGCGGATATAGTTTCACTTATCAGGTGGGAGACAGCGAGCCTACTACGGATGCAACGATTGTGGAAGCTACTGAAAAAGAGAACCTGATTACCTTGAAACCCAAAGCTAGAGGTGATGTGAAAGTGATTGTGACAGACCAGAAAGGTTCTGTGGAGGAGATTTCGGTGAAAATGAATCCATATAACCTTAAACTGGAAAATGAAGCAACTTCTTTAATCATCGGTGGTTATGAGGCATCTACAGAAATAGCTATTACCAGAGGAAATGGTGATTATAAGTTGGCACAACTCACAGATGATAATAAAACCTATTTGAAAACCGCAGAATTGATTACGGAAGACGGGGCTACCAAGTTAAAACTAACAGGAAAGAAGCTCGGGGCTACCACACTGGAACTGTCTGATGCGGCAGGTCAGAAATTGACGTTACCAGTTTATGTGAATCCGGTATGTTATCGTATGGAATATGACGTATGCTTTAAAATTGATATTAAAAAGTATGCCGAATCACATTCAGAGGTGAAAAGTATGAATCAGCTTACTTTTGAGGTTGTGTTCTACCCGACTTATACTCGTTCTATGCAATCGTTTATAGGTTTGGAAAGTGTATTCCTGCTTCGTGCAGAAGCTAAGGATGTGAATCCGCGTTTTGAAATAGCCACTAAAATTAATGGTAAGAGTGATCCCCGTTTCCGTAGTCAGCAAACTATTTATTGCGATGATTCGGAAGGTGGACGTAAGACTCCGGGTAAATGGTATCATATAGCCATTGTATATGATGGAACGAAATCAAGTACTAAAGAGGCTTATAAAATGTATATAAACGGGGTGAGAGAAACGTTGACTCCTGCAGATAACTCTTATGAGGATTGTGCCCCTAATTCATCTCTCAATCTGACAGATGTAGGTGGAAATGATAAAGCACTGTTGATTGGACGTTCCGGAGATTCATATCGGGTAGGATATTGCAAAGTTTATCAGGCACGGATGTGGAAGAGAGCGTTGGACGAAAGTGAAATTAAAGCGAATATGTGCAAAATCCTTAATGCAGAAGAACACTCTGACTTGATGGGATATTGGGTATTCTCGAAAGGTGTCGGAGGTACTACAGTTTTTGAAAATTGGGGAAATGGCGGCAGCGGATTGGATGCGCAAGTTTGTTTGCAGAATATAAGCGAAAATAAACCTGCCTGGGGAGCGGAACTTCCTGCAACTTATAATGGAGATAAGAGCCGCTTTGAACCAATTGAATGTCCTCATTCATACTAAAACTAGGAATATAATAATATGAGAAACAATATGATAACAAAAAAACTAATCAAATTTGCCCTGCTGTTTTTTCTTATCGGACTGACGGCTTGTGACAATAAACTGAATCCGGGATTTGATCCGGATGATTATGAACCGATTGTTCCGCCTGAACCTGTTAGAACAATGGATGCAATGGCTAGTGGCGAGCGAGTAGTACTTTCGGGTGCTTCGTTGACGGATATTGTTCTGAAATGGACGCCTACCGAGAAACACGGAAATACAGTATATCGTTATGAAGTATTGATTGATACGATCGGGGGAGACTTTACCAAACCGGTAGAAACGATCTTTTCTGACAATAACGGTTTGGAATCGCAGTTGACTTTAACCCATTATCAGGCAAACACAATAGGTAAACTGGCTAAATTCCGTTGCAATACCAACGGCACACTGCGTTGGAAGGTGCGTGCTTATTGCGGATTGGATCAGGCTCTTAGTAGTCTGGAAGGTTATTTCGTAATTTTTATGATGGACGGCATTGATGATATGCCTTCTGAAAACGAGCCGGTTTATATCACTGGCGTGGGCACGGAAGATGATGGTGATGAAGCGGAAGCACAACAAATGCTCCGTCAGAATGAAGGAATCTATCAGACTTTCACTCAATTGAAAGCCGACCAGCCATTTATATTTATGTCTACTGTAGAAGGTCGCAAATGCTATTATTATGTAGACGACAACGGAGTGTTGCGTGAGCGTAATGATGGTGAAGACTATACAGTTACGGTTCCTCAATCAGGCATCTACCGGATTACCATCAATATGGGTGAACAAACGATCAGTTACGATGAAATAGGAGCTGTATATCTTTATAACCATTCGGGTGGGTATAGACAGGATTTCAACTATCTGGGATATGGCAAATGGGGTGTGAAGAATTATACTGCCCGGAAACAAACGGAAAGTTGGGCAGGAAGCGGTGAAACCCGTCATAGCTTTAAGATGGAAATCAACGGAACAACCTACCGTTGGGGACATAAGGAGAAAGATAAAGGGCAACCGAATCTGACTACCGACAACAGCTATTATAATTTATATCAACTGGCATTGGGCACAGATCCATGGGATTACAGTTTCCGTTTCTGCGACGAATTACTGCAATGGGGCGAAAAGCAGGGAAATGTCTATTATGCTACGGTGAAAACCGATGTAACCCTCTATTTCAATGCAGAGTTTGGAACGTACACCCACCGTTGGGTAGCTTCGGAAACGAATGAAGATTAAAACTGAATAATAATATGAAGAACTATATAGTATCATTATCAAAAAGAGCTTTGTTGTTAAGCGGTGCACTGGCAATATTTACAGCTTGTGACGACGGCGATCTGGGAGACATCTACAAAGGTAATTCATCCGGTGAATATGTGTCGGATGTGAACTGGACAGATGCAGCCGACAAAAGTACGGGAACTTATATCAAATATTTCTATGAGAATGCCAGCGGACGGGATACCTTTTGCGGAAGCATTTACTGGGAAAAACCGAATACACCGGAAACCGGAGAACCGGCAAGCACGGGCGGTAGCGGCGGATGGTCGCAGGGACATGCATTGGACATCGTGATCGATGCTTATATCCGTCACGCAAACAATCCCGAATATCAAGCTCATTTGTATGAAAACATCATGAAACCTTTCCTGCCGGCTTTTGATGACTGGAATGAACATTGCGGTTATGGTGGCAAAGACTTCTGGAATAACTTCTATGATGATATGGAATGGATGGCACTGTCTTGTCTGCGGGTTTATGAATTGACTGGCGATCAGGATTACTACAGTGCGTTGATGAAGATGTGGAACCATATCAAGGGAGCGAAGAATGACTATAAAGGGGTAGGAGGAATGGCATGGAAAACGGATGCGCCGGCTTCACGTATGTCTTGTTCCAATGGTCCCGGTTGCCTTCTGGCTATGAAATTGTATCAACTTACCGTTAAGGAGGCTAAAGACGGCTGGGAAGAGCAGGCTGCTTATTACCTGAACTTCGCCAAAGAGGTATACAACTGGATGACGGCTTATCTGTGTGATATTTCCACCGGACAGGTATATGATAATCTTAGTATTAAAGATGACGGAACACCGGGAGATCCTGATAAAGTAGCCTTGTCTTATAATCAGGGAACATTTATGGCGGCTGCCCTGGAGCTGTACAACGCTACAGGTGAGGATGAATATCTTCGTAATGCGGTTGCTTTCGGCTCTTACCAGGTGAATAAGAAAATGGATTCCAACTATCCGGTATTCAGTGGTGAAGGAAATTCGGGAGATAATCTTTTATTCCGTGGAATATTTGTCCGTTACTTCCTGGATATGGTGAAACAGCCGACTAACAGCCTTTATCCGGAAAAGACCAAGAATAAGTTTATCGCTGCATTGCGCAGCTGTTCTGATGTGCTTTGGACGTTGGCTCATCCCGAAGGCTATTATGTGTGGGAGTACGACTGGGCAAAAGCACCGACCTTCGGTAATCGTGACAACAGGGAAGATCGCCTGACAATCTCCTTGAATGCGGAAGTCCCGGGAGCAACAATGATTGAAATCCGTGCTCGTTATGAAGACTGGGTACAAGGTAAAGCAACGGAAAAGGCCAACTGGGTCGGACCGGATTTCGGTAAGAAAGCAGAGGAATAAGATTGATTTATTACACATAGAAAATCGAAAAGAAAGATGATACATATAAAAAGAAATATTTGTCTGGTGGCTGTTTCTTGCACTCTTCTTGCAGGTATACCTTTGCAGGGTGTGGCGCAAACGGGAAGAACGGCAAAGGTGCAGGCCACACAAAACCATAAAATAACAGTGTCGGGTACGGTATTGGACAAGACGACAAATGACCCGTTGATCGGTGTGTCTGTTGTCGTGAAAGGGGTGGCCAATGCAGGTACGATTACAGATATGGATGGTAAGTTTACATTGAAGCTGCCTTATGCGGAAGCTCCGTTGGTGTTTTCTTACCTGGGTTACCAGCCACAGGAAATTGTTCCCGGTGCAAAGAAGGAACTGACTGTCTTACTACAGGAAGATACGAAAGCCTTGCAGGAAGTGGTTGTGGTAGGTTATACCAAACAACGTAAAGAAACGATGATCGGTTCTGTTGCTACCATCACGACAAAAGATCTGACGCAAAGTCCTACTGCCAATATCAACAATGCGCTTGCCGGACGTCTGCCGGGGTTGATTGTAAACCAGTATGCGGGTGGTGAACCGGGTGTGGATCAAAGTGAATTGTTTATCCGTGGTAAGGCAACTTACGGTAACCAGAGTGCCATTGTCATTGTCGATGGAATCGAACGTGACATGAGTTACCTCGCACCGGATGAAATTGAAACATTCACTATCCTGAAAGATGCTTCCGCCACTGCCGCTTATGGTATCCGTGGTGCAAATGGTGTAATCGTTATTACTACCAAACGTGGTAAGGCAGCGGAAAAGGCAACCGTGAACCTGAAAGCCTCTATCGGTATTAACCAGCCGATCGGTTTCCCCGAATATTTAGGCTCTGCCGATTATGCAACTTTATATAATGAAGCCAGATTGAACGATGCCAAGATGACGGGTGCAGACATCAGCAGTTTGAACCTTTTCTCTCAACAGGCGATTGACAATTTCCGCCGTGCGAAAGGAGACAACTCCGATGGTTTGGGATATGACTGGGATTATTATGATTTTGCCTTCAAACCCGGTTTGCAGGAAGATGTCAGCCTCTCCATCCGTGGAGGTACGGACAAGGTACGTTATTATGTATTGGCCAATTACTTTTCACAAGGCGGTAACTACAAATATTCGAATGCCGGTGAATATGACTCGCAAACCAAGTTCACCCGTTACAACTTCCGTTCGAACATCGATATCAACATTAATCGTTATTTGAGTACCCGTTTGGATTTGGGGGCCCGTATTACCGACCGTAATGCACCGGGTACAACAGCCGGTCGCCTGATGACCATCTGTGCTACCCAGCCTCCATATCTGCCCATCCTGGTGGAAGAAAATGCGCATCCGCAGAATGAGGAATACATTCAGCAAAATCCTCGTGGAATGCTTTATGGTGACAATATCTACCGTTACAATCTTCTGGGTGAATTGAGCCGTACCGGTTATCTGAATGAAAAGAACACGTATCTGAATGGTAGTTTTGCCATGAATCTGGATATGGAATTTCTGACGAAAGGATTAAAAGCGGAAGTGATGTTCTCTTATGATGCTTCTGAAGGACGCTGGATTAATCGTAAACTGGATACTTACAAAGACGGTTATCGTGAATATCCGAAATATGCGACGTTTATGCCGATCGAAGGTTCGGATGCTTATATGGCAGGCGGACACTATACGGGTGCTTACAAAACGGGTAACAAATATGATATTGACCAGACTATTGGCAACGGATTCAGTCATAACGCTTCTGACGGACGTACTTATATACAGGCACGTTTGGATTACAACCGTTTGTTTAGCAACCGCCACGAAGTGACCGCCATGTTATTGGCAAACCGTGGTAACCGTACTGTTAACAATGAACTGGCTTATCATAGCCAGGGTATCACCGGACGCTTTGCTTATTATTATAATCAGAAGTATCTGATGGAATTTAACTTCGGTTACAATGGTTCCGAGAACTTCGCTCCGGGCAAACGTTACGGGTTCTTCCCAGCTGGTTCAATCGGTTGGGTAGTCTCTGAAGAGGAATTTATGAAAAAGGCTTCCTGGATTGACTTCCTGAAAGTAAGAGCCTCCTATGGTTTGGTAGGTAGTGACAACGTCAGCAGCCGTTTCCCATATCTGGCTTTCTACGGTGGTGGCAGCGGTTATGATTTCGGTAATAACTTTGGTACGAATGTAGGCGGTACTTCCGAAGGTAATCTGGCTAATGCGAATCTGACTTGGGAGAAAGCCCGTAAACTGAATGTCGGTATCGACTTTACTACCCTGAACCAACGTTTGGCATTGACGATAGATGCATTTTATGAATATCGTTTTGACATTATTACAGATATGAATAGTGACGGTATCATGGGATATCCGGATATTGTAGGTAAAGATGCAGCTTTACAGAATCTGGGTGAAGTAAGCAACCGCGGTGTGGATATCGAATTGAGCTGGAATGATAAGATTGGAAAGGATTTCCGTTACTATATTCGTCCGAACCTGACTTTCTCCCGCAACCGTTTGGAATATAAAGCGGAAGTTGCCCGCAAGAACTCCTGGCGTAAAGAAACCGGTAAACGTTTATACGAAAACTTCGTCTATGTGTTCGATCATTTTGTAGCCGATCAGGAAGAGGCTGACCGTTTGAACAAGATCGGTTATCAGCCGTGGGGACAATTAATTCCGGGAGATGTTGTTTATAAGGATTTGGATCGTAACGGAGTGATTGATGATGAAGACCGTACAGCAATGGGAAATCCGCGTAGTCCGGAACTGATGTTCGGTATTCCTTTCGGTTTCCAGTATAAGAACTTTGATTTTAGTGTATTATTGCAAGGTGCGACAAAATCATCTATTCTGTTGAATGGGGCTGCTGTATTTGACTTCCCGCAATTTGAACAAGATAAGATCGGACGTGTGAAGAAAATGCATCTGGACCGTTGGACACCGGAAACGGCTGCTACTGCCAAATATCCGGCATTGCATTATGGAACACATGATAACAACAAGAATGGAAACAGTAGTTTGTTTTTGTATGATGCTTCCTACCTGCGTCTTAAGAATGTGGAAATTGGTTACAATGTATCACCCAAATTATTACGTAAATTCCATGTGCAACAGGCACGTATCTATGTACAAGGTCTGAATCTGTTGACTTTTGATAAACTGGGTGATGTGGATATAGATCCGGAAACGAAATCCGGAGACGGAGCTTCCTGGTATCCTATTCAAAAGGTATTCAATTTTGGTATTGATATAACATTCTAAATAAGATAGAAATATGAAAAAGTTATATAGATTTTCAGCAATTGCTTTATTGGTCCTGCCGTTGGTCTTTACTTCATGTAGCGATTACCTGGATCGGGACGATGATGATAATATTACGGAAGCGGACGTTTTTGCCCGTTACGAAAAAGTGAACGGTCTGGTTTCCGACGTATACGCGGCTGCAAAGAAAGCAGACCGTCCGCTGGTGTTCTTCGAGCACTTCAGCAACAGTGCCATTACGGACGAATGTGAAGGAACCAACGTAGAGGGAAACATTACGAATAACTTCAATAACGGTGCCTGGAACCCGAATTCTTTGCCCGGTAGTGTAGGGCAATATTGGGAAGCTCTTTATGAAGGAATCCGTAAAGCGAACCTGATTATAGAAAATGTACAGAAGTATAACACGCCCGACAACCCACAGCAGGATGGTGATCTTCGCAACCGTATCGGTGAGATGTATTTCATGCGTGGTTATTTCCACATGCTGTTATTGCGTATGTATGGCGAAGCTCCTTATATTGACCGTGTGATTAATGCCGGAGATAATATGGACTTCAAGAAAGAATCTGTTCATTCGATGGTTGAAAAGATTGTGACAGATGCGCAAACTGCTTATGGCATGGTTCCTAATAAATATGTGAAAACTTCCGAGAATTTTGGTCGTGTGGATAAGGGAGCCTGTCTGGGATTGATTTCTTTTGTTCGCTGGGTAGCGGCTACTCCGTTGTGGAACGGTGCTTCTCAATATGGATACAACTTGCGTCGTGTGTTTGAAAATGAGTATGCTTATGATGCTACTCGTTGGAGAAAAGCCAAAGAAGCGGCTAAAGCCGTTCTGGATTTCGAAGTCGGCGGAACCAAGCGTTATTCTCTCTATACGAAACATGATGCAAATGATTTCAAGGATCCGGCTGACGGTAATCTGAATGACAGCCGTGTATATGCTCGTTTGTGGGATATGTTTTATGATATGGATGCCTTTGCCAATGAGTATGTGTTCTTTATGACGAAGAGCAAGGATCAGGCATGGCAGGGTGATATTTATCCGCCCAGCCGTGAGGGAAGTTCGCGCCAGCAACCGGTGCAGGAACAAGTGGATGAATACGAATATATCGTAGGTGATTATGGCTATCCGGTATATTCGGCAGAAGCCCGCAAAGGTGGCTATGATGATACTAATCCGTATGTGAAAGGTACTCGTGACCCGCGTTTCTATCGTGATGTAATTTATCACGGAGCTCCTTACCGTAATAATAAGAACGAGTCGAAAACGATCAATATGGCGAGTGGTTCCGATAAGATTGGTGCTACCAATGCAACTACTACCGGTTATTATTTACGTAAATTCCAACAGGAGTCATGGAACAAATCCGGTAACTTCAGTATCAATGCGCCCGCCATCTGGCGTCTTCCGGAGTTTATTTATATTTATGCAGAGGCTTGTAATGAATTGGGCGAGGATATCGATGAAGCTTATAAATTGGTGAATACGGTTCGTGAACGTTCTTTTATGAAACCGATGCCGCCGGAAGTAAAGACTAATCAACAGTTGATGCGTGAATACATTCAGCGCGAACGTCGCGTGGAACTTTTTTATGAAGGAAAACGTCCGTGGACTTGCCGCTTGTATCTGGAACCCACCAGTAAGGAAGAGCTAGCAAAGGAAAGCCTTTGGAAATCGAGCGGGAGTGACAATTCAAAACGTACACAGAAATACTGGGCTGCCAATAACGGTGCATTGCCCCGTTGCCAGCGAATGATTAACGGAATGCGTCCGGTGCAGGATGAGAATGGGGCCATTACGGTTGACGGTGTGAAATATAGAATGGAGCGTTTCTGCGTGGAAGAACGTACGTTCTCTATTCAGCATTATCTGTTCCCGATTCGCCAGAGTGAGTTGCAGAAGACACCGACCATTGAACAAAATCCCGGATGGTAAACCGGTAGGAATGTATAACTTTAAAAAGAAAATCAGATGAAACGAATCTATACATATATGTGTCTGTTGCTTTTGTCGGTATTATCGTTTGCTGTTACAGGTTGTGATGACGATGACGACGACGATGTGGCTAAAGACTTGATAGAGTTGATTGTGAACAAACCGGTAATACGTATCGGGCAGAATGAGGAAGCCAAAGTGAATGTAGTGGTTGGAAACGGAAACTATACCGTGAGAAGTTTCAACACTGCCATTGCAACGGCTACCGTTTCCGGCGAATTGATAACTGTAAAAAGTGGCTCACAGAATGGGGCCACTACCGTCGAAGTAATGGATGGAGAAGGAGTAGTTGCCAATATTTCTGTGAATGTAGGTGTATTTGAATTGGAAGTGAATGAACCGGAGGTGATCTTGGAAGTTGCCGGTGAAAAGCAACTGATTGTTAGCATGGGAAACTTTTCCAGCAATGATGAATTGTCTTATGAGGTGGAGGATGAAACGGTTGTCAGCATGGTTAATACAGATCAGTTCCGTCCTTTCTATACTTTGACAGGTTTGAAGAACGGACATACAACAGTGACTTTTACAGACCATAAAGGAAAACAGGCAGTAGTTCAGGTGACGGTAAATCCGATTTCTATCGATGTCTCCAACCTGACACCGAGAGTGGGAGTCAACAATAAGATCATGATTACGGTAGAAAAAGGGAACGGAGGTTATAGTCTGACAGCAGAGGATGAAGAGATTGTAGCTATTCAGCAGGTGGATGACACTCGTTTCAATTTAATAGGTAAAAAAGCGGGTATCACTACCGTGTTTGTCAGAGACGAAGCGGAACAGGAATTAAGTCTGACCGTTACGGTGGTACAGGCAGATAAAGTAGCGAACCTAGGTAGCGGTAATTACTTTAAAGTACCGTTTGAATATAATGGTACGGCAGATGAATCGCTAAAGAATTTGAGTACGATCACATTTGAGGCTCGTTTCAATATTGAGTCGTTGAATGGCAATGACAATGGAAATGCCCGGATTAATACGGTGATGGGTATAGAGAAGAAATTCCTGCTGCGTGTCGACGTGCATAAGGGAGGAAGCAATGATGAAGAACGTTTCCTTCAGCTTGCTGCAGATGATAAAGGTAGTATTCGCTATGAGGGCTCTACTAAGATAGAAACCAATAAGTGGTATGATGTGGCTGTGGTATTGGATAATAGTAAGAGCGGAAGCGAACGGATTGCATTGTATGTAAATGGTGTCAGAGAAACGCTTCAATTATCAAACGGTACGCCGGATGATTTGAAAGAGATCAATCTTACTTCTGATTTCTACATCGGCCAGTCTGATGGTAAACGCCGGTTGAACGGAGCTATCAGTTATGCCCGTATTTGGACAAAAGCCTTGTCGGATCAACAGATCTCCGAGCAGAGCGGCAAGTTGTTGAGTGAGGATAAGGATGGAATGGTAGCTAATTGGTTATTCAATAATGGAAATGGTAATACCAAGACATTTGTGTCCTTGGCAGGAAAGAGCTTCGAAGCAGAGGCGGCAAATATTGTTTCAAGTTGGAAAACAGATCCGATATTGGAAACAAGTACTCCTACAGAATAATTGTAAGAAGATAGGATAATAAAAAAGCCATCCCCGGAATAGACGAAAGTAGGGATGGCTTTTTTTGTAGTGTGCTTACTATTCTTCGGCAGACTATGTCCTGCATGTTGTTGGCAAGGTTATTCCTTGACAGGCTCAGCCGGTTTGTCTTTTGATGTAGTGTCTGTGACAACTGTATCATTGACATTGGCGGCGAGTGCAACCAGTGATGCCTTTGCAGGCGCGTCTTCTTTAGTTACAGTATCTTTTACTACTGTATCATTGACAACTGTTGCATTGATTTCTGTCGGGGCTGTCACAGCTTCTGCAGAACTCTGAGCCTTTACAAGGAATGAACCACCACAAACAAACATAAACATTGCTACTACTAATACTAATTTTTTCATAATCGTTTGCTTTAATGATTATTAGACATATGTTTTCAATTCTCTACCTTTGTGTTAAGGAATCGGTTATTGCTTTTCGCTAACGTCTAATTAAAGATCAAAGCGCGTGCCAAAATTAGATAATGTATGATAAGTGATTGATAAATAAGGGAATGAGGAAGATGATGCTAATTAGGATAGTGGGGAAGTATGTGTGGAGTGTGTGGAAACTGTGGCGGGGAGTGTGGAATTATTCCACACTCCCCGCCACAGTTCTTTTATTTAGGTAATCTATTTACTTAATTTCATCCGGCCAGGGACAAGGTTTACCTGTCGCTTTGAAAGTCGGTCGTTGTGCATCTACTTTTCTTAGAAAGTTGCCTAGCTCTTTAGAAAGTTTCTTCACGATGTCCGGATGCTGTGCACTAAGGTCGTTGCTTTCCCCTATATCATCAGGTATGTTGAATAACTCTTTCTTTCCTGTTCCATAGTAATAAATCAATTTCCAGTCACCGTTTCGAACGGCACAATTAAAGTTGATTCCGGGACCGTCATTTCCCCAGTTGTTAGGCATATTCCAGAAAAGACTCCGACCCTTAGCTGGGTTGCCTGTCTGTTTCAGCAGAGGGATGAAACTGATACCGTCTATCGGTTGAACTGTCTGGTAGTTCTTGACACCTGCCATTTCAAGAATAGTAGGGTAGAAGTCTTCTATCAACAAGTAGTTGTTGCATTTGCTTCCCGGAGCTACTACTCCCGGCCAACTGACAATCATCGGTTCGCGGATACCGCCTTCATAAGTAGAACCTTTACCACTGTTCAATGGATAATTCTGTGTATGCAGCTTGCCGTCACGCCATCCGGATTCGGATGCAAGTCCTCCGTTATCACTCATAAAAATGATAATAGTGTTGTTGGCTTCTCCATTCTTTTTCAGCCAGTTCATTAAATCACCTAAACTTTTATCCATTCCTTCAATCAGTGTGGCATAAGCAGCTTCATGGTCTGTCATTCCTTTTTTCTTGTACTTCTCATAGAAGCGCATATCTTTGTTCAAAGGAATGTGGATGGCATATTGCGACATATACAAATAGAAAGGCTGATTATACTTTTTCGCTTTATCCAGTGCTTTAATGGCTTCCAACGTCAATGCTTCAGTTACAAAGGTTTCCGTTCCCCAATATTTCTCTAATCCGGGAACAGACATCAGTGATACCGCTTTCCCATCTTTGGTATGTCCGTAGTTCTCTTCTCCCAGGTAACTGGCAAGTCCACCGGCCGCATGTCCGGCAATATTTACCTCGAATCCCCAATGATGCGGATCTTCCCCTGGAGTATCTATCGCTCCGAAATGGGCTTTTCCACAATGTATAGTATGATAACCGCTGTTCTTTAGCAGTTGCACGAAGGAGGTTCCTACGAAAGTATGATTAGTGCCGGACACTTGACTTACTCCATTGTAATTCCAGTCAGGGACTGCCAGAATGCTATCTTTACGGTCTGTCATTGTATTCTTTTGCAGCGTCCAGTTAGTTACTCGGTGACGTGCGGCGTTGGTTCCGGTGATGAGGCTGCACCGGGTAGGAGAACTGATACTGTTGGCATACGCTTGAGTAAACATCATTCCCTGTTTTGCTAACCGCTCCATATTGGGAGTCTCGTACAATTCGTTATAGTGTGTCTTCTGTGTCCAGAATGGGAGTGAAGTATCCTGCCATCCCATATCGTCTACCATAAAGAGAATGATATTCGGACGTTTGTCCGCGCGTTCTATTTGCATATTGCTTTGTGCTTGCAGATTGGTTGCTGCGAGTGGCACAAATGCAAGGGGTAATAATGTTTTTTTATTCATGGGGGTCATTTTATTCTATGGAATATGCATTAAAATTAATAATATCTGGTAATGCGATAGATTCGGTTAAAGATAAGTTCGAGCACTACAAAAAGGAATCATTTCTCACCGTGATGAGAATAAATACTCATAGTAATGAGAACTTTTTCTCATCGCATTGAGAAAATTTTCTCATAGGCATGAGAATACTTGAGAAAATGCAAGAACGTAACTTGTTACAAATCAATATTGTATAATTTCAATTTATTATATAAAGTCTTTCGATCAATATTCAGTAATTGCGCTGCTTTACTCTTATTGTTTCCTGTTTGGCGTAGCGCCTCCAAAATATGCTCTTTTTCAGTCTCTTCATTGCGTAATGCAATGCTCGTATTGCTGGATGCAGGAGTTTCTAAAAGCTCGGTCCCCAATTCCAATAAAGTAATGAAACTGCTTTGTGCCAATAAAGTTGCTCTTTTGACGATGTTCTTCATTTGGCGCAAGTTTCCCGGCCAATGATAATTCATTAAAGCTTGCGATGCTTTTGCATCGAAACCAATCAGGTGTTTATCCAGTTCCTTGTTTGCCTGATCGAGGAAGAAATTGGCAAAGAGCAGAATATCTTCTTTCCGTTCTTTCAGATCGGGCATACGGAGGGTAAATTCATTGATACGATGATAAAGGTCTTCACGGAAAGTACCTTTTTCAATGGCTTGTTCCAGATTCTCATTGGTGGCAGATACCAGACGAATATCTACCGATATCTCCTGTGTAGAACCTACCGGACGTATTTTTCTCTCTTGCAAGGCACGAAGCAGTTGTATCTGCACTTCATAACTAAGGTTTCCGATCTCATCCAGAAAGATAGTACCACCGTTGGCTGCAACGAAAGCACCCGTTTTATCTGTCAGAGCACCTGTAAACGAACCTTTCACATGACCGAAAAATTCGGAAGCAGCCAGTTCTTTGGGGATAGATCCACAATCTACGGCAATAAACGGTTTATCGTTTCGTTTGCTAAGTTGATGAATACGGTGCGCCACATACTCTTTTCCTGTTCCGCTGGAACCGTTGATAAGTACGGACATATTGGTCGGAGCTACCAGACCTACATAATTGTAGAGTTGTTTGGCTGCATCACTTTCTCCTTCCAGATAAGCACGATGATTTTCTGTTGAATCTTTAGATGAAGTAGAAGCACCTTTTTTAGAAGAAGATTTAGCAACGTTATGAGTAGCAAGACTCTTTTCAGACTGCAGACATTCAGAAATTTTCTTCAGTAATTCTTCCGGATTTACCGGTTTGGCTATATAATCACGTGCTCCCAGTTTCATTGCCTGTACGGCGGATTGTATATCCGCATAGCCAGTCATGATGATTAAAGGAATGTCCATGCCTTGTTCATTCATCCATTTCAGCAGATCGATACCTTCGTGGTCGGGTAGTCGCAGGTCTGATAAAATCAGATCGACGTTTTGGCTTTCGATATGTTTTCGGGCGCGGGCAATATTACTCACTGATGATACTTCAAAGCCCTTTTTGCCTAGCCAGGTTTTTAGCATCATTCCAAAAGTGATATCATCTTCAACGATCAATATGGAGCTCATCATGTCAGGTTTTGATTCTTTTAAGTCACAAAGGTAAGAGGATTTAGGCGAAAGTGGTATATTTGCAAACTTAAATTAAATAAAAGTGTTATGAAAAAGATTCTATTGATAATATTAACCATATCGTTTTGTGGACTTACTGCCTGCAAAACTGGAACAAAAAAAGGAGGAGACATGGATAAAGAAACGTTGGTAAAGATTGAAACAACTTTAGGAGACATTGAGGTGAAACTATATAATGAGACACCGAAACATCGTGATAATTTTATCAAACTGGTGAAGGACGGAGTTTATGAGGGCACACTGTTTCATCGTGTTATCAAAGATTTTATGGTTCAGGCCGGTGATCCGGACTCAAAGAATGCACCGAAAGGAAAAATGCTGGGTACCGGAGACGTAGGTTATACTGTTCCCGCTGAATTTGTATATCCTAAATATTTCCATAAGAAAGGTGCCTTGTCCGCTGCCCGTCAGGGAGATAATGTGAACCCGAAGAAAGAATCTTCCGGTTGTCAGTTCTATATCGTGACAGGTAAGGTGTTCAATGACTCTACCTTGCTGGGTATGGAAAGCCAGATGAATGAGAATAAGATTAATGTTATTTTCAATACGCTGGCACAGAAACACATGAAGGAAATTTATAAGATGCGAAAAGCAAATGACGAAAACGGTCTTTATGATTTGCAGGAAAAGTTGTTTGCAGAGGCACAGGAAATGGCAGCTAAACAACCGGAATTTCATTTCACTCCGGAACAGATTGAAGCCTATACAACGGTGGGAGGAACTCCGCATCTGGATGGCGAATATACTGTGTTCGGTGAAGTAGTGAAAGGTCTGGATATTGTGGATAAAATCCAGCAGGTGAAAACCGACCGTAGCGATCGTCCCGAAGAAGATGTAAAAATAACAAAGGTGACAATACTTGACTGAAATATATGAAAATCAACAGGCATATTCTTGATAATGGGTTACGTCTGGTACATTCGCAGGACGAAAGTACGCAGATGGTTGCCCTTAATATATTATATAATGTGGGAGCTCGCGACGAAGATCCCGAACATACCGGTTTTGCCCATTTGTTCGAACACCTGATGTTCGGAGGGTCGGTGAATATTCCCGATTATGATATGCCGCTTCAATTGGCGGGTGGAGAGAATAATGCCTGGACGAATAATGATATAACCAATTACTACCTCACTGTACCTCGTCAGAATGTAGAAACCGGCTTTTGGTTGGAATCCGACCGGATGTTGAGTCTTGATTTTAGAGAACGGAGTCTGGAGGTACAGCGGGGAGTAGTAATGGAAGAATTCAAACAGCGATGTTTGAATCAGCCTTATGGGGATATCGGACATCTTTTGCGTCCTCTGGCTTATCAGACGCATCCTTATCAATGGCCTACTATCGGAAAAGAGTTGTCGCATATTGCCAATGCTACGCTGGAAGAAGTGAAGGCATTCTTTTTCCGTTTTTATGCTCCTAATAATGCCATATTAGCTGTGACCGGTAATATCTCTTTCGAAGAGGCGGTTGCTTTGACAGAAAAATGGTTCGGCTCTATTCCTCGTCGGGAAGTTCCTCAACGGAACCTGCCACAAGAACAGGAACAGACGGAAGAACGGCGGCTGACGGTAGAGAGAAATGTTCCTCTCGATTCTTTATTTATGGCATACCACATGCCTGCCCATTGCCATCCGGATTATTATGCATTTGATATTTTGTCGGATGTGTTGAGCAACGGACGTTCCAGCCGGTTGAACCAGCGTTTGGTACAACAGAAACAATTATTTTCGAGTATAGATGCTTATATTTCCGGCAGTGTAGATGCGGGGTTATTCCATATTAGTGGTAAACCTTCGGCAGGTGTCACCCTGGAACAGGCGGAAGCGGCAGTGCGGGAAGAACTGGAACTGTTGCAGCAAGAATTGGTTGACGAACAGGAACTGGAAAAAGTGAAGAACAAATTTGAGTCCACCCAGATATTCGGCAACATCAATTATTTGAATGTGGCAACCAACCTGGCTTGGTACGAATTGCTTGGCCGGGCGGAGGACATGGAAAAAGAGGTCGATCGTTATCGGTCTGTCACGGCTGAACAATTGCGGGCGGTAGCTCAATCTGCTTTCCGTAAGGAGAACGGAGTAATACTATATTATAAGAAACAACAAAATTAAATTCTCCCTTTTTATAATCTATCAGTGAAAGGGGAAAGTCCCTTTGCCTGAAAATGGAGATACGTTTAGGTAACGGAAAAGTAAATGAGACATATTTATAGTACATATAAAGAGCATTATAAAGCACTAATTTTTCTCGGACTGCCGATTGTGATCGGTCAAATAGGAGTAATCGTTCTTGGATTTGCGGATACGTTAATGATCGGGCATCATAGTACGATTGAGCTGGGAGCAGCTTCCTTCGTCAATAATGTGTTCAATCTGGCGATTATTTTCAGTACGGGTTTTTCGTATGGGCTGACTCCCATTGTGGGAGGTTTGTATGGAACCCGCCAGTATGCCCCTGCGGGACAGGCTTTACGCAACAGTTTGCTGGCAAACCTGATGGTTGCATTGCTGCTGACTGTCTGTATGACTGTTCTTTATCTAAATATAGAACGTCTCGGACAGCCGGAAGAATTGATTCCCCTGATTAAACCGTATTACCTTGTTTTGCTCGCTTCACTAGTGTTTGTCATGCTTTTCAATGGATTCAAGCAGTTTACAGACGGAATTACGGATACAAAAACCGCTATGTGGATATTGCTTGGTGGAAATGTCTTGAATATCATAGGAAACTATATCCTGATTTATGGAAAGCTCGGATTGCCCGAGTTAGGTCTGTTGGGAGCAGGTGTCAGCACGCTGTTCTCGCGTATCGTGATGGTGATTATATTTATCATCATCTTTATGCGTAGTCCGCGTTTTGTCCGCTATAAGATTGGCTTTTTCCGTTTGGGATGGTCACGAGCTGTATTTGGGCATTTGAATGGTCTCGGATGGCCGGTTGCTTTTCAAATGGGAATGGAGACAGCCTCCTTTAGTCTAAGTGCGATCATGATCGGTTGGCTGGGTACTATCGCTCTGGCTTCTCATCAGGTTATGCTGGCTATTTCGCAGTTTACATTTATGATGTATTACGGTATGGGTGCTGCTGTGGCTGTTCGTGTCAGTAACTTCAAAGGTCAGAATGATATCATTAATGTACGTCGTTCTGCCTATGCAGGTTTTCATCTGATGATGACATTGGGCGTTGTGCTTTCTTTGATTGTCTTCCTTTGCCGGAATTACTTGGGAGGCTGGTTTACCGACAGTCAGGAAGTGGCTGCTATGGTGACCTCTCTAATCTTCCCTTTCCTCATTTACCAGTTTGGCGACGGACTGCAGATTACTTTCGCCAATGCTTTGCGTGGAATTTCAGATGTAAAACTAATGATGATTATCGCCTTTGTCGCCTATTTCATTATTTCTCTTCCTGTAGGTTATTTCTGCGGCTTTGTCATGGGATGGGGAGTAGTAGGTGTCTGGATGGCATTTCCTTTTGGTTTGACGAGCGCAGGATTGATGCTTTGGTGGCGTTTTCATCACATGACGAAACTCCCCGAACCTCACCCCAAAACCTGATGCTAAATACTTGATAATTAAAACTTAATACTTAACCCCAATGGCTTCCTTCCGTTTTACAAAGTTGAAAATAACCGCCGGTTACACTTTGTTGCTGGCGATCCTCCTTTTCTCGCTGGTGTTTGTACATCGTGAGATGGAAGCATTGTCGGCCGCCGACGATCAACAGAATTTAAGAACAGACAGTTTATTGACCCTTCTCCATGAGAAAGATCAAAACACGATTCAGATGTTGCGGGTGCTAAGTGAGGCAAACGACAGCCTTCTCTCTGCTTCGGAAATCGAAGAAATCATATCCGAACAGGATTCTGTGATTACCCAGCAACGGGTACAACATCGGGTCATCACCAAACGTGACTCGTTAATCACTACTCCTAAAAAGAAGGGATTCTTCAAACGACTCGCCGAAGTGTTTTCCCCTTCTAAACAAGACAGTGCCGTATTAGTAAATACATCGTTGGAAGTAGCCACTGATACCATTCTCCAACCGACCACTTCTAAAGATTCTCTTCAGCAGAAAATCCGCATGGCTACCGAAGAAAAACGGTTGCAACGGAGGAAAACAATCCGGCGTACCAGTACAAAGTACCAGCGGATGAATACGCAGTTGACGGCACGGATGGATAGCTTGATTAAACAGTATGAGGAAGAAATGACCTTGCGTGCCCGTCAGGATGCCGAACTTCAGCAGGAAGTGAGGATGCGGTCGGCACGTATCATCGGCGGTATCGCGGTTGGTGCCGTACTATTATCGGCTTTTTTCCTGATATTGATTATGCGGGATATTTCCCGTAGCAACCGTTACCGCCAGCAATTGGAGGTGGCGAATAAACGGGCGGAAGATTTGCTGATCGCCCGTGAAAAATTAATGCTTGCCATTACCCATGATTTTAAAGCTCCGTTAGGCTCAATTATGGGATATACCGAACTCCTGTCCCGATTGACAGAAGATGAACGGCAACGATTCTACCTCGACAATATGAAAAGTTCTTCAGAACATTTATTGAAGTTAGTCAGTGACTTGCTTGATTTCCACCGGCTTGATCTCAATAAAGCGGAAGTGAATCGCGTAACCTTTAACCCTTCCCAGCTATTCGACGAAATTTATGTCAGTTTCGAACCTTTGACCGCTGCCAAAGGTTTAGCCTTGCAATGTCACGTCGTCCCGGAACTGAATGGAAGATATATCAGTGATCCTTTGCGACTCCGGCAAATTGTGAACAACCTTTTGTCCAATGCCGTAAAGTTTACTCAAAAAGGAGAAATTAGCCTGACAGCCAGTTATGATTCTTCTAAGTTAACCATCGCCATTGCCGATACAGGAAAAGGAATGGCATCAGAAGATCGTGAACGTATCTTCCAAGAATTTACACGTCTTTCCGGTGCGCAGGGGGAAGAAGGTTTCGGACTCGGACTCTCTATTGTGAAGAAATTGGTAACTTTGCTTGAAGGAACCATTGACGTGCAAAGCACATTAGGAAAAGGGAGCTGTTTTACTGTAACTTTACCTCTTTATCCGGTAGGTAAATTCCTTGCAGAGAGCGAATCTCCGGAAAGTGAATCTTCGGAGAATGAAAGTCCATACGCTCTCAAACAGTCGGCTGCCATTCCTCCCATGAAAGTCATTCGTGTGCTTTTGATTGATGACGATAAGATTCAGCTGAATCTGACTGCCGCCATGTTGAAACAGCATGGTATTGATGCAGTGTGCTGTGAACAGCTGGAACAGCTGATTGAACAACTTCGCTCTTCCGTCTTCGATGTATTGCTGACAGATATACAAATGCCTGCCATTAACGGGTTTGATCTGGTAAAACTATTACGGGCTTCTAATATACCACAAGCAAAAACAATCCCTGTTATTGCTGTGACTGCCCGTAGTGAAATGGATAAAGCCGCTTTACATGAACATGGTTTTGCCGGTTGTTTGCATAAACCGTTTACAGTAAAGGAATTGTTGCTAACAGTAAATGAAGGTCAACTTTCGACCGATGAAGCGCATATAACAGAAGATATGCAACTAAATGTAAATGCCCTCACTTCTTTTTCGGAGGATGATCCTGAAGCTACACATTCCATTATCCAAACATTTATAGAGGAAACACAAAAGAGTGCTGACCGGATGGTGCAGGCATTAAATGCTAAGGAGGTGGATGAAATAGCTGCAATAGCTCACAAACTTCTTCCTCTTTTTACATTGATTGGAGCTGGGAATGCTGTAATTCTACTGAGTTGGTTGGAGGCAAGGCGTGGGGAGGACTTTTCTACGGAAATAAATGAAAAGGTTGAGAGCATTCTTCAAGAAATTCAGAAAATCCTGAAAGAGGTAAACGGTGTAGAGTGTTCGAATATTCTTAATTCTGAAATATGATTTAATGTTTATTTATTGTTTTTTTCTATCGTTTATTTCTATATTTGCTGTCTAAAACTTGCTAAATGATACGTGAGCCTGGTTTTTCTATTAATCGGAAAGATATATTTGAAAGATTGTTCAGTGATTATTACGGGATATTAGTATGTTATGCTCAAAAATATACGAAACGTGAAGATATAGCTGAAGATATCGTACAAGATGTATTTGCATCTTTGTGGGAAGAAAATCGTATATTTCCTTCGCAAGCGAATTTTCGTTCATTTCTTTATATTTCGATAAGAAATGCGGCTTTTGATTATTTGCGACATCAAAATGTAGAAAGTCGTTATATTGAAGAAGCTTTGACTGCAAATCGTTTCTTGTCGGATGATTCTTTTCAGAAAGAAGAAGTTTTTCGCTTACTATTTAAACAGATTGATTTACTTCCGGAACGTTGTCGGGAAATATTCTTGTTACATCTGGAAGGTTATGATAATGATGCTATTGCTAAAAAATTATCGTTGTCAATAGAAACTGTTAAAACTCAAAAGAAACGTGCAATGAAAACTCTTCGGAACAATCTGAAAGAGAAATTGCAAAAAAAATATCCAGATACCTCATTTTTTATTCTTTTCTTGTACCTCGATTTATATCTATAATCGTTTGTGTAATACAAATGATAATTAGATAGTATGGAGATTGAAAAACTAATTGTTAAATACTTGGTCGGGTGTTTATCTAAAGAAGAAGACCAAATTCTAAAAAAATGGTTGCAAGAGGATGAATCTCATCTGCGTTTTTTTCAGAAAATCAACTTGGATAAGACTGCTGTTGAGGATTATCGTCAATATCATCGTTTTGATGCTAAATCGGATGAGGCTTTCCGTAAAGTATGGACCTCTTTACATAAGGGAACTAGAAGGATATCAACGCAAAGAAAAATAGGCTTTTTTTCTCGTCGTTGGTTGAAGATTGCTTGTGCTCTACTGATATTGCTATTTTCTGTAGGGGGAGGACTCTATTTTTACTATGAGGCATCACGAATAACTCCTGGAGAGTCAAAAGCAATATTGACTTTAGAAGATGGTAGTGCTAAACAATTGAAAAAATCAGGGCAAGAACATTGGATTTATATAGGTGATACACCTATTGCAAGAGAGTATGATGGGATGATTGTTTATCATATCCCAGAAACATCAAAAGTGGAAATAAGTCAACAGAATACTTTGTCTGTTCCTCGTGGAGGAGAATTTCGATTAACTTTATCAGATGGAACAAGGGTACATTTGAATTCTTTATCAGAGTTGAAATATCCGGTTAGTTTTAAAGGTATGAATGAACGAACTGTAGAATTGAAAGGGGAGGCCTTTTTTGAAATAGCGAAAGATTCATTACATCCATTTAAAGTAGAAACTCAAGGAATTTTGATACAGCAGTTTGGGACGGCGTTTAATGTGAAGTCTCGTGTGAAAGGAAAAGTTGAAGTTGCTTTAGTGCAGGGTAGCATTGGAATTTATACTCAATCTCAAAAGTTGCATAAACTATCACCAGGACAGCTAGCCATATGGGATGCTTCTACGGATCTTTTATCAGTTGAAAATAAAGATTTGTTATTAAATACCGCTTGGCATTCTAATCGTTTTATTTTTTATGATGAGAGTCTGGGAAGTCTGATGGAAGAACTTGCATTGTGGTATAATGTAGATGTTGATTTCTTAGATAAATCATTGAAAGAACTTCATTTCACAGGCAGTTTATATCGATATGACGATATAGCTGTCATTTTGAATGCTATCGAAGAGACAGTAAATGTTGACTTTAAGATTTCCGGACTTCGTATTAAAATTGATCGGAAGAATAAATAATAATATATAAGTGATTATGAGAATTCTAATTATTATAATGTTGCTATGTACAACATTAGTCCCTAATTACCTGTATGCCATTTCTCATGAAAATTATAGTGAGGAATCGCTTCTGTTATCCGAAATTTCGGATAACAGAAGTTATCCAAACCAAAATATTATCCCAACTTGACTTTTTATTGTATTGAATATCAGTAAATTGTTATATTTTAGTAGCAGATAATAAAGAGTG
>NZ_JAPQKZ010000033.1:0-83219 GCF_027257075.1 Bacteroides sp. LFL-34 | reverse complement strand
ATAATTGGAATATAGCAACTTGTTGCCAAATGCATGAGGAAAAAGCAGCATAGCCAAAAGAAAATATAGCAGAACTGTAAAATATAAAAGAGGTTGTGCCAACGTTTTGACACAACCTCTTCAGTACCCAGACCCGCATTTGAAATATTAAATATTAGCAAATGGGAACAACTCTAACTTAATGGCAATATAACCGCTATATCGTTATATTTCAATGTTCTATAAATAGCAATAAACGAAATTAAATTTAATGAGATTGAAATTATTCCGGGATAATTGGGAACATTTTGGGAACAATTCGTTATCTTTGCAGTGTTCAATCCAGAAATAAAATCGAAGTCCATGAAAGTAACTGCATTCATACGGAAGACTGCCAAGAAGAACGACATAGATACGAAGGCTACCATCTATTTTCGTTTGCGTGATGGAAAGAAAGACATCAAGGCAGCAAGTGAACTTGTCATCAACCCCAATCATTGGAGTGTTGAACGACAAGGTTATAAAGACCGTGTAGCTTTGGTGTCGGAAAACGAAAAGATGGACTTGAACCATAAAGTGCAGGCATTGACCCGAATGATTGAGAAGGAATACAAGGAGGATGCCGGAAGTGAATGGCTCGGGGAAGTCATAGATAAATTTCATCATCCCGAAAAGTATAAAACAGAAGAAGAACTGGCAATAGAGAATCCGCCTACTTTTGCCGAACTTTTTGATGAGTTTTTGGAGAAGCATAGTCTTTCGGAAGTACGGAAGAAGAACTTTCGTGTAGTAAAAAGGGCACTCATGCGCTATGAATTATTTGTCAGAAAAACAAGACGTGGAATGAAGCACTTTTCCCTTGACATCCATACCATAACCAAAGAAACACTTGCCGATATGTGGGACTTTATGGAGAACGAATACACTTATGCGGAAGAATACCCTGATATATACGAGACCATTCCCGAGAAGCGGACTCCTCAGCCGAGAGGCAAAAACACTCTTATAGATAGTTTCTCACGCATACGAACCTTTTTTATATGGTGCTATAATCAAGGAAAGACCACCAATCGTCCGTTTGACAAATTCCCCTTAGAAGAATGTCTTTATGGAACACCTATTTATATTACACTTCAAGAACGTAACAAATTGTTTGAGGCTGATTTGTCTGCTCGTCCACAACTTGCCATTCAACGTGACATCTTTGTGTTTCAGTCCGTTGTAGGCTGTCGTGTAGGCGACCTTTATAAGCTCACAAAGAAAAACATTGTGAATGGAGCATTAGAATACATACAAGAAAAGACGCGCAGTCATAATCCCAGAACAATAAAAGTGCCGCTGAATAGTGTTGCGAAAACCATACTTGAACGCTACAAAGATTATACAGGAACAACTCTACTTCCCTTTATATCAGAGCAGAAATATAATCAAGCCATTAAAGAAGCGTTCCGGTTGGCAGGACTTGACAGGGTGGTCACAGTGCTTAACCCACTCACTCGCAATCCTGAGCAAAAGTACTTGTATGAAGTCGTAACCACGCATACTGCCCGAAAAACATTCATTGGTAATATGTATAAGAAAGTGAAAGACCCAGACCTCGTTTCTTCGGTATCGGGACACAAGGAAGGTAGCAAGGCATTCCGCCGATATAGGGAGATAGACGAGGAAATGAAACAAGAACTTGTTCACTTGTTGGACTAATAAGGCGAAAGATTATGGCAAAGCAAGATTTCGAACAATTCAAACAGGATATTAAAGAATGGCTCAACAACCATCCAAAAGAATATGACAGATTCGTTGCCGAAGTGAACAACAAATCGGCAACAGGTTTACAAAAGATTTTCAAATTAGGATGGAAACTCGCCCCTCAAATGATGCATAAGTATCACGGTGAGTGTCATGGAGACCTTGCCAACGAATATCGTCTGCAAAGTTATTCGGCAGATGCCGATGCTGCAAGATTATTGGTTGAGGAGTTTCACAATCTGCAAAACGATTCAATAGTTCCTGCAATGTTGGCATGGCTTTATTACGGTAAGTGCTATGAAACTTTGGTTACCCAATTGGAAGCTGAAACACATAACCCTGCGAACAACTATTTTGAGAAGAGGATAGCCGCTTTAATGATTAAAGTAGTCATCAACAGTAGTATTCGTAATAAAATGCGGACAAGAGAAGATTGGCAGGATTTTCATCGGGAGAAACAGGCTATTGAGGATGATTGTGTGGTAGAAACAACTATTAAGGGGTTGTCCGTTAATGATAAACCAATAGAAGAAAAATCGCCAACAGGTGAGCAGG
Source organism: Bacteroides sp. LFL-34 (assembly GCF_027257075.1). Lineage (NCBI taxonomy): Bacteria > Pseudomonadati > Bacteroidota > Bacteroidia > Bacteroidales > Bacteroidaceae > Bacteroides > Bacteroides sp. LFL-34. The sequence goes on along the minus strand of NZ_JAPQKZ010000033.1, from coordinate 80,939 downwards.
CATCACGCACATTGAAAGACTATCTTCATGGAAATCAAGAAATGATTTTGGAGAAGATAAAATTGAGAGTTTCAACGCAGCATACAGGCACTGATTTGGCACGATTATATTTTGCCCTCCAAGAGGAAGGTCTTCTGACAGGCTGTGATGTGACGACATTTCATAAACTGCTTGCCAATGAACTTCCTAATTGCGACTTGAAAACCGTGCGTAACCTTCAAATTTCTATCAAGAAGTTGAATGACAGTACGAGCAGAGGGAAAATAAAAGACAATGGTATTGAACGGTCGCTTATCAATGAGTGGAAGGCTTACCTCGCAGAAGTAAATAACTAAAAGCATGAACTCATTTAATTTAATGATATGGATAAAGACATCATCACCCAAGAAATCAATGCCGAATATCTGAAAGGCTATATATACAACATCAGAGGTGTTCGTGTAATGCTGGATATGGATTTAGCCAACATCTATGGCTATAGCACCAAAGATTTTAATCGCCAAGTGAAGAACAACATTGAAAAGTTTGAGCAAGACTTCATGTTTCAGTTGTCCGATGAAGAGTGTGAAATCTTGAGGTGCAAAAATTCCACCTCAAGTTGGGGCGGTCGTAGATACAACCCTTATGCTTTCACCGAACAAGGAATATATATGCTTATGACAGTGCTGAGAGGAGATTTAGCAACCAAACAAAGCAAAGCTTTGATTCGTATCTTCAAGCAGATGAAAGACTATATCGTAGATAATCAGCCATTATTAGGACAAAGGGAATATTTGCAACTGTCTTTGCAGACAACCCAAAACACACAAGACCTGCTTGACTTGCGTAAATCTCTATCTGCTGTTGATGACAAGGTTGCCAATATTATAGATACACTTGGTAATGTAGTGACAAAGTCGGAACTGGCAAATGTCATGCTTGATTTTGGCAATCCTTCAGTAAGGAGAGGTTGGATGATACTCAACGGTCAGCCAGTTGAATCGGATTTGGCTTACCAACATATTTATGCCACCGCCAAGAAAACGATTTTTGTGGTTGATAATTACATCGGATTGAAGACACTGGTACTTCTCAAAGATATTCCAGCTAATGTGAATGTTGTGGTATTCTCTGACAATATCGGTAATCGGTTGCACCAAACCGAGTTTAACGATTTCTGTCGGGAATATCCCAATGTCACCATTTCGTTGCAAACGTCTGGGGGTATATTCCACGACAGATATATAGTCATTGATTATCAAACTCCAGAAGAACAGATTTACCATTGCGGTGCTTCATCGAAGGATGGAGGTAATAAAGTCACGACAATCACAGCGGTTACAGATGGAGCTATTTACCATCCTGTTATAGACCAACTTATTCAAAATCCAGTGTTGACATTGAGATAAAACCATTTTCAGATGAACCCAATTAATTGCTTTACATTTCGTTTCTTTCGTTCTGTATTTCGGCGAAAATAGCGAAATGCAAATTACTAAATTATAGCGAATTACATTTATACTTTTGTGCCATCGTTCCAATGTCGGAGCGGTGGCACAATCATTTATAATGCTGCCAAAGTGATTGTGTCGGACTATGGGCAGTACATATATGCTATGACAGATTTAATGCAAATCATCTCCAACAGCACGGCTAATATCAAATTGGAGATTACGAGTGAAGACTTACGTCACTTCTCTAATGAGCTTATTAACCGTGCGGTGAATGAGGTGGCAATTGCACTCAAAGCCACCAATGAAGATAAGCTACTGACACGTGAGGAAGTCAAGGAAATGTGTGGTGTATGCGACACCACCTTATGGCTTTGGAACAAGCGCAATTACCTTAAAGCAATCAAGGTAGGCAACAAAGTAAGATACCGCCTCTCAGACGTGAAGCGCATCTTGGGGGAAACTAATAGAATATCTGATTATGGAAAAGATTGACAATGTTCCTGTGGCTCCTACAAATGGAGAAGTTGAGAATATCGGAGAAGAGTATGTCCGTATAGGCACAACCTTGTTTCGTATTATCAATCAGCCAATGATGAATGGTTCTTTCCGCAAAATGCGGGTTGAATGGAAAATGAGCGTATTCCGATTAGACCACGGCAAGGATGAAGCGGCACTCATTCCGAAATATGACGGATTCTGCACGATGCCCAGTCATACAGATTACCGTTTGAACGTGAATAACTTTTATAATCTCTATGAGCCAATAACCCACATCCCCAAAGAAGGTGAGTTTGGACATATACATTCATTGATTGAACACATCTTTAGTGAGCAATATGAATTGGGAATGGATTATCTTCAACTGTTGTACCTAAAACCAACACAGAAGTTACCAATACTTCTATTAGTGTCGGAAGAACGAAACACGGGTAAAAGTACATTCCTGAATTTTCTGAAAGCGTTGTTTCAAGAGAATGTGACCTTCAACACCAATGAGGACTTCCGTAGTCAGTTTAATGCTGACTGGGCAGGCAAACTGATGATTGTTGTGGATGAGGTGTTACTCAACCGCAGGGAAGATAGCGAGCGATTGAAGAACCTTAGTACGGCACACTCGTACAAGATGGAGGCTAAGGGCAAAGACCGTTATGAAGTACAGTTCTTCGCTAAATTCGTATTGTGTTCCAATAATGAAAATTTCCCTGTTTACATTGAGCCAGAAGAAACACGCTATTGGGTAAGAAAGATTAGTAGATTGGTAACGGACGACACCTCCTTTCTTCAGAAATTGAAAGATGAGATACCCGCATTTCTGTACTATCTACAACATCGGAATCTGACTACCAAAGAAGAAAGCCGTATGTGGTTTGCTCCGTCACTTATCCGCACGGAAGCATTGGAGAAAATCATCCGCTGCAACCGTAGCCGCATTGAGCTTGATATGGCAGAACTGTTACTTGACATCATGGACACAATGCAGGTGAATGTGGTGGATTTCTGTATCAACGACCTATTGGCATTGTTCAATTATTCCATGGTAAAGGTGGAACGCCATCAGGTGAGGAATGTTCTGCAGCAGTGCTGGAAATTGGAGCCTGCACCCAATGCGCTGTCTTACTCCACCTATCAAATATCCGTGTTACCGGGGCAGAAGTATTCCGCATCATCCAAGAAAGTGGGACGCTTTTATACCGTTACCCGTGAAAAATTAAAAAACTACCGTTGAGATTGTTGAATATGATGAAATATAAGGGAAGGCATATAAATAAAGGGGGTACCATTCAACAACACCATCAACAAAAATCAACAAAGAATTTTGCCTGCCAAAAAAGAAAAAGATTGTGTACAGCATCTCTATTTTTCTTTTTCCCTCTTTTTGAAATCATCTTCAACAAAGTCAACAAAATCAACAAAATCAACTATAGAATGAATAATCGTAAAACCTGACTTAAATGATATTCGTATGAAAGAAATAGAGTTGATACAATCTATCACACAGCGAGACCCGATATTGGCTAATGCGGTCAGTCGGATGATTAACTACATCCAAGACAAATGGGCAGCACCATATCCAACCAAAGAACAGATGGAAGCGGTCAATGCCTATCTCCGTTCCGTCCATGCGGACGGTGACGGAGCGATGAACGAGACGAACATCGAACACCGCAGGATAGCGACACAGCAGATAACCATCAACGCCATCCGGGTGCTTGACAGCGGACAGCTTGACCGTCTGCAGGACGTGCTGAACCGCATAGCGGCAGACCGGGAGTATTATATGGCTGAACGCGGATATGGTTTAGGCAGATAGATGACCATTGTAACACCATAACATCATAGACCATGTGCAAAGAGATACAAACCATACACTACTGCGCCATCCTTTCAGCCGGGCAGTGGGATTTTCTTTTGGAAGGCAAATCTTCCGCTTTCAGGCAGAAGTGCCTGTACCGGCTGATGACCGATGCGGCACGAGTGAGAACCGCTTATAAAATCAAGGGCGTTGAGATTGTTTTGGAGGTGGGACAGGTGGCAGCTTCCGATGTGGAACTGGCGGAGTTTTTAGGCTGCAACCGCAAGACCATCGGCAAGCTAATCGACAACTTTAACAGGTTGGGTATGCTGACCACCCGAACCAACAACCGCACTTCCGTCCATTCCCTGCATTTCCTCACAGGCTGGTATGTCGGGGGTGTCCTCACAACCAACCCCCATTATGTCAGACCTTCGGCAACCGCCAAAGGACAGACGGGCGATGTGCGGACACCTGTTTCCGATGGCTCACTGTCAGAAAACGGGCAGGATGCCGCACCGGATGAAAGCCAGTCCAGAGGGCAGGAAGCGGACAGCATAGCGGCAGGCGCGGCAGTCCTTTCTTCTTCCCTCTGTTCGTCTGAAACTTCCGCCCCGTCAGCCGACAGACCGGATGGCGACAGCCATAATCCACCGCCTGATATTCGTGTGGCGGACGAAGACGGGAATCTTCCTCTCATAGACAGTGGGGACGGAGTGCCTCAAAGAAATGGCGCGAAATACCCCAAAGAGGCGCAGGATGGAACGATTGTCGGAGAGTATGCGGAATAAGGCGCAGGGAGAATGAAAGGCGCAGGACGCAAATTCGGACGTTACTCTGCTTGCAGGGTGTGAGCTACCGGACTTGTCCCGGTATAGCCCACTATAACTTCTCCGCTGCGCTCCCGAAGTTGTGGGCTCTCCCGAGGGGCTGGGCTTTGCCCCGTCCCACTTATGGCTCTGCCCTAAGAACCCGGTCGGAGGCTGTCAGCCCCCAACGCCCCTGACCAAAGAGTGACCCTCTCTTTGGAAACTCCGCTCAGAGGTCTCGACCCCTGAGAACCCCGAGCAGGAAGTGACCCTCTCCCTGCACCCACCGATTAAGGCTTTGCCCTAATAACCCATTAAGAAACCCAAACACGCAAATTCAATGGCACAAAAGACATCAATCAACATAAAGCCCTGCCTCGTCAGAAGCAGTGGACCGCATAACAGACGATTAGCGGAATATCTCGCCAATATCCGCAAGGAAAACCTCTACATCCGTACTGAACTTACGGTGAGAAACGAGGCATGGGTAGCACCTGAAATTGGCGATACCTCATTGGCTGACTACTACAATCAGATAGCCGCAATGGTCAAGGAGAAGACGGGACGGGCGATGCAGACCAAAGACCGGAAACGTGTAAACAAGAAGACGGGCAAGGTGACCATTGTGCGTGGCAGCACCCCAATCAAAGAGGGAGTTGTCGTAATCAAGGAAGATACCACGATGAAACAGCTGCAGCATTTCTGTGAGGTGTGCAAGCAATGTTGGGGTATCACGGCATTGCAGATATTCATCCACCGTGACGAGGGACATTACGGTGTACCCGGAGACACCGCCACATGGAAGCCCAACCTGCACGCCCATATCGTCTGGGACTGGATGAACCACGACACCGGAAAATCCTGCAAGCTGGACGAGAAAGACATGAGCGATATGCAGACGCTGTTAGCGGAGTGTCTGGAAATGGAAAGGGGCATCTCAAAGGAGATTACAGACAAGAAGCATTTGGAGCGCACGGACTACATCATCGCCAAGCAGAAGCAGGAAACCGAGCAAGCCAAAGCAGAAAAGGAAGCCGCCCTTGCAGCCAAAAAGAAAGCCGAAGCGGAAAGGCAGACCATTGAGGGAGAGAACAAGGCAAAAGAGCAGTACGGACTTTCACTTGACAACGAGATTGCCGACAAGGAAAAGCAACTCAAAGACGAGCGCAAGGCGAAAATGGACAGCATTTTGGATAGTGTCGGCAGAATTGTAGGAGTTGGCAAATCCGCAGCCGTTGAAAAGGAAAACGCCAAGCTGAAAGCCGAGAACGAGCGCATCAGAAAAGCCTTTCCCAATGCCGTAAAAAACAAGGTGGAGGAACTGACAAAGGCGTTGGTTACGGAAAAACAGGAAGCCGAAACCGAGCGTGACAGGACGTTGGTACTGAACCGCTCGCTTACTATGGAACGGGACAAGGTGGTACGACAGCTTCAGGAGCAAAAGGACGGTGAGCATCAGCGCATCAGCCAAGCGATACTTGAAGCCACAGAGGGAAAAGACAAGACTATCCGCCTGTTGGAAAGCGCATTGGCAATCAGCCGCAAACTTCTAAATGCCTTTGCCGATTTTCTCTTTCATACAAGCGAGGTTTTCAAACGGGCAATCCAAGCGATTATCCATTTCGGCACGGAACAGCACCAGTCGTTCTTTGCCCCGTCCGAAGCCGCCGACATCAAGAGCGTGATGCAAGAATATGGCGAAACTGCCGAACAACAGAAAGCCATTGGCGTATGGCTTTGTAGCTATGCGGAATGCCGACAGCCATTTGACGAAATAAAACATCGCCACACACTCAATGAGGTGGGCGATGTCGCAGAGGGGAAATATGATTGGAAAATAAATTATAGACAAAATAATGTTAGATTGTAAAATTCAACGCCAGCGAAATAAGAAACGTTGGCTTTATTTGCTATTACATTTCATGATTCTGTGAATCTAAATATCGAATATATAATATTACTCACTAACAATTAGTCTTAGCATATTTTGACTCAGAATCATACGATTTTCTGGATTTTTTGCGATTGCTACATCTACTATTTTTTTCAGAGGAAGCGTTGTCGAAACTCCCTTGTCAAACAATTGCCAAGCTTCCACAGATACTCCATAAGCTTTACGCAATTTATGGATTAGAATACTAACATCAATATCGTGCTCCGTGAGGTGCATCGGATTGACATCCTGCCTTGTAAGGCAAGACTCTACAATGTCACTAGCTTGGGCAAGACAAATAGCCTTTCGACAATCTCTAATCAGCCATTCGTATTCTACTTCTGACTTCCCAAATTGGTAAATTATAGTAGAATATTCTTCTTGGGTTAAATCTAAATGATAGTTAAAGTTTAGGCTATTAGTCAATTCAGACCATCGAACTTTACACATATCCGTATAATACGGATCGTCTAGATCGCCCCAACTGTGTTGATAGAATTGATAACAGCATTTTCTTACAACATTTATTATATCTGGAATGCTGCTATTGTCAATGCTTTGAGAAGTATTGTTGGCATTTGAAACGGTCTTTGAAGTTATACCTTTTTCCGAAATAGATACTGAATCCATTTCTTTTAACAATTTCTGTGATTGTAATGTCAAGTTTCCATCTTTTGAAAGAATAGGAGTGTCTAAAACAGATTTTATAGCCTTAGCCAAACTTGCGCTGGCCGCGACACTTTCTTTCTGTTGCTGACTAAAAGAACGAAAATCATTCCCATGTTCGTCTATGGCCTCTTGCATTTGCTTTATAGACATATCAAAGTATCTCTCCAGCTTGGAAAGTAGCTCACGAAACATATCTGCTCGTTTTGCTATTGCTCGGCAAAGATCAACAGCAGCATCCATTTCCTCTGAATATTTCCTAGCTTGAGCTAAGTTGGAATATGCTTCGTCTTTAGCTTTACTTGCTTTAGCTCCTACAATAAGCCCCATAATAGCTAATGCGGGTCCTGCAACTAATCCTCCAAGAACCATAGTGCCACCAGCTATTCCTAATCCTCCAGCAGCCAAAGAACCTCCGCCAAAAAATGCTAATGTAGCATTTGTGGCAGCCGCACCACTTAAACTAGCAATAGCAGTACCCGTAGATGCAGCAGCGAAAGTACCTGCTGCACTGTATGCACCAAATGCTGTTAATGCACCTCCAAGAGCACCACCTCCGATACCACCAATTATTGAGGTTGCAAAACCACCAAGCTCCTTAAGTTCAGATAAGGATTGACTGTCAATTTGGAATTTTGATAACTCGTTCAGACCTACAGACTGTCTGAAATCTACATTCTTCAACTTTTCGAATGTTTTGATAAAGTTATTTATGCTGTAGTTCAAAACATTCAATTTTTTTCGACCAAGTGCTTCAAGACTACTTCCACTTTGTTTCCGAGCGACATTGATACGATTTTTTGCTTGATCAACTATTTCATTGGCTTTTTTATTGGTCTTATTGGCAGAGTTAGTATCAACTGCAGCTTTGACCGATTTGCCAATTCCTAATGCGCCTGTAACGGCGGCTATACCGATAAAGAGTAATGGTAATGGCATATTTAAAACATTTTAAAGTGTTAAAGAAATTTTATTATCATCCATGAAAGATTCAAATTCATTCATGTTTTCGTATTGAATAGTTCCGCCTAGTTTTTTTGTAATCTTATTTGCTCCAGATATAAAGAGATCAATATCTCCGGATAGAAGTGCAGAATCCATATCCGAAAACGCAGAGTTGAAAACATTTTGATAGTCAGATAAATATTGAGAAGCTATTCTATTCATTTCTTCACGGCATTGCCTAATGTAATTAATAGCTTCATTACATTCTTTTTCAATTCGTATGCGATTTTCTCTTGCAAGTTTTGCATCTTTCAACGATGTTGTCAATTCCTTGTAAAATGCAGAGCTCAAAGCGTATCCTACTATTGAGCCAACCATAGTCCCAACAATCGGGATTGGTATAGCTGCTTGCCCAACAATAGCAAACATCGCACCGCTTATATGTCCGGCACTTTTTTCTCCTACTTCTTCTAAAAGTTCAATACCTGAAATTTTACCTTTGGCAAAGCGTGTCATAGATTTACCTAAGTCGATAGTCGAAGTTACAATCATGGCAGGAGCATTCGTCTTAGATATGGCTCTGATTGTAGAACTTGCAGCATTTTGCATTCCGGCCTTAATTGTAGAACCAGCAAAAGCTGTTGCATAACCTACAATAGCTCCTTTACCTGTATCTAAAGCAATAGACTTTGCTGCATCGAAAGGTTTGATTTCTCCTTTAATAACACTTATTGTATTTTTAATCAAAGAGATTCCACCTCCGACAAATGCCCCAGTCTTTGCTTGCTCGATTCCCGAACGATGTGAAATTCTTATAATATCTTTTGCTGTAGATATTTTAGGGTGTAATCGTGCCTCAATTGCCTCTTTGTTCGTGATACCACTATCCTTGACTAAGGATTTTATTTTTCTGTATTTTGCAATATCCTTTTTTAGTTTTTCAGCTAATTCTTTATTCCCAGAGGAGTTTGCATAATCTAGCTGTTGTTGCAAAGATTGAATTTTCGCTTCTGTTTCTTGCAAAACGCCAGGGTAAAAGTCACTTGGAACTGTAATCTTTGCATCAGCATCAATATATTTTTGGAATTTATCGGATGCAAGTTTGTTCAGGCAAGCTTTGGGTGAATTTCCTACAAATTTCATTTGCTCGCCTGATCCTAAAACGACTACCCCATCTTCATCAAGTAGCACATGGTCAAATAACGGATCGTTGACACGCCCTAAATCATCAGTCCTAGAATATCTTTCTTTTGAACCTGATATGATTTTCTCGGCATTTTGGCGGGCAGTATATTTGTCTTCTGCAGCAAATCCTGCTTGTTGTTTTATATTTTGGGAGGCATAGCCTTCATTGATCTTACTCCCTGCTGTTTTCTTCAGTCCACGTACAAGTTTTCTTCCATTTTCATTGTCTACACCAGAATAAGACACCAAATGTTCTTTTGCAGCAGATCCATATCTAGACACTACTTCGTTAGCCGCTCCAGATTGAGCTGCCAAATCAATTGATTCTGTATGTTTTTTCTTTTTTTTCATAACACTTCCTCCTAAACACTGAAGCGTGGAACTGCAATGCCACGTTCTAAGTCGGAGGTCGTAGGAATAACCTTTATTCAGAGTATGGTAATAGCAGCCCACGCTATGGCGTGAGAAACCATTACGCTTTTCCCTCTGAATAGTCTTGAATTTCCTACGTTCCCGACTTCGAGATAAGCATAACGCTTCTTCTTATTTCATATGTCTTGGAAAGAGTCGCCCCAATCCAAGTACAAAAATACGAAATTTCTATGATAAACTATTATCGTTGAACAATTTTCTATGAGATTAAATCTCATTTCGATTCTTCTCTTACTTTTAAAATTTCCGATTCTATTGGCAAGATAGAACGAAAATAGCCCCTCTAATGGATAATTTCATAGCCCATTTGTACCTTGGCTGTCTCTTTAGCTATCCAATATACTGTTTTTCAACAGTAATAAATAATTCTTTGACAAGTACTTTCCGCTTTTCACTCTATTCAATCAACAATAAAGTATAAAAAGACTTGCCCTTATTAACGCCCTGTCTGCTTTTTGGCTCTAACAGTCCCCTTTCTCTATCCGACCTCCTACCTAAACTATAGTTTACAGAATCATTTATAGTGGTTTTGAGCTTGACATAAGGAAAAGGAAGTGCTCAAAACATGAATCGCAAAACCTTTTCTGCGCCAATATTTTTTTAAATAACGAATGAGCAGAAGTCATTTTGTTTGCAGCTTATCGCTACCATCATAATCAACGTTTAAAGACATTCAAACCCATTTAACGAAATGAGGAATAAATCTGGGTGGGAACAAAACGGGAACAATGAAGACAAAATAAAATCGAATAAGTATTGTTTTTCAATTACTTATCCGATTTACTTGTACCCAGAGCCGGTACAAGCCATAGAAATCATAGGAAAATAAAAGAATTTATCTTCCTTATTATCAACTATTTGAATATTTCCTATTTTCTCTATTTTTGCCATATTTTGCCCATTTTCCGTTATTCAGTACACTTTTAGTACACTTTGAAATATCATTTTCTTTTGTACCTTTGCAATATTGGAAAACAAAAGAAAATCAACTATTTAGCGTAATCACCCGGTTATGGTACCTAAATCGGGATAAAACCTCTAAACAATGGCAAAGTTAGAAAATAAAACGAAAGAAAACCCCAAGTTAGAGCAAAATAAGCTCTCGGATGGTAGAATCAGCCTTTACTTAGAGTATTATTTAGGTAGAGAGGAAAAGCCCGTATTAGATGAAAACGGCAATCAAGTGTACTATGATAGTGGAAAGATGCAAGGTAAGCCCAAGTTTGCAGTAAAGCATAACAGGCGAAAAGAAAACCTTAGTCTGTATCTGATAGATAAGCCCCGTACCCCTGCGGAACGCCAGCAGAACAAAGAAACATTGGAGCTTGCCACAAAGATACGTGCGGAGCGTGAGCAGGAATTTAAAGAAAGTATGTTGGGCTATCGGTTGAAAAAAGATAGAACGGTCAATTTCTTAGACTATTTCCAAGCCTATATCAACAGTTATACCAAGAAAGATATTCGCATGGTACAAATTGCGCTTAGCCGTTTTAAGGACTTCTTAAAAGAGCAATACCCCATGAATGAGTTTAGTATCAAACCGGAACTTATCACCAAAGAAATGATGGAGCAGTTTGTAGCCTATTTGCAATCCCGAAGTGTGGGTGAAGGTGCTAAAAGCATTTACCAGCGTTTCAAGAAAGTTATTCGATATGCGATTGACCACGATGTAATGTTGAAAGACCCATGTAAAAGTGTTACCTGTAAAGTGGATAGCCAAATGCTTCGAAAAGATGTTCTTTCTCCCGAAGAAATACAAAAGTTGGCGGCTTGCCATTATGACAACGAGAACCCGAATGTCAGACGGGCTTTTATCTTCTGTTTATACAGTGGTTTGCGTTTCTGTGATGTAAAAGACCTTACCTATAAGAATGTGGATTACGCTAATCGGTTATTGAAATTTGAACAAAGCAAGACAAAGGGACATTCTGCCAGTAGTGGTGTGGTTATTCCCCTGAATGATGGTCTATTGTCTATCATTGGTGAAGCCCCGGCAGATAAAAACTGTTTGATATTCGATTTACCTACTTACGAAAGTTGCTGTAAATCAGTAAAGCGTTGGGTAAAGAGAGCCGGGATAGACAAACATATAAGCTGGCATTGTGCCCGGCATTCGTTTGCCGTGAACATTCTGAACAATGGGGCAAATATCAAAACCGTAGCCAGCCTTTTAGGGCATAGCGGATTGAAGCATACGGAGAAGTACACCCGTGCGGTGGATAAATTGAAAGAGGAAGCAATAAACAGCTTGCCCGAACTAAAGTTTTAACCATAAAAGACTTATCTTTGTAACTATGAACTTTGAAGCATTAGTAAAACATATCAGCACGATACAGAACACGTTGCAGGCACAAGCCGCACATGCTGTAAACCTTGCCCTTACTTCCCGTAACTGGCTTATGGGTTGCTATATTGTAGAATTTGAGCAGAACGGAGAAGACCGTGCCGCCTACGGTGAACAACTGTTGAAGAAGCTGGAACAACGACTGAAAACAAAAGGTCTGAATGAACGTAGATTCAGGGAATTTAGACGGTTGTACCTTGTTTATCCACAACTAAAAGAACCTGTTACACAATACATTGCATCACAAATTCAAATTCGGCAGTCATTGACCGCCGAATTCACTGAACCAATTCGGCGGTTGGTGACCGCCGAATCTGAAAATGGAGTTTGGAAACTATCAACAGAATACCCACAAACCGAAACATGGATGATTCCGGCTGATAGATTATTCAATAGATTATCTTCCACCCATTTAAACACTATATCGGGAATTGAGAACCCGGTAAAACGTGCTTTCTATGAAATGGAAACCATTCGTGGCTGCTGGTCTGTAAAGGAGTTGGAGCGACAAATCGCATCTTTATATTACGAACGTAGCGGACTATCCAAAAACAAAGAAGCCCTCTCCGCTTTAGTCCAGCAACAAGCAACCTTATTACAACCTAAAGATGTTATCAACACCCCTGTTACTTTGGAGTTCTTAGAGTTGAATGAACGTGCATTGGTGACAGAAACTGATTTGGAACAAGCCATTCTTGACAACCTGCAACACTTCCTGTTAGAAATGGGACATGGCTTCTGTTTTGAAGCCCGGCAAAAACGTATCTTGATAGACGAGGATTATTTCTTTGCCGACCTTGTGTTCTATCACCGCATTTTGAAATGCCATGTTATTGTAGAATTGAAGATAGATAAGTTCCGCCATGAGTACGCTTCGCAACTAAATATGTATCTGAACTATTTTAAAGCGGAAGTGATGCAGCCGGATGATAACCCACCTATCGGCATTTTGCTCTGCACCGAAAAGGGAGATACCTTGGTTAAGTATGCCACTGCCGGGTTAGACCCAAATATTTTTGTGCAAAAGTATAGGATAGAACTTCCAACAGAAGAAGAAATAAAAGTATTCATTTCTTCCTCAAACTATGAGAGTTACAAACTTTAAAATTGGCGAAAAGAAAAAAGATTGTTTCTTCTTTCGCCAGCACATATATTTTGCAGGCTACAAAAGTTAGTTTGGTACGTTTTGGATATATATACAAAAGCACAAACTAAACTCACAATAAAGTAGATTAAAAAAAAGAGAAGATGTTTTGATAAAGTCAGGAATCTATTTTCCCTTTTTAAGAGAACAACTCACGAGGTTATTCTATATTTTAATTGCAATTAGTTTATAGTATGGAAGATTTTAACTCACAATATGCCAACCATTCGAAATTAGAACAGCTAAAGCAGTTCATTTTGGAACATGGTACTTATATCGAACTCAAAAAGGGTGAACAATTCACTATTCAAGGCAAAGTGAATCATCGGGGAGCTTATATCGAACACGGCTTATTGAGATATACTCGTGTGGATGAAAAAGGGAATATACATATAGTAGGATATACTTTCTCCGGAGAGTTTACAGGAAGTTTATGCACACTTATAGAGCCTAATCAACCGTCATTAGTAACAATTGAAGCCGTTTGCGATACAAAGATTTGTTATATACCCTATTTAAAAGTAGAGGAATTCTTTGCCACAAATGTAGAAACCATGCAAGTAAAATGTACTCTTATTGAACAATCATACTTATTAATGTATCATAGATTAATAGATATGTACTGCAAGACTACGGCAGAACTGTATCTTGACTTATTGAATAGATGCCCCGATATTCAAGAGTACATTACGTTAAAGGAGATTGCCTCTTTCTTGCAAGTCACACCGGAAACAATCAGTCGCATACGCCGTGGACTGAATAAATAGCTTACGACAATGAAAGATTTTAATTCATACCTCGACAATTTAGACTATTCCCTCGTAAAAGATTTATTTCATGAAAAAGGGAAGCAACGTATATACCACAAAAAAGATTTCTTTATTCGTCAGAATGAAATATCACGTTTTGCCGAATGGGTAGAAAACGGTACATTCCAATATACATATATTGATGGAGAGGGTGAAGAACACATTGTTGGATACGCTTTCACCAACGAGTTTGTATGTGACTATTCTTCTTTAATGAGAAGTGGCTTATCGTTAGTAAATATTCAAGCCATAACAGAGTGTTCTGTATATGAAATATCCCGTCATGACATTATTGAATATTGGGAAACGGATATGAAAACTCAACGATTCGGAAGGCATGTGGCAGAGAGTCTATTTGAAATGGTATATGAACGATTACTTGATTCATATTGTACGCCTGAAATACGATACAGGAACTTGATGGAACGTTGTCCTAACTTGAAAGAAGTAGTTCCTTTGAAAAGCATCGCTTCATTCTTAGGGGTTACACCGGAAACCATTAGCCGCATACGCCGCAAGTTAGAGATATAACTCACCTTTTAACAATTGTTATATTGGGGTCTTGATAATTGTCAAGACCTTTTTCCTCCACCTTTCATTACTTTGCACACATTGATTAAAAACTATTAGTATGATACGGAAATTAATGAAAGAAGAATATAAAAATGCTATAAACTTATCCTATCAAGTATGTATAGAGTGTGGCATTAACGATTTTACGGAAGAAGGGATTGAAACCTTTAAAAGTTTCGTGTATGACACATCGTTGATGAATACGCTTGACATATATGGGGCTTTTGACAATCATTTATTGATAGGAATAATCGGTGTACATCGGGAAAGGCAACATATATCCCTCTTCTTTGTCTTGCCACACTATCATCGGCAAGGAATAGGAAAATCGTTATTTGACTATATGATGAGCAATTGTAATTTTACTTATATAACAGTTAATTCTTCAACCTATGCAGAAACTTTTTATACATCTTTAGGCTTCAAAAAAGTGGGTAAAAAAGAGATTAATAAAGGTATTGTTAGTATCCCTATGAAGAGAAATATATAATTATTGTCAATCACTTAAAATAGAGATAAGATGAAAAAGAAAATTACTTTATGTATGGTGCTTTCCACATTCATTATTTGCGCCATGTTATGTCTGACAAATTGTAGTAACGATGATGCCCCTACTTCTGTCTTCACCCCCGAAGCCCTGAAGCAAACTACTTGGCAAGCGCAAATGACCGTGTACAATATCGAAGATGAGATAGACTACACAAAACAATCCATTCTTCAGTTTACTAACGAATCAGAAGGCATTTATACAAGGACGAACGAAGAAGACGGATATATGTGGAACACAGATTTTACTTATCAAGTAAATGGAAAAATCATCACGTTCGACAACATAGCAGGTCCGTGGACAGTGATGGAATACACAGGAACACATCTCGTAATGGAAGCCTATAATCCCAATAAGATGGTGTGGACGTTGGAGAAGATGTATTAACCTAAAAATAGCGGATATGAAGATTTCAACAATTCTCTTTTTCTGCCTACTAATGACAGCTTGTATGCAGACAAAATCCTTTCACCGGACAAACGGCTGGTACTACGTAACATCACAGACTACAGACAGCCTTTCACAAACACCTTTCCTTACTGTTATGGATTTCGATTCTTTACGTTTGGAAACTGATGCTTTTGGACACTCGGTCATTACCGGTGTCTTCCTCCAAGATAAATTGCCTATATGGAGAGAAGCCACAACAAAGAGTGTAGGAAAGTACATCGCTTTCGTTTTCAATGACACGGTGATAACTGCTCCTCAGGTTAATAGCCCCATAGAAAGCGGATGTTTCCAAATTTCCAATCCGCATGGATATGATTTGGAACGTATCTTTAGGGAACTACAAAAAGAAATTGATATATCAAGGTTTGGAAATTAAATGTTAACTGGAAAATGGGAACATTAGGTTGCATAAATGATATGCTACAACGGGACAAAGAGAACCGTGAGCTTCGCAAGTTGAATAGAGACAGGATGAAAGAACATCACAAATATCTTGTAGGCAAAGGTAAAAATGCTGATTTATCCAATGTTTCCATTGAAAAGATAGAAGAAATCCGTAAAAAAACCATAGAAAAGGAGCAATCAGACCAAATATATATGTTTAGGATATATATATTTCTTACAATATGCCTTTTAGTGCTATTTTTATTGGGATTACTTTGCTATAAACTATTTTTCTAAATTCCCCCAAAACAACAACTTGCGGATTACAATATTATGAATTGAAATAAGCCTTTTCCTAAGTCTCGCTAAGGCTTATTTTTTATATGAATACATACATGAATCTAATTTTAGAACAGCGATTTTTCCGCTTATTGTCGGAATATTCACAACGTAAAGTTTCTGCATCGGAGTTTACAGAAGCTATTGAGGAATTGGCTACGCATGTAGCCGATTTTGGTATCAACGAACAGGATTACAGTATTTTACTTCGCTATTTTTCCTTTGGTTTACACCGTCTTAAATCGTATCGTGTACGGTTTGAGCAAGAAAAAAATGCCCTATTTGCATTTAATTGATGAAGCGATAGGACTTTTGAACACTGAAATACGCCTTATTGAATGGCGCATCAAATACCCGGAACAACTACAGCAACGCATCAATAAACAGCCCCTTTCCCCTCTCTACCTCGCCGACAAAACAACCCTTATCAATATCATGGAAGTGGTAAGCGGCTTATTCCTCTCCAAAGACATCGTTTATCAGAACGGTAAACCTGCCTATTTAGTGGACTTATCCAAAGGTTTTGAATGGTTGTTTAACATTAAGATAAGCGACTGCCACCAAAAACATGAGGACGTGATAAAACGGAAGCCGGGCAAACTCACCGAATTTCTTAATGGACTGGCAAACCTAATCAAAAATGAACATGATAAGAAAGGATATAGATAATCAGCAACTTATGATTTATTTATAGGGGACTCCATTAGTTCTCCTGTAATTTCTTTGTATCCGTTTTTAGAACTTTGCTTCATCAATCGATTGACAAACAAAATGTATAATCTGAAAAATGAAGCAATTATGTATATAGACAATGACGAATTTGGTGGATGGATGCAGAAGCTGTATGCCAAACTGGAAGAACTCTGCAAAGATGTACGGGTACTACGCAATGCAGACAGGGTACTGCCCGAAGATGATAACCTATTGGATAATCAAGACTTGTGCCTGCTGTTCAAAGTAAGCATCAAAACCCTGCAACGCTACCGGGCTATCGGTGCGTTGCCATACTTCACTATCAGCGGAAAAGTGTATTACAAGGCTTCCGATGTCCGGGAGTTCATCAAGGAAAGGTTCAGCGTCACCACGCTACGCCAGTTCGAGAAAGAACACTGTACGAAGAAAAAGAAGTGAATCTGAAAAGCCGGAACGGTGAATGTGCTTCATCCATCCCGGCTTTCCCCGTTTATGGCTTACCCAGCTTATCAGCTTCTTTCTTTAGCTGTTCGGCTTGCTCGTTCAACAGCCTTGCACGTTCCAGTGCTTCCGCCTGCTTTTGGATGCGGTATTCAAAATCCATCACTGAATCGGTCAGACTTCGGATAAAGCCGTTATCCCGTTGCCATTTGAACTTGTTTTCCAGTATATCAAAAGTTTCCCCGTCTGCCTGTCCTTGCATCAGCAAATAGCGGTATTTCATATCGTTGTCCTGTAACTGCTGCATACGTTCAGCCAAACGGATATTCAAGAATATGGAAACGGAACAGATAACCAGCACTGCCGAAAAAAGGAACAATCCCGGACGAATCCAAGAAGCGACCTTGTTGCAAATCCGTTGATAGAGCGGTAAGGGTATAGCTTCCTCTTTATCCGTCTTGCAAGAGCCCAAAGCATCAAGCATTACCTTGAAACAACGGTAGGTTTCCAATACTATTTTCTTGGTGTCCTCGATATGTTTCTGCTGACCTTGCATCCTATTCCTTATCTCGTCAAGCTGGCTTCGGATAGCCTGCAAATCCTTTTCGGGAACAGCCGGGTTACTGTGCAATTCCGACAATGCCTGTTCGATTGCGTTCAGTCTTTCAAGAGTTTCCTCCCGACTGGCTGGCGTTACCTGTGCTTCCTGCTTCTCTTTCAATTCAGTAACCATTGAGAGAAGCCCCTCTAAAATCAAATTTTTCTCCATGTGTTTACAAATTAAGTTGTTTTTTCTTTTTCTTCTTCTTTCTTAAATTCAAGTTTGGTTCTTCATCCGCAGGGGGTGATGAAGCGGTGAACAGACCGAGTGAGCCAGTTATCAACGGACTGTCAGTCTTTCCCTGTGTCGGCAATGGCTCCCGAACGGGTGTAAAAGCTGTCTGCCGTTGATTTCCGACCGTATTCAGTCCTGCATCCCCGAAACATTTATCCAGTTTGGAGAAACTAAAATTGCGGTCTATCTCCGAACCCTTGAACGTGTATTCGCCTTTGGAAAAGGAAACGCCCTGTATCTCGCCCGTCTGCCCCTTGTACTTGAACCGGACAGTAATACCCTTTTCCGCTAACCGCTCCTGTAACTGCCGCCAGTTCTTGAACTTCCCGATTTCGTTCTTTACAGCCGTGTAAATCTCGTATTTCGACTTGTCCGGCTCTTTCAAGCGGTGCTGCTTTACCTGTTCTTTTCCACCAGCAAAATAAAGCCCGTGTTTGGTTTTCAGCTTCTTGCATACCTGCTCGTTACGGTACATATCGTTCCTGTCCGAAATGGTCTTGCCGTTGTTGTCTATGCGGTTGAACACGATATGCACATGTGGGTGTTCCCGGTCTTGATGGCGCACGATGATATACTGCGTATCGGTGATTTTCATTTCACGCATATACTCCTGCGCAAGCTGTACCATCTTCTCGTCTGTCAATTTGGGTGCATCCACTGCCGAATAACTTAACGCAATATGTCCGACAGGCTTCTTCAAATCGGGATTCATCCCGGTCTGCATACAGAAGCTGCGGATTATATCGCCCCGGCTTTCAGTCAGAACCCCGTCCGCATGAAGCAAAACCGCCTGCTCCTTACCAAGCACATAGTTCACACAGCCCTTAAACCCGCTTCCCTTTTTTATTTTTCCAATCATCCGACAACTGATTTATAATTTCGACAATCCTGTTTTTGAGTTTCACCAGTTCCACCGCCACCAGTGCGAAACCTCCGGCATTCGCTCGGTGCGCCAGTTGGTTGATGTTGTTGGCTTCCCCTGCCAGCTTGCGGATGGTGTCCGCATCCTGCCTATTCAGCCGGGGTATGACCTCTGCCGAAACAACCGCCTGCCGGACATACTCACTGACACGCAACCCGGCTTCCCCGGCTCGCTTCCTGATGGCATAATACTGCAACTCGGTCAGCTTCGTGCTGACTACCCGTTGCTGCTTCTCTATCCGTTTCTTTGCCGGACGTCCCCCCGGCTTATCCTTTATATTCGTCATAGGTTTTTACATTTAAATGGTATCTTAAAAATTGCGACCAACGGGAGAAATTTTCTTTGCTGTCAAGCAAAGCAAGGTAGTTTCGGTTTACCGAAACATAACCTTGCTCTCCAAATTAAACCGCCTGTCGCTGGTAATCCTGCCGGACTAAATGCCCCTGCCCCTTTTCTGTCTTGGGGCGGCACGTTGTCCGGTTTCCTGCTTTATCTCCTGCGCTTGGCTGGTGCTGTTCTTCTGTTCCTGCTTCCTGCCGCACAGGTAATCGTTCAAGTCCGAATACCCCCTGTAATTGCCCGAGAAGTCACGCACACGGTAGGAGTATTCCAATTCGATAGCCCGTGTCGCTTCATATCCTGCCTTGTCATTGTCAAGCATACAGTGGATGCGTTCATACGGGTACAGCACGTCAATAGCTTTCGGCACATTGACAGTAGAGTTGAGTATGACATAATCCTGCCTGTCAAGGTCGGGCATGGTCGGGCAGTTCTTCATCCGGAGCGTGAGGAAAGAAAGATAGTCCATAAAACCCTCGAATACCAAACACTTCTCTCTCGGCTCTCCCTGCTGCCGTATATGGGTGATGTCTTTCGGGGCGATGCAGCCTTTGAAAAAGGAATTGCGAACCTCGTAACCTCCTGCTATGTTCGGGAAACCGATAGCAAAGAACGGTCTGCCGTTATTGGTAAAATGGAGTTCCTTACATTCTCTTTTTGCCAGTTCGATATTGATACCCCGTCCCTCCAAGTAACGGAGCAATGCCGGATGGGTCAAGTCACGGACTTCCAAATGTTGGAAACTCGGTTCTGTCCTACGCTGGGGAAAAGAAAAACTGACCGGGCGGACGTGCGGTGTCTGTTCCGCTATCCGGTTTAACAGGTATGGCAGGCTGTCGGAGCAATAGAGTTCCTTTGCCAGTGCGATGATGTTGCCGCCCTTGCCTGCGCCAAAGTCATACCAAAGGTTGCGGTCAGTGTTCACCTTGAAAGACGGTTCGTGTTCCTCCCTTAACGGTGATTTGTACCATAAGCCGTTACCCTGCTGCTTGACAGGAGAGTAACCTAAACTATGCAGATAGTCTGCGATGGGTATTTGTTTCACATCTTCGATGTTCATAACATTTTCTTTTTTGGGGATTAAAAAATAGTTGAAAAGTGCGCCAGTCCTGTTTAGTCCGTTATATATATACCCGTACCATACTAAACCTGCCTGTTCCGATACAGGGAAATAGTAAGTCCGTTCCTCTTATATATACACCCGGACTAAACCAAACTGACTTTTAATAATGGAAATCGGGATTATAGCGGTAGCCCTTGCCCTCTTTCACAATCATGCGCTTGTTCACAAGGAACTTGTTCAAATCCACATGGATATTGCGTCCACGCTTGTAGCCGATACTTGCATAACCCTGTTTCAAGGTCTTTAGGACATTCTCGTAACCATATATGACCTGTTTGCCAAAACCGTTTTCCAAAGCTGTCCTGTGCTGTTGCTCCGTCAGTTCTGCCAGTGGAAAGCCCCTGTCTTGGCTGGGTTGCTTGAATACATAACCGTCCACGGCTTCGGGCAATGCGCTGTCGTTGATACGGAATGCGAACGGGTCAAACTCCCGGTCACGTATGTGCATCGCCTTTACCTCGCTTATGTTGCCGTCCTGCGTACTTTTGGTAATTTGCAGGACGGTTTCAGCCTTATTGTTCAGTTCCGTACCGATATGCCCCCTTGTGTTGTCATCCCCCTTGTTCAAATGCAGTACGGTATGGATATGCAGGTTATATCCGCTTGACCAGCGCATCAAGAGGTTGATTAGGTCAGTCGATTCGCTGGGGCTGTTGATGTCATACATCAAGTCACGGATTCCGTCAATGATGAGCAACCCCACATCGGGCATATTTTCAAGCATATAACCGATAATCTGTTTCCGCTTATCGGGTGTCTGCTCCCTTAGCACGATGAAAACAAAATCGTCCCTGTCCTTGTCGGTAGGCAGTCCGGCAAGCCGCAAAATACGCTCCATGACCTTGTGGCAATGGTATTTGCTCTGCTCGGTATCTACATAGAGGATTTTCCGTTTGTTCGGTGGCAGGTATGCCGAATACTTCAATACCTCGTCATTCTTCAACGCTGCCGCAACGATAGCGGAAATGTTGAATGTCTTTTTGCTCTTGGCTTTACCCGTGGATGCACTGAAATTACCCAACGTGCCAATGGTAGAGCCGTTCACCCAGAGTATTTCGGGCGGCACTTCGTAAGTGTCCGTCACCTTTAGATGAATGGTTTTCCAAAGGGCTGCGAAATCCTCTTTCTGCATGGTGATGTCCTGCCCGGCTTCTGTCGCTTTTCTATTTTCCATAGCCGTTATTTCTTTAGAGGACGGTTAAGGATATACTTCTGCGCTTCCTGCTCTATCTGCGCCTGCGTCTTGACCGGGTTCTGACGCAACCATGCTTCCAACTCCGCTTTCTCAAAATAAAGCATTTTGCCCTGCGGCTTGTAATGGGGTATCAAGTTACCCGAAGTCAGCTTGTACAGGTAACTTTTAGAAAGGTTCAAGAACTTGCTCGCTTCATCGAAGCTAAGCACGTTCTTTGAAAGGAACAACATCTTTTCGAGTTCGGAAACTCTTAACTCTAAATTTTTTTCCATATTGTTTAGGAATTTAGGTGAAACAATATGAAGGTGCGCACCCTCGTTTTTTTGTTAACGGGGGCAAAGTTAAGAGCTTGAAAATGAAGTCTAATTGACCTTTGTTTGAGCGTTCAATCTATGCTCAACCTTTTTGCAGTTGTTTGATGTATTTGTCTATGATTTCATATCCTTTCGGATAGATGTTTTTCGCTTGGTCTGTCGCACTCGACAGGTCAGTACGTGTAAGCGGTTCACCTTTTATCTTCTTCAATATCAGTTTATTGTTTGCTATGACAGACTGCCATTCATAAACGATGTAATTATAACAGCTAAGTTGCATCATAAGATAGGCTAACAGACGGGTATTATTAACTTTCAATACCCCATTCAGTTTGCAGTTGAAAAAATCGGTAAGTATTTTGGCACTGACGGTAGTAGTAAACATATTCGCTTCATTCACACAGTCGGTCAGAAGTTTGATTTCATTAGCTTTCAACGTGGACTTGAAAGGATTGCTTTTGCCCACAATCTTGGTTGGATTAGTATCTGCACTTTCCTCTTTCTCTTTTGGCAAGGCTTGCTCTTGGATGGCAACCGCATCTGTATGGTAATTGCTTTCCTGTTCTTGCAGATAGCGCAAATATTTGGAAAGCACGACAAGATTAACGATAATGGACAAATAAGGAAGCCGCCCATCATAACAGGACGGTTCATGCAAATATGCATCCATATCAAAATCAGAGCAGCGGAAACCGATATACTTTTTTCTTTCATCAGAATTCAAGTCCTCAAAATAACCACTTTCCCACAAAAAATCGGGAATATCCATGTCCAATACAATGTTACGCACGACACGGTATTTTTGTTGGATGGCTACAATATTTTCAGTCACACGGAAAATTTCTTGTCGCAAATAATCCTTTAGCTGGGCTTGCGTCAAATATTCACGTTTTAAAAATAGTGCATCTACTTTAGTTTTATAGTCATGAGCTATACAACTATCTAATATCTTCTGTATTTCTCTGAAATTGGTTTCTATATGATTTTCCATAATCGTGTGCCTTTAAACGTTCTTACTACAAATATAAGGTAAGAATCTCACTTTTCCCGAAAACATCGGCAATAATAAGGAAGAAAAGATAGGATAAGCGTTAAGAAATTATAAAGATATGGGGAAGAAAACTATTAAAGTACACCTTTTCTTTGTATTCGTCATTCAGTACACATTTAGTACGCCCTATAAAAGCAGAAAACCCTGATAATCAGGTGATTATCAGGGTTTATTCGTACCCAGACCCGGGGTCGAACCGGGATGGAAGTGAATCCACTGGTGTTTGAGACCAGCGCGTCTACCGATTCCGCCATCTGGGCGCATACTTGATTTCTCAATTGCGGTGCAAAGATACGACATTATTTTGATTCCACAATAGTTTGGCAAAAAAAAGGAGAAAAAAATAATAAAACATATCTTAAACACTTCTCTATTCAGAGAATAAACCGTACATTAGCAGAAACTTTAAAATAGAGTCACTATCATGACAAACCAGGATAATTATTGCGTGATTATGGGTGGCGGCATTGGAAGCCGCTTCTGGCCGTTTAGCCGCAAAACATTGCCCAAACAATTCTTAGATTTCTTCGGAACGGGCCGTTCACTTTTACAACAGACTTTCGACCGGTTCCAAAAGGTTATCCCAACAGAAAATATTTTCATCGTTACCAATGCAATGTATGCGGACTTAGTGAAGGAACAATTGCCCGAAGTGAACGAAGAACAGATTCTGCTGGAACCCGCAAGACGAAATACCGCTCCATGTATAGCATGGGCCGCTTACCACATCCGGGCACTGAACCCGAACGCTAATATCGTAGTCGCCCCTTCAGACCATTTAATTTTAAAAGAGGATGAGTTTCTTGCCGCTATCGAAAAAGGACTTGATTTTGTTTCACGCTCGGAAAAGCTACTGACATTAGGAATTAAACCCAATCGCCCGGAAACAGGGTATGGATATATACAAATAGACGAACCCGCAGGAGAAAACTTCTATAAAGTAAAAACATTCACAGAGAAACCGGAACTGGAATTAGCTAAAGTATTCGTAGAGAGCGGAGAATTTTATTGGAATTCCGGCCTATTTATGTGGAATGTAAATACAATCATCAAAGCAAGTGAAGATTTACTGCCTGAATTAGCTTCCAAACTGGCACCGGGAAAAGATATTTATGCCACCGACAAGGAGAAAGCATTCATCGAAGAAAACTTTCCAGCATGTCCTAATGTATCCATCGACTTCGGCATTATGGAGAAAGCGGATAATGTGTATGTATCATTAGGAGATTTTGGCTGGTCCGATCTTGGAACTTGGGGATCACTTTATGATTTATCGGAAAGAGACCCGGAAGGCAATGTTACGCTGAAGTGCCATTCACTTATATATAACAGTAAAGATAATATGGTAGTACTTCCGAAAGGCAAACTGGCCGTTATCGATGGACTGGAAGGATTTCTGATAGCCGAATCGGACAACGTTCTTTTGATTTGTCGCAAAGATGAAGAACATGCCATCCGTAAATATGTAAACGATGCCCAAATGCAACTGGGCGATGATTTCATTTAATAACACGCAACTTGACGCCGGAGACAAAACCGGATAAGAGCATACAAATAGTGAACGGTGAACAAACCGCATAATTGATTGCAGAGAGTTCACCGTTCACTGTTTATAATCAAAAAACTTTGTGTGTCTTTAAATAATCATGAGTTTCTAAATAATCTCTATTCCCTGCTCCTTGCAAAGTTGCAGTCCCAGATCTTTCAATCTGAACTTCTGAATCTTTCCACTACCCGTCATCGGGAATTCATTCACAAAGAAAATATATTTCGGAATCTTATAACGGGATATCTTATTTCTGCAGAAATCACGTACATCGGCTTCCTGCATTTGTACTCCTTCCTGCAAAATAATAAATGCTCCGACTGCCTCACCATACTTTTTAGAAGGAATACCAGCCACCTGAACATCTTTCACTCCGTCAAGCTTATAAAGAAACTCTTCTATTTCGCGCGGATAAATATTCTCGCCACCACGAATAATCATATCTTTGATACGTCCGGTAATCCGGTAATTTCCATCTTCATCCTTAATACCCAAGTCGCCGGAATGCAAGAAGTTGTTTTCATCAAGCACTTCCGCCGTTGCTTCCGGATTCTTATAATATCCTTTCATGGTATTATAACCACGGTTACACATTTCACCTTGTACCCCAACCGGACATTCTTCACCTGTTTCAGGATCAATCACCTTCACCTCCGTAAATTCAAAATCATGTCCTACCGTATTACAACGTACATCGAACGGATCATCAATACGAGAAGCTGTCATACCCGGAGCGGTCTCCGTCAGTCCATATACACTAGTCACCTTCATATACATTTTCTCTTCTACCTGCTTCATCAGTTCGACAGGACACAGCGAACCGGCCATAATACCTGTACGAAGACAAGACATATCAAAGAGATCGAACATCGGATGATGCAACTCGGCGATAAACATAGTCGGCACACCATAAAGAGCCGTACAACGTTCTTTATGAATAGAGGCCAGCACAACCAACGGGTCGAAACGTTCTACCATCACTTGTGTACAACCATGAGTCAGACAGTTCATGGTAGCCAATACTACCCCAAAACAATGGAACAACGGAACGCAACAACAAAGTTTGTCATCTGCCGTGAACTTCATGTGTTCCCCCGTCAGAAATCCATTATTGGTGATATTATAATGTGTCAACATCACCCCTTTCGGGAAGCCGGTAGTGCCCGATGTATATTGCATATTTACTACATCGTGACAATCCACTTTGCTTTTTAGTTCGTTCAAACGGTCATCTTCCACATTATCTCCCAACAGCAGGATCTCCGCTGTATTATACATACCACGATGTTTTTCCTGACCTACATATACTACATTTCGCATATACGGAAAGCGTTCGCTCTTTAAATGTCCACGCTCACAAGTCTTCAATTCAGGAAGCATCGTGTATGTCATCTGCACAAAATCACTATCCTTCTCACCATTCACAATACAAAGCGTATGCATATCCGAGTTCTGGCAAAGATACTCCAATTCCGATTGCTTGTAGTTCGTATTCACTGTAACATATACCGCACCAATCTTCGCGCAGGCATATAGCAATGTCAACCAATCGGGAACATTAGCCGCCCAGATACCCACATGGGTACCACGTTCCACACCAATGGCAATAAGCCCTTTTGCCATATCATCCACACGACGGTTCAACTGACTCCAGGTAAAACGGAGATTTCGGTCGGAATATACGATATATTCCTTATCGGGAGTCTCTTCAGCCCAGTGTTCCAGCCACTGCCCCAAAGTACGATCAAATAATTGCATGTAATTATACTTAAGTCTTGGTTCCTACTATTTCATTAAATCGGTGTGTAAACTACTGCCAAGATTTTTGCAGCCTGTCCCTCATAAGCATGTACATGATGAGGAACAATGGAATCATAATAAATGCTATCACCCTCTTCCAGCAGATAGGTGTTCTTGCCATAGCTGATTTCCATGATACCTTCCATAACCATGATAAACTCTTCTCCTTCATGAGAAGAAAGCACGAAGTCAGTATCTTCCGTCGGCATCACATCGATAATAAACGGTTCCATGTGACGGTCCGCCTTTGACTTGGACAACGAGTGATATTCCATGTGTTTGCGAGAGTGAATCGCATTATTGGAAAAACTGATCGCATCTTTGGCTTCTTTCTTACGGCATACGACCGGTCCGACTTCATCCTGATCATCAAGGAAAGTACCCAGACGTACTCCCAACACACGCGCAATCTTAATCAGCGGTGCGAGAGAAGGTATATCAATGTTATTCTCAATACGTTCAACCTGTTCGATAGCCAAACCTGAACGTTGCGCCAACTCTTCTATGCTTATTGATTTATCTTCGCGGAGGGCTTTAATTTTCTCGCCAACAATCTTACTTGTATCCATTTTGAAAGCATTTTAGTTATCAAAGGTGATAAATTATAATAATTAAGCTGCAAAAATAGCAAAATCTTTAGATGAACACAATTATAACCGAAGAAAATACGACTATCAGGAAGAAAAAGAAGAAACTAAAAAAAAGCCGTTCCTCTATCATGAGGAACGGCTTTAAATCTTTTCGCGACAAGTAGATTACTTACGCAAACCGAGCTCTTTAACAATAGCACGATATCTTTCGATATCTCTTGCTTTCAGGTAGTCGAGTAAGCGACGACGCTTACCTACCAACATCGTTAACGCTCTTTCAGTACTATAATCTTTTCTGTTGAGCTTCATGTGCTCAGTCAGGTGAGAAATACGGTAGGAAAACAATGCCACTTGGGCCTCAGCTGAGCCGGTGTCAGTGTTAGACTTTCCGTACTTTCCGAAGATTTCTTGCTTTTTAGCAGCGTCTAAATACATAATTCTTAGAATTTTAATTGATAAATTATTCTTTTGAGCGTGCAAAGATAGGCATTATCTTTATATCACACAACGATTTACAAGAAAAAATTGCTATCATTGCGCATATTTCTAATCCTATTTTCGTACCTTTGCAGCCAAATAATAGGTAT
Source organism: Bacteroides sp. LFL-34 (assembly GCF_027257075.1). Taxonomy (NCBI): domain Bacteria; kingdom Pseudomonadati; phylum Bacteroidota; class Bacteroidia; order Bacteroidales; family Bacteroidaceae; genus Bacteroides; species Bacteroides sp. LFL-34. Next base: position 53,217 of record NZ_JAPQKZ010000033.1, on the reverse strand, counting down.
TATATGCAAAATATTCGAAACATTGCAATCATTGCCCATGTTGACCATGGGAAAACAACGCTGGTTGACAAGATGCTATTGGCCGGAAATTTATTCCGCAGCAACCAAAATAGTGGTGAACTTATCCTGGATAACAACGATTTGGAACGTGAACGTGGTATAACGATTCTCTCCAAAAACGTATCCATCAATTACAACGGTACAAAAATTAATATTATTGATACTCCGGGACACAGCGACTTCGGTGGTGAAGTAGAACGTGTATTGAATATGGCCGATGGCTGTATTCTGTTGGTAGATGCCTTCGAAGGTCCGATGCCACAGACTCGTTTCGTACTGCAAAAAGCGCTCGAAATCGGTTTGAAACCCATTGTGGTAGTTAATAAGGTAGATAAACCTAACTGCCGCCCGGAAGAAGTTTACGAGATGGTTTTCGACTTGATGTTCAGCTTGAACGCAACGGAAGATCAGCTAGACTTCCCCGTGATTTACGGTTCCGCCAAGAACAACTGGATGAGCACCGACTGGAAGCAACAGACTGACAGTATTACTCCGCTACTGGATTGTATCATCGAAAATATTCCGGCACCCAAACAATTGGAAGGTACTCCCCAGATGTTGATTACTTCTCTGGATTATTCTTCTTATACCGGTCGTATCGCTGTAGGCCGCGTACATCGCGGTACATTAAAAGAAGGTATGAATATAACGCTTGCGAAACGTAACGGTGATATGCTCAAGAGCAAAATCAAAGAGCTCCATGTTTTCGAAGGTTTAGGCCGCGTGAAAACAAACGAAGTTTCTTCCGGTGACATCTGCGCACTGGTAGGTATCGACGGTTTCGAAATTGGAGATACTGTTTGTGATTTCGAGAATCCGGAAGCATTGCCGCCAATCGCAATCGACGAACCGACCATGAGTATGCTGTTTGCTATCAACGATTCTCCTTTCTTCGGTAAAGATGGCAAGTTTGTGACTTCACGTCATATCCACGACCGTCTGATGAAGGAGCTCGACAAGAATCTGGCTCTCCGCGTAAGAAAAAGTGAAGAAGACGGTAAATGGATTGTTTCCGGCCGTGGCGTACTCCACCTTTCTGTATTAATTGAAACAATGCGCCGAGAGGGATATGAATTGCAGGTAGGTCAGCCGCAGGTTATCTTCAGAGAAATCGACGGTGTGAAATGCGAGCCGATTGAAGAACTGACCATCAACGTACCGGAAGAATATTCCAGCAAAATTATAGATATGGTTACTCGCCGTAAAGGTGAAATGGTCAAGATGGAAAATACAGGTGAACGTATCAATCTTGAGTTCAATATGCCTTCACGCGGTATCATCGGTTTGCGTACCAATGTACTGACTGCCTCTGCCGGCGAAGCCATCATGGCACACCGCTTCAAAGAATATCAACCGCACAAAGGAGAAATCGAACGTCGTACGAACGGTTCTATGATTGCTATGGAAAGCGGAACAGCTTTTGCTTATGCCATCGACAAATTGCAGGATCGCGGTAAATTCTTTATCTTCCCGCAGGACGAAGTTTATGCAGGACAAGTAGTAGGCGAACACTCTCATGACAACGACCTGGTTATCAACGTAACCAAATCGAAGAAATTGACGAATATGCGTGCTTCCGGTTCGGATGATAAAGTACGCCTGATTCCACCTATCCAGTTCTCACTTGAAGAAGCACTGGAATATATTAAGGAAGATGAATATGTAGAAGTTACTCCTAAAGCAATGCGTATGCGTAAAGTGATTTTGGACGAAATCGAACGTAAACGTGCAAACAAGAACTAACTATTCTTTCATAATATTATAAAAGAGCCCCCGGTTAAACGCAGTGTTCAACCGGGGGGCTCTTTTTCCCATAAGTATTACTAATACAACAGTAATCCTACCACACCCGCCAGACAAATCAACAGAATAGGATGAAGATTCCATTTCCATGTAACCAAAAAGGCGGCTGCGAAAATACCGATACTTTTATAGTCTATAAAATTCTCTCTATTCATCATAAGTAATGCAGCCGAAGCAATCAGCGCGACCGACATAGGAAGCAGTCCAGACATAGCCGCTTTAATATACTTATTATCCTTACACTTCGCAAAGAAATAAGAAATGAGCAACACCAAAATAAAAGAAGGCAAGCAAACGGCTACAGTGGCCAACACAGCTCCCCAAACACTTTGTGTTACCGCATAACCTACGTAAGTAGCACTATTTATGCCAATCGGTCCCGGAGTCATCTGCGAAATTGCGACCACATCCGTAAACTGTTGAGGAGTCAGCCAATGATGAAGATCCACTATTTCATGTTGAATCAGGGAAAGCATCGCATATCCACCCCCAAAACCGAACATACCTATTTTAAGATACACCCAAAGTAATTGCCAATATATCATACCTGTTTATTCGCTATTTTTTCTTTCAACCATAATGTATATACCAATCCCCCTATAATTCCGGCCACCACAATATAAATAGGTGATAAGCCGAACTGCCAGATCAACACGGTAGCTATGGCAGGAGCAATCAACTGAAAACACTTCAGTTTCAAAGCTCTAACAGCAGAAATGCAAGGAAACAGAATCAATGCTACCACGGCAGGACGTATTCCATTAAAGATACGAATCATCACTTCATTATCCTGAAACTGTGCAAAAAACATGGCTATCAGCATCATGATAACGAAAGAGGGAAGAATCGTAGCCAATGCACACACCAGGCTACCACCCACCTTATACAACTTATATCCTACAAAAATAGAAATATTCACTGCAAACACACCCGGAAGCGACTGCGTCAAAGCAAACATCTCCATAAATTCTTCTTTATTCATCCATTGCTTGTTAACAATCTCCCGTTCAATCAACGGAATCATGGCATAACCGCCACCAATAGTAAACATTCCAATCTTCGCAAATGTCACGAATAATTTTAAATACTCCAGTACCATCCTTTCTTTCTAATTTTCCGATATTTTGTGTTTATTTTTTAATGAGCCCTTTGGCTGCATCATATCCAATCTGATAACTGCGTCCTTTCACAGTTTTAAAGGAGATAGTCTGATCCGCATACTTTATGACACAGTCGCCTCCTGCATTAGAGCGTACAACAGCTTCTTTCAATTGATGATTCTCCCAGATCACATCCACCTCAAAATTTCCTTTTGCACAGATACCACTGATAGAACCGTCTTTCCATGCATCCGGCAAAGCCGGTAATAATTGAATAAAGCCCATGTGACTTTGGAGCAGCATTTCGGTGATTCCCGCTGTCCCACCAAAGTTCCCATCAATCTGGAAAGGCGGATGCGTATCCCACAAATTATCCATGGTTCCGTTCTTCAATAAATTGCCGAATAAAGTATAAGCATGATTACCATCCTGCAAACGCGCCCACTGATTCAACTTCCAACCCATACTCCAACCGGTAGCACCATCACCACGATGCACCAATACCACTTTAGCAGCTTTCGCCAGTTCGGGAGTAGTGACCGGAGAAACAGTATGTCCCGGATGCAGGCCGAACAGATGATTCACATGACGATGTTCATCTTTCGGATCATCAATATCCACCGACCATTCCATCAACTGACCATAACGACCTATTTGATAGGGAACGAGATTGGCAAGCACATGCTCCCATTGCTTACGTTCTTTCTTATCTACACCCAACACTTTGCTTGCTTCAATCGCATCCATCAGAATTTCACGCACTACGGCATGCACAAAAGTAGCTCCCTGATCGATAGGACCATGCTCGGGCGAAGTGGACGGAGCAGCCGTATAGGTTCCATCCGGCTTATGCCACAGGTAATCGACTGCAAAATCCGCACTACTCTTTATTAGTTCATAGCCGGTTTCTTTCAGAAATTTCAAGTCTCTTGTATAGTCGTAATACTCCCATATATGAGTAGCCAGCCAGGGACCTGCCATCGGATTGAAGTTCCACGACATATCCTGACTTTCCAACGGAGTGGTAAAGCCGAAAATATTGCCGGAGATAGATGCCGTCCATCCTCTTGCTCCGAAATAAGCTTGTGCAGTCTTCTCCCCCGGTTTCACCAGTGTACGGATAAAGTCAATCAACGGAAGCACGCACTCATTCAAGTTGGTAGAACAAGCAGGCCAATAATTCATCTGGATATTGATGTTATTATGATAATCCACACGCCACGGTCCATCGACATTATTGTGCCAAATCCCCTGTAGATTAGCAGGCATATTGCCCGGACGGGAACTGGCAATCAGAAGATAACGTCCAAATTGATAATACAACTCTTCCAGATAATAATCCGGCTGTCCTTTCCGATAATTTTTCAGACGTTGGGAAGTAGGCAGATTCACTCCTTTCACCGCTGGGTTCAGATTCAGCCGAACCCGGTTGAACAGAGTAGCATAATCATTATAATGTTGATTGAATAAAGCTGTATATCCCTGCGCCACTGCATTATTCATCCACTGCTTTGTCGTTTCTTCGGGATTAACGCCTATATATGTTTTCGGATCTTTGAAATCCGGATCAAAGTTAATCTTATAGTCAGTGTCCGCTGTGATATAAAATACAACTTCGTCTGCATCCTTCACCGTCAACTTTCCATCTGCATTAGACAGTGTTCCTCCTTTTGTTTCTGCCTGGATGCGCACAACATACTTCATTCCATTATTATCCAAAGAAGCTGTGTAAACCAGTCCTTTATTTCCATCAGAAACCATGCTGCCGGTAGACAGGGGATTGGGCGCATAACTGAAAACCAGATTTTGTTTCCCCGATTGATCCGCGCTGAAACGTACCACCATTACATTGGCGGGGTAAGAGATAAAAAAAATTGCGTTGATAAGCCACACGATCCTTTTTGAATTGTACGACTGCCATAGCCGAATCCAAAGAAAGAATGCGCTTATAATCGCTCATTCCTATCATATTCAGTCCGGTTTCTACATAAAACTCTCCCATTGTAGTAAAGCTACCGAAACGGAAAGGATTTTCTCCGTCAGCTTCATACGACACTTCACTATTGAAGTTCTGTCGCGTTAGCATTTCAGCCTTTTTCTGATCTCCCTCTGTAAATGCTTTGCGTATTTCATCTAAAAGATGGGCCGATTGTTTATTGACATTCCAATAATAGTCCGCACCTTTCGCTGTGTTCGGACCACCGCGCCAAAGCGTTTTTTCATTGAAAGTGATACGTTCGGCTTCCACCGATCCCATAATATTTGCGCCGAGGCTACCGTTACCAATAGGCAATGACTGTGACTCCCAACTGGCATCCAGATTATGTCCGCTTCCTGCTGTTACCGGTTTATTTTCATCTTTCCACAAATCCGGTCTTCCGCCATACCAGGCAGCATATCCCTGCAAAGTATTCGGAGTATCAAACCAGATGGAAAGTCCTTGAGTATAATCTGTTTCTCCCGCATAAAGCCCGGAGGTAAGGAATAGGGAACTAATAAGAAGGAAATAAAAATTCTTCATGGTCGTCGCGTCGTTATTTAAGATTAATAACCTATTTATAGTCTGTACAAAAGTAGTCAAAATATATATCTAATAAAAATAAAACAGAATCTCAACAACCTCTATAATGAGGTAAAATTACATCAAACCATCCGACAGTATTTTTTTCACGACCCAATACCCGACTCTGGCCTCTGAAATCCCTGACAACAACCGATGAGGACAGACAAACGCATCATCAATAATTTCTGCTTCCATATAATAAAAGCAACAGGAAGAATCCTTTTCAAAGGCTTTCGCATATTCCAAAATATGTGTCGATATCAAGAAATGACAATGAAAGAAGCTTTTCAGTAATTCATTGACGGCAACGGAGGCTTCAAACGCATCTTTAGCATTCGTCCCGCGAAACATCTCATCTAATACCACCAAACAGCGTTTTCCGGTCACAGCTTTTTGCATCACTTCTTTAATACGGAGTACTTCCGCCATAAAATGACTTCGTCCGTCCCGCAAAGAATCCGGCAGATTAATAGAGGTATAAATCCCCTCGTAAAGAGGACAAATCATTGATTTCACAGGAACAGGCAAACCGCAATGTGCCAACCAGACAGCCAAGGTCAATGCTTTTAAAGTTGTTGACTTTCCCGCCATATTAGAGCCTGTAAAAATGCATATATTTCCCCGGGACATCTGCCAACTGTTTGGCTGCGCATCTTTCACAAAAGGATGAACGACTCCCTCCACCGAGAAGTCCATTGTCGGTACCATTATCGGCATACAACAGAAGTTCTTCTCTTTTGCCACCCGGTGAGCTGTACGGCAGACATCAAGTAGATATATAACAGACAGAAGTTCCTTCAAAGATAACAACCGAGTACACCGGAACAGATAATCGAATTTGTCTATGACAAAGTTAGATAGTCGTTTTTCCTCATCAGAGGTCTGCTCCAATACTTCCTCCAATTCACTTCCATGGAGAATATTATCAATCATAGCAGCAGATTCTTTCATGAGTTGCGGGGCGCCCTGTGGTAGTTCTGTCGCCCATTCCTTCAGACAATGCAAGAGATGAACCACTAATTTCACCCCTCTGCAGATCACATAACGGGTCGAATCATATCGCACCAGACGGTCGATAACAGTAGCACATGAAAGTAAAATATGAGCTTCCCGTATCTGGTCACGATAAGCCAGGTAATACTCAATAAAATCCAGCTCTTCTTCATTCAAAAGAAGTTCGGGCAAAGCATCCCAGACAATAGCCTCCTGTCTTTTACGGATTTCCCCCAAATCACTTAGCGGATACATAATCCAGTTCAACATCAGCGCTTTTCCTTCTTTTGTCTCTGTTTTGGAAAACAAAGAGAAAAGAAATTGCTCATTATTAGCAGTCTCTGTAATGCTTAGATCCGCATAGGTCTGTTTGTCAGTAGCTAGATATACCATAACCGCCTTTAAAGGTTAGTACTCCTGTTTTGGCAAATATAGGGAAAAGTTTTAAACAAACAGCATTTATTCTCATAGAAAGGCACAGGCATAAACAAAAAAGGCGGTTCGAAATCGAACCGCCTTCCATATTATATCTGATTCTCCAATTAGAGTTTCGGACCAGCAGCAACCAAAGCCTTACCAGCTTCGTTACCAGTAAATTTAGCGAAGTTCTTGATGAAACGTCCAGCCAAATCTTTTGCTTTTTCTTCCCATTGGCAAGCACATTCGTAAGTGTCGCGCGGGTCAAGGATCTTCGGATCAACACCCGGAAGTTCTGTAGGAACAACGAAGTCGAAGTAAGGCATAACCTTAGTAGGAGCTTTGTCGATAGAACCGTCAAGGATAGCGTCAATGATACCACGAGTATCTTTGATAGAGATACGTTTGCCAGAGCCGTTCCAACCAGTGTTCACCAAGTATGCTTTAGCACCAGCTTTCTTCATCTTCTTAACCAATTCTTCACCATATTTAGTTGGGTGCAATGACAAGAAAGCAGCACCGAAACAAGCAGAGAATGTCGGAGTCGGTTCAGTGATACCACGTTCTGTACCAGCCAATTTAGCTGTAAAGCCAGAAAGGAAGTAGTACTGAGTTTGTTCCGGGTTCAAGATAGATACTGGAGGCAATACACCGAATGCGTCAGCTGACAAGAAGATAACTTGTTTAGCGTGAGGACCTTTAGACACCGGTTTAACGATGTTTTCGATGTGATAGATAGGATAAGAAACACGAGTGTTTTCAGTTACTGACTTGTCAGCGAAGTTGATTTCGCCTTCAGCGTTAACTGTACAGTTTTCCAACAGTGCATCGCGTTTGATAGCATTCCAGATGTCTGGTTCGCTTTCTTTATCCAAGTTGATAACCTTAGCGTAGCAACCACCTTCGAAGTTGAATACACCTTCGTCATCCCATCCGTGTTCGTCATCACCGATCAACAGACGTTTCGGGTCAGTAGACAAAGTAGTCTTACCTGTACCAGACAGACCGAAGAAAATAGCAGAGCTCTTACCTTCTTTGTCAGTGTTAGCAGAGCAGTGCATAGAAGCCATACCGTTCAAAGGCAACAAGTAGTTCATGTAAGAGAACATACCTTTCTTCATTTCACCACCGTACCAAGTATTCAGGATAACCTGAATCTTTTCAGTCAAGTTGAATACAACTGCAGTTTCTGAGTTCAAACCCAGTTCTTTGTAGTTTTCAACCTTAGCTTTAGAAGCGTTCATGATAACGAAATCAGGTTCACCGAAGTTAGCCAATTCTTCAGCTGTCGGACGGATGAACATGTTTGTTACGAAGTGAGCTTGCCATGCAACTTCCATGATGAAGCGCAATTTCAAGCGAGAGTTTTCGTTAGCACCACAGAAAGCATCAACAACGAACAGTCTCTTGTTAGACAATTCTTTAGTTGCCAATTCTTTAACTGCTTTCCAACATTTTGCGTCAACTGGTTTGTTGTCGTTTTTGTATTCTTCAGAAGTCCACCATACTGTATTTTCGCTGGTTTCATCTTTTACGAAGAATTTATCTTTAGGAGAACGTCCTGTATAAACGCCAGTCATTACGTTTACAGCGCCCATGTTAGTTACCTGGCCTTTTTCGAAACCTTCCAAACCTGGTTTTGTTTCTTCAGCGAACAAAACGTCGTAAGACGGATTGTGCACAATCTCGGTCACACCTGTGATACCGTACTTGCTTAAATCTAAATTTGCCATTTTCTTTTGAATTAATTAAAATTGGTATTTTGTTTTCTATCTCTTTTCACCTTAACATGGGGAGCTTTGGATACCCCCTTGTAAATCCGGCTACAAAAGTAATACTTTCTTTGGAAAGGAAGAAGGTATTAGAGAAATTTTTCCCTAATTGAAACTCTTTTATAAATTCCTAACAATATCTGCAAACTGAATATTGCAATTTGAAAGATTATCGTTTACTTTGCAAGCCAGTATGTTATCAATACTATGAAAATGAGATTAAAATTTGATTAAAATATAATATGAGAGTAATTGATTTTGGCCAAACTAATTCGATTCTAAACCAGTACATATCCGAAATTAGAAATGTAGAAGTTCAGAACGACCGCCTGCGTTTCCGCCGTAACATTGAACGGATCGGAGAAATCATGGCTTATGAAATGAGTAAAGAGTTTAAATACTCGGTAAAGAATATCCAGACACCACTGGGAATTGCTCCGGTCAGTACACCGGACAACAATTTAGTAATCAGTACTATTCTACGTGCAGGTCTGCCTTTCCACCAAGGTTTCCTTAGTTATTTCGACGGGGCGGAAAATGCATTTGTTTCTGCTTACCGCAAATATAAAGATACGCTGAAATTCGATATACATATAGAATATATCGCATCTCCCCGTATTGATGACAAAACATTGATTATCACCGATCCTATGTTAGCAACAGGAGGCAGTATGGAACTAAGTTACCAGGCAATGCTGACGAAAGGTCATCCCGCTGAAATTCACGTTGCTTCCATTATTGCCAGCCAAAAGGCCATTGACCATATAAAGAATGTATTTCCTGAAGACAAGACAACTATCTGGTGCGCTGCCATTGATCCGGAAATCAACGAACATTCTTATATTGTTCCGGGCTTGGGTGACGCAGGCGACCTTGCCTATGGTGAAAAAGAATAAACGTTTAAAGATTCTTCCGATATTGCTGCGGTGAAACCCCAACCTGCTTCTTAAAGAACGTACCGAAATAAGAAGCATTGGGGAAGCCGAAGGCATTTGAAATCTCCTGAATATCCTTCTGCGTATTTTTAAGTAATGAGATGCTCTTGCGAATGATAGCTTTGAATACAAGTTCCTGCACGGTATATCCGCAGATACTCTTAGAAACGGCAGAAAGATATTTAGGAGACAAACACAATTTATCCGCATAAAACTCAACACCCCGTTCCTGCATATAATATTTTTCGATTAACTGGATCAAGTGAATAAAGACTTCATTTTTGCGTCCTCCCACTTCCCGCCCGTCATTGACGAGTTTGCGATTATAAATAGAGCAAATCCTGTACGTCAATGCAAGTAGAAGTAATTTCTGCTCATAAAGTTTAAATGAATTTTCTTCCGACTGTAACACATTGTCCAACAAGGACATATACTTTACGATCTCTTCTTCCTCACCAGTAGACCAGACACAAGAAGGTTCTTCGGGAGTAAGGCGGGAATACATATACATGGAAACAACCAGATTCCCCATAATATCCCGGATCGGTTCTATCTGATAAATCAAAATCTGCACCTCCATGTCTTCCGACTCTTGCAAAACCTGAAACTCGCCATCTTCGGGAATAAACAAACTTTCGCCCGCTTCAGCGAAATGCTTTTTCTGATTAAGCGAAAACTGGAAATTACCCTGGCGGCAAATAACCAGCCCCAGTCCTTTCATTTGGAAAGGTTTCTTCAGTGAGGGTGGAAAATTTACAAATATCCCTTCGGAGCTACATATATTTTTCCCACTTAACAAATCGCGATCAAACTGCAATAAACGATCTTGTCCGCTATTCATCATACTAATATATTAACAGATCATTATCAAAAACGACGCTAAGTTAGCAATTTTCGTTTAGGATAAGGAACAACAAGCACAAATATCATACAAATTAATCCACCATAAATTGTCCATCCCGCCATCTCTTTGAGCGCAGAGAGCGTGGCCTGCACCTGAATACGCCCTTTGGTAGATATAGCAGCCATGTTACGGGCTTCCGTCTCACTCTTTCCCTGATATTTCATACCCTGTACCGTACCAAGGAAGGAAGTGGAAGCATCCGGATTAAGCAGGTCTACATTTTGCGCATAACGGGTTATATAGTGTTGTTGCCGCTCCTGCAAAACATTTGTATAAATTGCTCCGCCAATACTCGGTCCCACAACCATACGCACGGTAAGCATAATACAGATCCAGGTAGAAAGATATTTAAAAGGCATACGTTGATTGGCATAAGCAGCCGTCAGCGCATACAGAATCATCATGCCTGTGGCACGGATGATAACCGCATATTTCAGACGCTCGTAAACTCCTGCTGTCTGTACCTCGAAATACATGAAAACAGCTGATAAAGACAGGAAGAAGAATCCCATCGCAAACAGATACTTAAAATGTAACCCTTTACCTCCCAACACCATAGCAATCACGGCGCCAATAGCATAACCTACCATACACCAATTACCTAATGAAGCATTTTGCAGATTATCGAGATGCATCCCCACTCCTGCAAATACATTGACAAACATAGCACTGGAGTTTATCACCATTAATAATAAGTAAAGTAATGCTCCCATACGTATAGTACGCAGTTTGAACGCATCCAGCAAAACATAAGGCGACCGGCGCGTTACGTCCATATATAGAAAAATTCCCGCAAAAAGAATACTTACAGCTGTCGCCCAACGGATAGATTCGTCATCATACCAGTCGAGTACTTTTCCATAAACCAGCACATACGTGAGACAAGTCAGCGAGATGCAAAATGCAGTGACATTGCCGAACTTACGGAAATTAATAGGAAACCTTCCGGGAAACTTATAATTCGGCATGGTAATAAACAGGAGCAAAATAGAGATCAAAAGAATCCCCATCATAAAGTAATACACATATTTCCACTCATATTCAAAGGACAGCCAAGCCGTCAATGCTGTGCCCGACTGTCCCAGAATCATAAAAAACAGATAAACAGCCGGCTGACTCACACATCTTTCAATGTCCAATTTATTCCAACCGGCAGTATCTTTCGGCTCCAACCCCGGAGTAATATTGCGGGTAGCTTCCATTCCACCCGCATACCAAATGAGTGTGAACAGATTGACCATCATCAGTACCATACGCAAGAAACCCGTCAGAAGACTACAAAGCGCCAACAGAAAAACGCTGTCTGTCTTTGCACAGATATAACTGAATATATACATGAACGCAAACCCGACAATACACATCATCTTCTCCCGCCGTACACACACCAACTGATATAGGAAGGGAGCAAAGGCTGCCATACCAATAGAAGTAACAAAGTTGGCAAACTGGATATGCTCGGATATAATGCCAAGCCCGCTCATCATTTCGGTGCTATTCACCGAATAAACCCCGCCTACCGTAAGAATCGGTAGAAAGAAAAATAACAGAATGATAATACCCAACGGTTTGGGCATCCAGCTATAGAAAGGATAATTTTTAGGATAAGAGGGCATCGGACTAATTAAAAATATAAATTAAAAATTATAAGGCACTGTATATAGACAGAAGAGGCGGAGGGATTAGAGTCTGGCTTTCACTACTACCATCATGCCTGCTGCTAACCGTTCGTTATCTTCTTTCGATAAATCGGTGAAATCGATTCGTACGGGAATACGTTGCTGAATCTTCACAAAATTACCTGCCGAATTATCCGTCGGCACTAATGAATATTTAGACCCGGTAGCTCCTGATATAGAGGTGACTTTGCCTTTAAACTCTTTATCGCTAATGGCATCTACTGTGACAAATACTTCCTGTCCGATATGCAGATTCTCGATTTGTGTCTCCTTATAATTGGCAACGATCCATTTCTGGGTATCAGGAAGAATATAGGTGATGGTCTGCCCTGCCGAAATAAACTGTCCTTCCTCTAATGAGCGACGGCCGAGTTTTCCGTCACAAGGAGCTATTACAACCGTATAGGAAAGATTCAACCGGGCCATTTCGAGCGCAGCTGTTGCTCTTTGAATAGCCGCTTCGGTATTCATGCGACGGTAGGACACTTCATCTACACCGGAAAGAGCTGCTTTTTTCTGCCTTTTCGTAGCTTCCAACTTCTTACGCGTAGCTTCATAATCAGTGACAATCTGTTCAAGTTGGATAGGAGTAGCCGCATTTCGTTTCACGAGATTCTCATATCGTTTCCGGTCTTTTTCCAGTTTCGCCAAACGTACTTCAATCTCGGCAATAGACGCATCGTAAACAGATGCTGTTGTCTGCGTGGTATTGAGTGTAGCATTGATGACGGTCGCACCGGCTTGCGCATCTTTCAAGGCAGCTTCAGCCTCCATTACGCGAATTTTATATTCACGATCATCCAGTACCAGCAAAGTATCTCCTTTATGTACCTCCTGATGTTCTGTAAAATAGATTTTGTCAATGTAACCTGAAGCACGTAAATTGATAGGAGACACATATTGTTCTATTTGTGCATCGTTACTAGTCTCCGTCTGGCTATAATTCAAAAAAAGGCAGATCACTTCAATCACTCCCCAAACAATAATAGCCACTCCGAAAAGGCTGATAGCAATCTGCCAGCGACGAAGTTTCTTCATTTTTTTTGCTTTCTCCTGATGAGTAGCGGAAGGAAGGTTATTTTCCATTGTTTCCATATTTATGATTGTTATTTGCGTATTATTTGACTAATGATTCTATTTGTCCGGTCAGTTTAAGCAGCATCAGGTTAGTCACCCGATAGTTATAATGTGCGCTGATATAGTTGTTTTGAGCTTCGCTCATCTGCATTTCATCTTGCAGCACTTCCGTCATAGAAGCAATGCCTTCCCGGTAACGGTCAGAAGTGACTGCGTACACATCTTCGGCAAGCAAGTAGTTATCCTTTTGTTTCTTAAAGTTACGCTGATTGTTCATCAGGTCGTTCACAGCATTCAGATATTGAGTTTGCAAATTCTTCCGGGCATCTTCCCATGCCAGTCTTTTGTTCTCTATATCGATCATCGCCTTCTTTATTTTATAGGTTTTATCCAGTCCGTCGAAAATCGGAATACGCAAGGTTAGCCCCACTCCATAGGAACGAAACCATTGATTGGACGGACCGGAGTGGAACCAATGATAACCTTTATCCGTATATGCAGCATATCGCCAGCTACCTGTCAGACTAAGGGAAGGGATATATCCATTAGTAATGATCTTCTTTTGCCGTTCCGCCAGTTGCACTTGCGATTGTGAGAGTTGAAGTTCATAGATATTTTCCGACAAGCCGGTCAGGGCTACCGTAGTAATGCTATCGGTATTTACCGGTGTCAGCGCGATTTCCTTTTCAGCCGGATAATCCATAATGTATTTCAGCATATTCAATTGCTGTTTCATCATTGCTTGTGCATTGTCATATTGCACCTTCAGATTTTCCAAATTGATATTGACTCTTTTCAGATCGACTTCCATAGACATTCCGTTATCGAAGAAAGCCTGTGTAATATCTCTCAATTCCTCCAGACGGGTGATATTAGCTTTTATCAGCATGATTTGTTCGGCCGTGACCTGTCCGAGATAATACATCTTACTGATTTGAAGAATAACATCTTCCCTGGCTTTTCCATAAGACAGACGACTGATTTCTTCCATCACTTTAGCTATGGACATAGAAGTATAAAGAGTCTGATTGAAAAGCGGCATCTGCATTTCCAGTCCTGCATTAGCAGAATGTTGCAGCGTCTGCGTTATATTATAAGGAACACCGTAAGATGATCCGTCTGTGACGGACACCGGAGGATCAAAATTGTTACTATAACCGGCTATCGCATTTATTTGCGGCAACAGCTTCGAACGGTTTTCAGATACGCCATACTTACTTCTTTGTATTTCTTTACGTTTTCCTTCTAGCGACAAGTTATTGTCAATACCAATGCGGAGGCAATCCTCTAATGTCAGAATCTCTACCTCCTGTGTTTTTCCGTTTAACACGAACAAGAAAAAAAAGGAAAAAATGAATAGTAGTTTTTTCATAATATATGCTCTATTATTGGCTACAAATTTAGCAGCTTATAGCATAATGAGACTATCCACAAACTATTTGTTTATATTCATATTTTCCTTTTTCAATGGGTAAATGAATGGACAGTCACTCTCATAGATAAAAACAAGAATCCTCTTTCACCTATCACCTATATTATCAAACCCTTTATTCATCGTATTTTCAGAATGGTAATAGGTTACTGTTGTAGTTTCAAGGCGGGGAACCTTCCTCCACCCCAAAGCATAATAGCATAAACCCATCGGACGAAGAAAAGTCAGGCATTTGATAGACAAATCTCCACCCTTAGTCGATTTTATTTTTATCTGCTCCAGTATCTACTTAGCTTTGAGATATTAAAACAAATAAAAGCAGTAAGAGAAATGAGAAAAAACATGAAATTGATAGGATTGGCAGTCAGCTTAACATGCTGTGCAGGTTTTATAGATGCACAAGAAGCCAATGAGCCGCAAGAAAGGCAGCAACAAGAAAAGCATCTTCCACGCGAAGTTCTGAATCCAGAGAAGGTAGCAACCCAGATGACAGAGCAAATGAATAAGTTGCTCCAACTGACAGATAAACAATATAAGAAAATATATAAGCTGAACCTGAAAGAGCAAAAAGCATTTTTCAAGGCTATGCAAAATTCGGATGACTATCGCCCACCAATGGGAGAAGGTCCCGGTATGCGGGGAGGACGTCCGCCAATGGGTGGAGGCCAACCGCCAATGATGGGAGAAGGTGGTTTCCCGGGCAGAATGGGAGGTGGTCCGATGATGAGCAGAGATACCAATTCTGCCGACTCACAAAAGAAAGCCGCAGAAACCAAAGAAAAGAAAATAAAAAAGATTCTGACAAAAGAACAGTATGAGAAATGGCAGGCCGAACAAAATTCCGCACGTAAAAAAGCTTCTCAAAGAAGAATGCACAAAGATAATCATCCTGACAAGGGTCCGGACTTTGAACAAAAAAATCTCTAAAACATCACACTTAATATGTTTCTATGAACAGCGTTTGTTTTTCATAATTTTTTAGTGAATGTAAAGTAGCGGCTCTCTTCGTGAGGAAGAGAGCCGCCCTTATTTAATAACCTTATGATACACAACAGGTTTACGTACTATTTCATTTCGCTTAGGACTTCTTCGCTATCTTGCTCCGCTGCGTCCACGCAAGAAGCATAACTCCGATTAACAATAAAGCCAATGCTGCATAAGCAATACTTTCCGTGACGTGTATGCTTTGCGGATCAAACCACATCTCGATGGTATGTTCCCCTGCCGGCATATTTATCGCACGCAAGATATAGTCTGCACGGGCAATATCCACCGGCTGGCCATCGATAGTCACCTGCCATCCCGGATAATATATTTCAGAGAAAACAACAACTCCGTCTTTAGGAGTGGAGGCCTTATAAACCAAACGATTTGGCTCGTAACTGGTTAACTGGATGGTAGATAGTGAATCTTTATATCCTTCTGTCACACCTTTCAGCTGTTCTTTAAACTTCACATCCACTACGGCTGTTTCCGTTGGAAGAATATCGTTCAAAGCATCTATTTCTTCATTTGCATTATTTACATACTGCACCTTATCTACGAACCATGCATTACCGTATGCATAAGGATTCATGACAGGAACAGCCTGCCCTTGCTCTCCGGCAGGGAAAATGAAGTATTTGGTATTCAGCATATTCAGTACACGGAATTTAGAAGCATCCACACTGTCCATCTGTCCACCGGCAGTAGCCACAGCCTGATAAGTTTCTTTCATTTCGGGCACGATGTGATGGTCTATCATTTCCTGATAACGGCGAAGTTTCGCTGCATGATAGCCACCGACACTCTTATGCCAATATGCTGTATTGTTTTCATTAAATGTATTACCGGGGAAACCGATGAAGTTCAGTACACGATAATTCGGAGTCGTATCCTGAAGAATAATCTCATCCGCCTGTGTTTTCACGAATGCTTCTGACCGCTTCGACTTCGGCACGAACTGTTCGTCATTCAAATAGCGTTTATTGACACTCCACATATCTATCAGACACAAAAGTGCAACACCCGCCAGTGTGAAAGAGGCTTTCAACTTCCGCAGTTGATACAAGAATAAGAACAGGCAACCGATCACTATAATAAAGAAGCTGCGCCATGCATCCGAAGCAATAATGGCTTCGCGCATTTCAGTCAGATTGGCCACAAACGGAGCCAAATGTTCGGCAGGAAGTGCTTGTTTCAAAGCAGTCATCTCCTGTGTCGTTATAAAGCTGGAGAAGAAAGTGCCCGGGGCGACAGCTAAAATGAGTGCCACACCGGCAGTTAGTACCAACGCAGCAATCACTCCTCTGCAGTTCTTTTCCTGTTTCAGCATATCCGGTTTACTCAAAATCTCTTTCAAGGCAAAAATCGCCAACAAAGGTATTGTAAATTCAGCTATTACCAGAATAGAAGATACAGCGCGGAACTTATTATACATCGGGACATAATCGATAAAGAAGTCCGTCAGCCCCATGAAATTCTTTCCCCATGAAAGCAGAATCGAGAAGATAGTAGCTCCCAGCAGCGCCCATTTAAGAGGACCTTTCACTATAAAGCACCCCAATACAAAGAGGAACATCACAAATGCCCCCACATATACCGGACCGGCTGTCCACGGCTGCTCACCGAAATATTGAGGTAACTGTGAGTAAATACCGTTATACATTGGATTGGCCTTTGCCATAGCAGCTTCGCTCTGTGACATCGTAGATCCTGATCCTCCCCCCTTTACATTCGGAACCAGCAACGTCAACGTTTCACCGATACCATAACTCCAGTTGGTTATATAATCACGATCCAATCCGCTACTAGTCTGACTGGCAGCAGCTCCCTCCTGCTTCAATTCGCTCTTGCCACGCATCGTCTCCTTACTATATTCATACGTATGATACAGATTGGAAATATTGATGCAGACTCCTACCACGGCAGCCAGTGCTAAAACCCCGCTAGCCTTGAAGAAATGAGGCAATTCTTTCTTTTTGTAAGCATCTTCAAAGTAAGCTCCTACAAAAAACAAAATCACAAACATGAAATAATAGCTCATCTGAATGTGATTCGACTGAATCTGAAGGGCGATGAACAGGGCCGTAACGATTCCGCCCAACAGGTATTTCTTCCGGTAAGCCAGAACGACACCTGCAATCGTAGGTGGTATATAAGCCAATGTCACAAACTTCCAGATATGCCCTGCCGGTATCAGAATGAAGAAATAGGAAGAGAATGCCCATATCACTCCGCCTAATCCTGCCAGCCAGGCCGATATTCCAAACGCCCGCAAGAGGATATAGAATCCCAGCATCATGATAAAAGTCAGCACTACATAATCCGGGAGAAAGAGGCGATAAACCTTCTCCACCCCTTTCAGGGACGTTGTCGAGTCGTAACTCGGAGACATCTGATAAGTAGGCATACCTCCAAAAATCGAGTTTGTCCAGCGCGTACGTTCTCCGGTACGCTCGAGATACTCTTTCGATTCTTGTCCTGCACCGACTCCGGCAGCCGTGTCATGCTGAAACAAGATACGACCTTCGATATCAGCCGGAAAAAAATAGGCGAAAGAAAGAATGATAAAAGCCAGAATGGCTATTAAGTCAGGAAGAAACTTTTTCATTTACGATGACACGATTTACTATTTACGATTGAAGTTTGAATATAAAAATAAATACGACCGGACAATCTAACATTTACAATTGATAACAGTGGAATATCGATCTCCCTCACTTATCAATCGTAAATGGTAAATCGTCTAATCGTAAATCAAATTAGTATCTATAATGATCTGCTTTATAAGGTCCGTCCACCGATACACCAATATAAGCGGCCTGTTCGGGAGTCAGCTTAGTCAGTTTCACACCGATCTTTTCAAGATGCAGGCGAGCCACTTCCTCGTCCAGATGCTTCGGCAAGCGATATACATTGATATCATATTTCTTGTTGAACAGTTCTATCTGCGCCAATGTCTGATTGGTAAATGAATTACTCATCACGAATGACGGGTGTCCTGTTGCACATCCCAGATTTACCAGACGACCGTCGGCCAACAAGATAATGCTATGTCCATCCGGGAAATAATAACGGTCTACCTGCGGTTTGATATTCACACATTTGATGCCCGGATAATGTTTCAAAGCATCTACCTGAATTTCATTATCGAAATGGCCGATGTTGCAAACGATAGCCTGGTCTTTCATTTTCTCCATGTGGTCGATACGGATAATATCGATATTACCTGTCGTAGTCACGAAGATGTTACCTTCCAGACAAGCCTCTTCCATCGTCACTACTTCGAAACCTTCCATTGCAGCCTGCAGTGCACAGATCGGGTCTACCTCCGTCACGAGCACCCGCGCTCCATAAGAACGCATGGAGTGAGAACAGCCTTTACCCACATCACCATAACCGCATACCACTACTACTTTTCCGGCAATCATCACATCTGTTGCACGCTTGATTCCGTCGGCCAACGATTCGCGGCAACCGTACAGATTATCAAACTTAGATTTCGTTACCGAGTCGTTTACATTGAATGCCGGGAACAGCAATTTGCCTTCTTCCTGCATCTGATACAAACGGTGTACGCCTGTCGTAGTCTCTTCAGATACGCCACGCACTTCTTCCGCCACACGATGCCAGCGAGTACTGTCTTCTGCCAACACTTTCTTCAAGATGGCATTCAGTTCTATTTCATCCTCCGCGTGTACTTCCTTATCCAATACGGCAGCATTATTTTCAGCATCATAACCCACGTGGATCATCATTGTTGCGTCACCGCCATCATCTACAATCACATTCGGTCCCTTACCGCCGTCAAAGCTCAATGCCTGCAACGTGCACCACCAATAATCGGCAAGAGTCTCGCCCTTCCATGCAAATACCGGTACACCGGCAGCAGCTATCGCAGCAGCAGCATGATCCTGCGTTGAATATATATTACAAGAGCACCAACGTACTTCAGCTCCTAAAGCCACTAATGTTTCAATCAGCACAGCCGTTTGAATGGTCATGTGCAACGACCCCATAATGCGGGCACCTTTTAACGGTTTGGATTCTCCATACTTTTCGCGAAGAGCCATCAGGCCGGGCATTTCTTTTTCTGCCAAATCGATTTCCTTGCGTCCGAAATCAGCAAGTGTAATATCTGCCACCTTATAGGGCAGAGTAGAGAATAATTCTGTAGACATATTGTAAATCATTTATATATAATGGATGCAAAGATAGAACATTCTGATTAGTAGGGCAAAAGCTATCCGTTTTTTTTATATTATAATAACTAGGGAGGCTGTCAGCATCTCGGAATATTGTTTTATATTTGCAACAGATAAAACAACTTCTACAACATTCTAATGAATAATAACGAATCTTCTATGAGAAATTACGAAAACAAAACAAAGGAAGATCTTTTGGAAATAATCGAACAATTAGAGAAGAAAATAGATTTTCTTTCCTCTCATTCTTCTTCTGATTCTTCCTCTCCTTCCAAAGAACGTTTTCGTGATAAATATAGTACCCGGATACTGGATGCTCTTCCTGACATGCTCACCGTCTTCGACCATGACGCCAATATCATAGAGCTTGCTTCTTCTCCGGCAACTAATCACGTAGAAGGTATCAGCCCCAACAATATCACTACCACTAACGTAAAAGACATTCTGCCCAAAGAGGCTTATGAAAGTGTCCGCAAGAATATGGATAAGGTGATTCTCACAGGAGAAAGCTCCACAGCCAGGCATGAATTAATGCTAGACGGTGTTTTACATCACTACGAAAACCGTATCTTTCCTTTGGATAAAAAGTATCTGTTGTGTATGTGCCGTGATATATCCCAACAATGGGAGGCGGAACAGACGAATGCCCAACAACAGAAAGAACTAAAGGCTGCCAGAATCAAAGCGGAAGAGTCGGACCGATTGAAATCTGCTTTTCTGGCAAACATGAGTCATGAAATACGTACCCCGCTCAATGCCATTGTAGGATTCTCCAAACTAATCACTTACGCAACATCTGCGGAAGAGAAGAATCAATATTCGGAAATCATCGAACGAAATTCGGAAATGCTGCTGAATCTATTTAATGATATTCTGGATCTGGCATCGCTTGAAGCTGATTCTCTAAAATTCAATATCCGCCCGATCAAATTAATAGATATCTGCCTGCAGCTGGAACAACAATTCTGGCATAAGACGCAAAACGGTGTCAAACTTATTTTGGACGACGTAGATACGGACATGTATACTTCGGGAGACTGGAATCGCATCATACAAATTATAAGTAACTTGCTTAGTAACGCTACGAAGTTTACCCCGAAAGGAGAAATTCATTTCGGATATCGGGAAAAGGAGGATTTTGTAGAGTTCTACGTTAAAGATAGCGGCATCGGCATTCCGGCAGCAAGAATTGCCACAATTTTCCGGCGCTTTGGAAAGGTCGACGATTTTGTTCAGGGAACAGGATTGGGATTAACTCTTTGCAGAATGTTAGTAGAGAAGATGGGTGGACGTATCTGGTTGCGCTCTCAGGAAGGCCAGGGAAGCAGATTCTATTTTACCCTGCCTTTGGTTCGTCAATAAAGATCGATTAAGGACACAAATATCAGTGTCCGGGCATGACCTTACAGGACTTTTACAATTAAATATAGATATACAGAAAACGCGGCTTGTTGGTAACAAAACCGCGTTTTCCGCATATATCTATGTTTGAAATATATTTATTCCTTAGCAGCCGGAGCACTAAGCATTTCTTTATATTTCACCGGATCATTCAGAATTTTCATCGCTTCCTTCAAACCATCATCATCCTTCAACTGCTGGATGATATTACCACGTTGGTAATAGTAACGCTTGATAATTTCAGTAGCAATCATCTTCTTTATATCAGATGAGAAATAATCCAAGTCGCGATCAAGATCATGGTTCAACTTCTTTTCAAGTGCTTTGAACTCCTCTGAAGCATCATCCATATACCCTTCAAACTCGGCAGCTTCTTTCAACGTTTTCAGAATTTTCTCGCTTTGCTGGTCATATTTGAAGTCGGCTTTCTTCACCAACGCTTTAAAATCATTATAATCAGCATCTGTCACCTCAAACTTCTCCGGAGCAACGATGGTAGGATGTTTCAAACAATACTGAGTTGCATAATCAAAAATCAGATTATCACGTACCAAATAGAAGAGGATATTCGGTAATTTCTCCTGTTTGATAACAATATCCGGCATTACACCACCTCCATCGCGTACTTCACGTCCGGCAGCCGTATGGAATACCTTAGTCAAACTGTCAGGAATGGTTCCTACACTTCCATCTTCATTACGATGCTTGTAGTCAATAGCCTGTACACAACGTCCACTTGGAATATAATATTTGGAGGTAGTCACTTTCATCGTTCCGCCATAAGGCAAAGAGCGGGGAACCTGTACCAGTCCTTTTCCGAAGGTACGGTTACCAACGATAACGGCACGGTCGAGATCCTGCAGAGAACCTGATAAGATTTCGGAAGCAGAAGCGGTTCCACTATTTACCAATACCGCAATCGGAATATCCAAGTCCAACGGCTCGCGCAATGTCTTATAAGTGTTACTAGCTTGTTTGATTTTCCCTTTGGTCGTTACAATCACCTTTCCACGCGGCAAGAAATAATTCGCAATTTCTACTGCTTCATCCAGCAATCCACCGCCATTACTACGGAGGTCTATCACCAACGAAGTAGCTCCCTGTTTCTTCAAATCCAGAAATGCTTTCTTAAACTCTTTGGAAGGGTTGCCGGAAAAAGTGCTAAGGCTAATGTAACCTACATTATTATCCAATACGGCAGTATAAGGAATCGCCGGATTCTGAATAGACTCACGTACAATCGTGAACTCCATCGGCGTACGTCCACCTTTCTCATTCGGGCGCTCAATCTTTAGCTTAAAACTGGTACCTGCCTGTCCGCGTAACATCTGGCTGACTTCCGCATTATTCTTACCGGCAAGATCCTGTCCGTCAATCTCCATCAGTATATCTCCCGCTTTCAGACCGGCTTTTGCAGCAGGCGTTCCCTCAAAAGGTTCAGAAATCATCGAACGTTTTAGTTTCGTATTATAAGCAATGTAAGAACCCATCCCACCAAATGATCCTTTAATCATCTGCTCCAGTTCACTCTGATCTTCTTCCGGGAAATATTCCGTATAAGGATCCAGCGTATAAAGCATATTATCGATTCCTTCCCGAATCGTTTTATTCGGATCAATGGTATCTACATAGAACATATCCAGTTCTTTCACAATCGCATTAAATATATCCAGATTCTTTGCAATCTGGAAATTACGGTCGTCTCCACTCTTGAAACTAAAGAAAGCAACTGTTGCTATCACCGCTACTGCAACAATAGCTATCTGCCTGTTCAGCAATTTTTTCATACCTCTTTCAATCTAAATGAGTCGTAAAAGTAGCTCAATCCTTTGTTATTCCGCCAGAACCCTGTTAATATTTAACTTAATTTCATCCCAGCGTTCCTGTGATATCGTTGTTCCGATTACCTGAATAACATTTCCCGAGAGAATAGAACCTATTTTTGCACATTTATCCAACGAATATCCGCAAGTCAATCCGTATAAGAATCCGGAAGCAAAATAATCACCAGCACCGGTAGTATCTACCACTTTTTGAACCGAAATGGCCGAAACCTTTATTTCTTCTGTCCCTTTGCGGATATAAGAACCATTTGCCCCGACTTTTACAATAGCAATACTGCATTTCTTGGCAATCACTCTCAAAGCTTCCTCCGGCTCCTTGCCGGTAAAGGCTTTCGCTTCCTCTTCGTTTGCAAAGACAATGTCGACATATTTGTTTATTAACAAGGTGAAGAATTCCAGATCATTAGCCACAATGTTATAACTAGCCATATCGAGACAAATCTGCAAACCGGCTTCTTTAGCCAGTTCAATGGCGTGAAGAATCATTTCGTGGTCCTGAACAAGATAGCCTTCTATAAATAGGTACGCGTAACCTTTAAACATATCCAAGGTCAGTTCCTCTGCTCTCAAAGAAGCCGCTGCTCCCAGATAGGTTCCGAAAGTGCGCTCTCCATCCGGTGAAATAAAAGTGGATGCCACACCGGAAGGCAGTCGATCCGAGGTCAATAATTTGTCTTCAATCTTATTTTTCTGCAGATTTTCACGAAAAAATTCTCCATAATTATCATTTCCCACTTTTCCGATAAACCCTGTTCCAGCACCCAAACAAGCCAGTCCGAGGATGGCATTTCCTGCCGATCCGCCTGTTGCCAAGTGAGTTTTCATCTGTGAAAATTTTGTGTTAATCTGCTGTAACTTAGCGTCATCGATGAGCTGCATGCTTCCTTTGGGTAAACCCATTTCATCCAAAAGAGTATCATCCTTCAGGGTTGCGAGTACGTCTACCAGGGCGTTGCCCAATCCTATTATTTTGTCCATTCCTAATATTTTTTTTGCAAAGATATTGCATATTTCAAAAAAACCTAGTACTTTTGCATCGCAATTGAGAAAAACATTCTTCCTTAGCTCAGTCGGTTAGAGCATCTGACTGTTAATCAGAGGGTCCTTGGTTCAAGTCCAAGAGGAAGAGCAAAGTTGAAAATCTTGATTGCAAACATTCTTCCTTAGCTCAGTCGGTTAGAGCATCTGACTGTTAATCAGAGGGTCCTTGGTTCAAGTCCAAGAGGAAGAGCAAAAAAGAAGCCACCTAGAAGGGTGGCTTTTCTATTTATTCACCTTTCTTATCATCCAAAGGACTAATAATATATCTTGTGGGATTTGGCTCAGAACAACCATATCTCTAAAAGTAGGTACATCATATCGGTACAAAAAGGAATTAAATAGTGATTAACTGGTGTGGTATTGAATCACAACAGAATTGAATAAATTCTCTTATTGGATATTTATTTTCCATTTTTCCATGTCCCCCTTCATCTTTTCTCTGTCTCTCCGATGAATAAGGAATTTGCGGGTGAAGGATAACAACTTCACCATCTCTTCTCCTGTAGCGATTAGTTTCAAAAATTGTTTCAAGGCTTGAAACAATCCGTTTCACACCGAGAAACACTTCGTTTCACTGCTTGAAACACTTTGTTTCTCGGCGTGAAACATCTAGTTTCAAATAGGGTTGAAACTAATTACGAAATAGCTTTACTAATCTTGCTTAATGGTGGAATCTGAAAGTAGCAATTTGACTTGATTCACGATGAAGAGAAGGTGAAGGGGCGGCTATTCACCTGCAAACTCCTTGTTTATCGGCAATACAGAAGAAAAGTGAAGGAGCTGGAAGAATTGAACATGTTATAGAAAAGAGCATCGAATTGTTCAAAACCCATATGGAATGAGTCGAATCGTCTATTCATAGGAAATGATTTTAATTGGGCATTTCTATTTATCCGTTTGCCTATCCAGATTCGTTCCACTTGCTATTTTTATTTCGTTCCATTATAGTGGAACGAAGTAAAAGTAGCTAATTGAGATAATCTGACTAGGCAATAAAGATAATTTGTTTGGGCAATTAAAAAAGTCTTATTGGCACACCTAACGGAGATACGGTGGCGAGGCATGCATTCGTTTAGCTCAAAACTGTGCAGGAACGAACTTTTTTGGTATAGGCTGCCCTAAAGCACATTACCCAAACTTTTAAACTGTTCCCCGATTTTTCAGACTAATCTAAAATTTATCCCCGCTGATTTGCTACTACTCCAAAGACAGCGGTTCAGTTTGAAAACGGCGGCTTAGTCTGAATATTGGGGATTTGGGGATCAGTTTGAGAACAAAGACGAAAGAATAAGGGGAACCTCCCGGATAAATCCATTAGTCCCCCTCTGATACTGGTCGTACCTCATCGTTTCTTGATAAAGGCAAGTAGTTACACATAAATGTAATGTTTTCGACCTTTTAACCGTCAGACACCACTCCGTCCCATTTGACTTGCCTTTAAAGTTTAAATAACATTAGATCTTGGCGAAAAATAGCAAACCACAACCAACTGGCTGCTATAGATTCGCCGTGACACTTCATTTGTTTAATGAAAAAATAGACGAGGCAGTCCTACCGTTTGGATATAAACCACCTCGTCTTGGGGTCTTAGCCGAACCTGTTTATTTCTCTATCTTCATTCATTTCAAATCGGTTTAAATACATAAAAGAAGGAAAGAATACCATAAGAGATGTCCAGCCGGATGATTTCTTGATTGTATGGCGATGCAGCCAAGAAGGGTATTCTCAAGCAAATCACACGATTGCTTTGAGGAGAAAGCGGGCATATCTTTTTTGTTCTTTCCATTTATAACAAATGATGGTTTGCGCCCTTTTACAAACCCTGTATATACAAAAAAAGCGGTAGGGCATTTGCCTATCCGCAAGCGAGGGAGTCGAAGCCCTATACGCACAAACAGGAAATACCCCCCGCATATCGCAAGGAGCATTTTACTGTTTCATGTGCGTATTTGAATTTTCGACTTTTCGCTTGCACAGAAATCTGCTAAACGCTTTTTTTCTTCAAAAACATAAAAACATGTCGATCTACGACAGTGCAAATATAAGAAATTATTAATTCATTCGGTTCTCAATCTCGTTTTTTTTATAAAAAGTCATCTTTGAGAAGCCCTTTATACATTCTTGAAACAAATTTAAGCCGTTGCCAACGTCAATATACTAATCCGTATTCCTTCCACATTCACTAGGCAGGAAGCACATGCCAGAGTAGTAGAACCAGTGGTCAACACATCGTCAACTATCAATATGTGTTTTCCGGCAAGTGTTTCGGGATGCTGAAGCTCGAAGATACCTTCCACATTATCCCGACGTTCAAACACAGATTTACGCGTTTGCGTTTCCGTATTTTTCTTACGCAATATGGATTCTGTATCGATGGGTATTCCTGTTACAGCAGCAATACCACGGGCAATCCACTCACTCTGATTATAACCACGGATTTGCTGTTTTTTCTTATGAAGCGGTATGGGGATTATCACATCAATTCCCTGAAAAAAATGGGAAGACAAAAGTTCGGCAGCCATATACCGCCCCATAATTGCACCTATTTCCTTTTGTCCACCATATTTCAACCGATGAAGAATCAACCGGAAGTCGCTTCCTTTCTCATAAAAGAAAAAAGAAGTAGCCCGTTCCAAAGGGATTTGTCCCCAGAAGAGCCGTTCTACCGGATTATCTTTTCGAAGATGATAATTAGTACGGGGTAGATTGATATTACATACTGTACAGATACATTCTTCACCCTTTGCTAACGGTCGGCCGCAAACAACGCAGCAACGGGGAAATAGCAAAGATAAGAAGGAACTAAGCCAGTCTTTGATAAGAAGTGTGTGTTTCATAATAATAGAAATTTGAAGTTGCAATAGCACCTACATATTCAATGGAGGGACTTCTGCTAGGAGCTTCTGAAAGAAAGGATGAAGATTCCCGTTCGTTGCGATAATATGATGTCCTTCTATGAAATGATCCTCACCATAAAAATCAGTCACCTTTCCTCCCGCCTCCTGAACAATCAGTGCTGCCGCAGAATAATCCCATTTTCCGAGAAATGCTTCCATCCAAGCATCAAAACGCCCAATAGCCACATAGCAGATTGCGGCAGCAGCCGAGCCATTCATTCGAATACCGCCCACTACCCCATAAAGCTGATCGATGAGATGAAGAGCAGTCTGTTTATATTGCAGATGATTATAAGGTAATTCTGTAATGACAAATGCATCTTTGATGTCCTCAACGTTCGACACATGAATTTCTTCACCATTCATAAACGCTTTTCCGCCTTTCCAAGCATAAAAACATTCATCCCGGCAAACTTCATAAACGACACCTAAAAGAAGTTCGGTACGGCTACGTAAAGCGATGGACACACAATAAGGAGCCTCATCATGAATATAATTCGTGGTTCCATCCAAGGGGTCAATCACCCAACAGTAGGGTTCATCCTGATAAGTGGCAGAGCCTTCTTCTGTAATGAATCCCGCTTCAGGCAATAAAGCAGTAAGGGCTTTCACCACTCGCACTTCAGATTCTTTATCCACATAAGACACATAATCGTGTGCATGTTTTTCCACCACACGCTCACGACGGAAGTTCTTTCGTTCTTCTTTCAAAAAATATCCAACTTCGGTAGCAATCCGGCATACATCAGTTGTAAGCTGCTTCAAATCTAACATTTATTATTCAAATTAAAAAGTGCTTCGAAGTTATAGCTTTTCCGGCAAAAAGCATAAAGGAAAATAATATTTTCGTGTTTGATACGCAAATTAATGAGATAACATCAAAACTATTATAACCAATATTTAAAAAGACATCTAAAAACAAGGCCGACTCATTTTCTTTTATGAGCCGACCTTTCTTTACTTTTACATCAAAATATAAATGTATTGTCCTTTATTCCTTAATTTATACCAACATTACTTCTGAACCACAATTTTCAACTTACAGGTACGTCCATAGAGTAATGCCACACCGTCATAAGTGAGTCCGGTTATGCCAGCTCCCGAATAGGCTGGCCCCTGGCTTCCTACCACTCCTGTAGGAGTAGCTATTTTACATCCTCCGGCAACTAATGCATCCATATCGTTTGCGGCTTCAATAACATGAATGACACCGTATTTGCCCGCCGCAGTAACAAAGGCAATATAAGAACCGTCTTTTATCTGCAAACTACAAGGATCATTCGGATATCCATCAGACGCATTGACTCTTTGCATTAACATATCGGCACCTCCTTTAGCTATACTTTCCAATACATTCAACGCCTCAAAAGTCTTGACGTCCGAAGCCGCATTCGCCATCATCACATCAATACCAAGATCAGTAACCTTATCATCAGGGATAAGGGTAAACAGCGTTTTGTTGGTAGCAACACCTGCCGGTTTGATCCAGTCATTCACATCGTAAGCTCGCCCTATCGGTCCTCCACTAATTCTTGACGCACTGACATAAGAGAAACCTCTGTTTTTAACGGCAACAAAGCTTGGATTTCTCCATATATTGATGAAAGCAAAGTCTACGCTATTTGCCTTTGAGCCATATCCTTTAATTTCCTTCAGGCTTAATACATGCTTTTGCACACCTTGTACCATTATTCCCTCTATGGAGAAAATATAAGGTTGATCCGGTTCTGTTGAATGTTCCCATTCGGGTGCCATTTCGATATCGTTGAAAACAAGCGCAACATTATTGTCAACACCCTCAAGATCTTCGATATTGATAATCTTTTCCTCTTTCAACCCTTCTATATCTTCCACCACGATCTTGATTCCATTGGTCTCTTTATTGTCTACGACAGTTTTTAGGATAAATTCCATTTCCAACGGATTGCCTGATACCGGAATAGTCGTATATTCCTTCAGGTCACCCAGTACTTTATTACACAACGTATGTTTTATAGACTTAATGCCCACAGCTGAACGAATCACTACAGACAGAGAAACCTCTTCATCGGGTACTAAAACAGGGAAATCTGATGGTTCGGTGAATATCTGGGATGGAAGTTTAGTTATCTTTTTAATAGGTATTACCTTTTGTGCCGTTTTTGTCAAAACGTCCGTTGATGTTACCAATATCCCGGCTGCTTCACGCGTGTTGACCTTGACATTCAAGTCAAATTCAAGTGTCATATCAGTTTGCAGAGTATCTATCTTTAAACGTTGGCGTTCAGTCGCGTTTATCTCTTCATATTCTCCATTTTCATCCATCTTCAACAAGGTAGCATATATACTATGTATACCCACAGCAGAGAAACTTTTAGCAGATACAGTCACCGTCGAGTTATACTCCACCACATCTATTTCGGAAGGAGAAGTGAGTTCTACAGTAGGTGGCGGATACGCGTTGTCGTCCGAATAATCAGACTCACTATCACTACAATTTGTCAACAATAAACCCCATGGAAGGGCAAGTATCAGGATCATTATATTTTTGATATATTGCTTCATGACCGTTCATTTTTTATTTTAAAGATTCGATTTGTAATTGAAAACAATGTAAATCTCCGCTTACACTTGTTTCGGTTACCCCCCTAAAAGCCCATTTGTGTGAAGTCAGGACAAATATACAATACTCGGAGTCTCTATTTCTATTTTCCACTTCTACAAAAGAATAGGTATCAGAAGTTAAGTTAGAAGTAATTGCCGACTCAAGATTAGGCAATAACGCACGTTTAACAGTGCCTACCAGAACCGTCTGTTCGTTTACCTTTTTCTTGAAAACGTTGACAGCCGGAGCTATCAGGTCTTCACTATTTAATGATACAGAACAGAAGAGCATATCTACTCCGTTCACTGCTTCTGTTTTTGTTTCAAGATATCTGCAATCGTTTTTTACTACATATTGTGTCATTTCGGAAATAGTAGAAGGAAAAAGCACAGTACTGCCGATTATCTTTTTCTCTCCGTTACTATAGCTGACAGGTACAAACACCGGCACTTTCTTACTTTCTCTAGCAGTCTCCGTACCCGTATTTATGATTGCTGTTTGCCCATAGACAGCGTTCGTCCTGTCCAGCAATGCCACTGAATGAACAGTGTTTCTGATAGATGACGCCACCTCTTTATAACTACAAGAGCTAAATAAATTTTGCTCTGACAAGTGTGCATAAACCAATACGTTAGTTGTTCTGAACCGGTTCCATTCCGGAATATCTTCTCCCTTGTTATCCTCATCACTACATGAAACGAACAGGCAAGAGATGACACATATAAATAGCAGATATAGATAGTTTGATTTCATATTTCATTCATTTTACAAATTCAACTTCAGCAAACAAAGCCCTGTGGTCAGAAACCTCCGGATTAGATAAAACTTTAAACGATTTCACTTTCCACTTATTCTGTGGAAGTCCGAATATATAATCAATCTTGATTGTCGGCTGATCTGCCGGATAGGTGAATGTATCATCGCAGATTCTCTGCCAGTTCTTCATTACCTCACAAATCACATTAGAGTCGGTCCGGGCATTAAAATCTCCCCCCAGCAGTGTCGGGGTATCTCCCGTACCAATCCGCTCATTAATCTGTTCGGCCATTGCGCTCCTTATCAGGTCTGTCGAATGATCCAGGTGAGTCGTTCCTATCCTGATTACGTCTGAAGTTCCCGGTTCCTGAATATCTACATATAATAGCGTCCGGGGTTCTTTGGCTCCGTCTATCCCTTCAAAAGTTTTGTTATTGATATAAACAAAAGGATATTTTGAAAGGATAGCCACTCCATATTCTCCACCCCCAGTATCCATCGCTTTCCCGAATACGGAAAACAATCCCAACTCCGCAGCCAGTTGAGTGGTGAAATCCTGATTTTTGTTCCTTTTTGTGTTGTAATCTATCTCTTGCAACATTACAACATCCGGATTGTATTTCCTGATAAATACAGCATACTCCTTCACCGAGTAACCAGTCATCTGTCCGGACATCCGGCAATTATAGCTCATTATTTTAAGAGCCTGCGCATACGTACTTTGATACGCAAAGAAGAAAAGGCATACCCATACAATGGGCTTTAAAAGTGCTTTCATAAATTTGTTTTTGTTATTAGATTAAGTTTACTTATTCAACGGTATATGTATATTCTGATATTTTTTTAAAGCTAACCGGTGTTATGGATTGCATCACCTCCAACACATAGTTCAAATCGTTCCCTTTACAAACGAAGTCGTACGTAAACGAAGCAATCTTTTCGTTTTTAACTGTAATCTCTATATCAAAATGACGCGAGAGTGTTGTAAGCACCTCTTTCAATGATGCATTTCTGAAAATAAGCCGGTTGCTCTTCCAACTCGAAGCATCATCGTGATATCTATCAGTTTTTATTTTTATTACATTACTCCTTTTCTCATAAACTGCAGTTTGTCCGGGAAGCATTTGCTGCATAGGCCTGCGGCTTTGCACATGCCCGATATTTATACTTCCTTCGTCGAGTGTAGTTTTGATTACCTTATCCGAAGCGTATGCTTTTACATTGAAACACGTTCCCGTCACTTGTATTTTCACATTCTCGGCAAGCACCTGAAAAGGGGATTTCTTGTTTTCTGCTATCTCAAAATAAGCCTCTCCCTCCAGCGTAACATTCCTGTTGTATTTTGCAAACTGTTCCGGATAGGTCAATTTAGAATCGGCATTTAACCACACCCGGCTACCATCAGGAAGTAATACAAGTAGCTTCTCACCCCTTACAGCACAAACCTCCCGATAAACAAGGTTTGCCTCACTATGACTTTGATAGAAATTATATCCTACACCTATCACAAGCAAAACAATTGCACAAGCTACCGTCCACTTAAAGAACAATGGCATCCTTATTCTCCTGTTCTTTCGTTTTTCTTCCCGCATCACGGCTTCCTGAATATTCTTATAAATGCGATATTCATCAAAAGGAGGCAATTCTCTGTCGCCCAATTCGAGCTGTTTACCTTCTATTATCCTTTGAATGTCGTCATCCATATATTTCCCGATGCCGTCAACTACTTCAAAGTCCTGATTTGTATGTTTCTTTTTTGATTTCATATTTCAATATCTATTAGTAATACACACTGTTACAAAAAAGTATTATACAGACTACGTTAAACCGTGTTAATTCAAGAGAACGTTCCATATCAGCAAAAAGTGATAAAACTACATCATACAATAAAGCAACAATAGGCTAAGCTCTCCCACTGTCGCGCGAATCTGCTTCAAAGATTGGCTATATTGAAATTTAATTGTATTGATCGAAAGATTAAGTTTATCGGCTATTTCCTGATTGGAGTATTTTCCCGAAACTTTCATTTCAAAAACCTTGCGGCGTTGCGGCGAAAGTTGCTCAAGAGCTTGCTGTATGATGTTCATTTGTTCTTGCTTAAGGTTTTCGTTTTGAGAATTGTCTTCCAATTCCAAAACCATTGAAAGACAATCCTCAAGCAAATAGATATTTTTCTTTGAATCTCTCAACGTATTGAGCAGATCGTTCTTCAACATCGTAAAAAGGTATCTGTTTATGGGTTTTGTCTCGTCGATCTCTTCTTTTTTCAGCCAGAGTTTTAAGAATAAGTTCTGCACGGCATCTTCAGCCAATTCTTTATTCAGCAGATATTTAAATGCCAAAGAAAAGGTCTGCGCCGCATACGTCTTGTATACAATACTAAATGCCAGCTGGTTCCCCTCTTTCAGAGCCTTAACCAAAGCTTGGGCTTCATCCTGTGAGTATTTCTGGAACATCTTAATCATTTTAAATATGAAAATAAAAAGCTTATTATATCAAGTCCTTATTTTCAAATATATTAATTCTTTCTGATATAGCATGATTCGCGAGCAACAAATAAAACAGGCCTCTTATTTATTTCACCAGTCTTTGATATTTGCTGAATAAAAAGGTGGAGAATGATAATAATCCGTCAGTTGTTGAATGAACATCTTTTCGAGTATCCTTCCGATCAGTTGCATTTACCCAACCTTCTTCTATTTCTTTTAATTCATCTTCAAGTTGCTTCTGATCCACCTCTACACCTTCCCCAACCACTTTGATGAATGTATTGATATACACCTCCCAGCGCTTTGCATAATAATCACTTATCAGCCCGGCCCACGAACGGCTGGCATAATCGTTCAGGCTTCCTCCCCAAGTAGTAATCAAGTTGCGAGCGTTCTTTTCATAATAGTCTTTCAACTGGGGAGAATCTCCCATCTTCCGCGCATCATCAATCCATTTATCCAGCGAACAGTAAGGATGAAAGGCATTCAGTTTATCCAAATCATTCAATATCTCCTTCATTTTCTCGCCGCAAGCTTTCAAAGCCTGATAATCTTTAGCTTCAACCATCCTGTCAAACTCCATTTTCACATCAAGAAAGTAGTTTCCAAGCACCTGTCTGCCTACAGTTATTAAATCCAGGCGAAAAGCATCTCTCCGGTCAGAAGGTGCTTCGTTCAGTTTTCTCCAAACCTCTAGTAGTTCAACATTGCTGTACACATTACTTGTGCGTTTTTCACTGTTCTTATTCAATGCAGGGCGATACCCGGGTAAAGTACCCAATGTGCGCGGCACCTGTACATAAATGTCATTGAATAATCGTTTCCAAGCATCGCGCACAGACTGCGACACACATCCCACATGTCTGTCAGCCAGACATTCAATCCATTTATTATCATCTACATTCAGGTTCCATGCTTTCTCAAGAATGTATTCGTAGGGAAATTGCATCACATCCAATCCTTCCAGCGTAGAGCCGATTCCTTTAAGGTTGCCTCCACCGTTAATGAGAGCATTCTCAAGTCGTGCGCCACTTTCTTTGACGTTACCTGTCAAAGTCGTGTTTCCTCCGAAATTGCCCAGATAACACCAAATATAGGGCTGATCATGAAAATGCTCTGTTCTTTTCCATAATTCAACATTTTCACAATGATAATCCAGTAATATCATTTTATTCTGTGGCACTCCTGTCAGCAAAGCCTTCATTCGCTCGGAAGTCCATTTATCTTTATCAAAATAAAACATCCACGTCATTTGCATCCATTGGGCTTTGGGATCGGCAGCCGTCAATGTAGCGTACATATCCGAAGCTATCTTCCACAAATATTCGGGTTCGAAACTGGGCGGGTCAACCTCATTGAAAGGATCTAAACCATAAATATGATCGGTTCCGAAAAGTTTTTTTTGTTCATCAAGAAATAGCTTCTGAATTTTCGCAAACAGAGCATCGTTAGGGTTCAGAAAATTACAACGGTATGCATCAGCAAAGCCGGCCCATTTGCCCAAATGTTGAATATCAGCCTCGGGATAAATCCGTTTTAAATCGGCAGGTACATGTCCGGCGAAGGCTGGTAATACGGGCTTCATATTCAATTCACGCTCACGTGCGAGTATTTTTTTCTGCAAGCTTACCTGGTGTTCCAGCCATTCCATCGGCAACGGACCGTTCCAACGATCTATGTTAGCCATCCGATGCCAGGGCAGATACGGCGGTCCCGTGAAGTAAGAGCGTATTTCGATGTCCGACATTCCCATTTTCGACCAGACTTTATACCACACGGCTTCTTGTCCGGTAATTGCCAAAGGCATATTTATACCATTAAGGGCCATCCAGTCAATAAAACGTTCCCATTCTTTCCATTGCCACCAAGGCATCGTGTAACCATACGTGCAGTAATTCAGGAAAAAACGAGTATCCACTCTCGCTTCCGAAACCACCTTCTCACCAACCATCGGCAATTCTTCAGGAATTTCAACGGCTATATCCGCATACCAAGACACTGTAGTGAGACAGTAATATTTCAAGTAATGGTTCAGTCCCATCGCCATTGAATTAGCGTTGTTTCCACCGATTACAATTTTATCTTTTACAGACTCTATCGTAAAGCAGTCTTTCTCTCCTTTTAACTTTTGAAACTGAAAACTCTCGATGTATGACGGCAGCAAACGTTTCAATAATGCTTCCGCAACAGCTACGTCTTTGTCTTTAGCCTGAAGAGCCAACGACATAAGCAGCATAACCAGACACGTGTATACACTTTTTCTTTTCATTCTGATTTATAATTTTATATAGATTTTTCTTTTTAACAAAACATATCCCAACAGCCCATTGAACAACAGGAAAAATACACCGTACATAAATGAACCGAAGTAATTTCCGAATAACGGGTTAAGCAAATTATTGAACACTGTTGTATGAATATGCCAATGCACAAGCAATCCTCCGGCTATACAACTAAACACATAAATTACAAGCGGATTCGCTCCAAATGCTTCGAAAAACGAAAACCACTTTTTATTCTGCTTCACATCAATGATATAGAGCAGCAATGCCAATGACAATGCCGCAATCCCACAAGTGAGCAAAACGAACGAAGGAGACCACAAACGTTTATTTAAAGGACAGGCATAGCTTAACAAATAGCCGGCAAACAACAGCGTGGTACCTATAAGAAATAGATTCAGCATCCGGCGGTCATTGTCTTTAATATCGATGATTATCTTTCCACAAACAAAACCGATCATTACTTGAGACACAGCGGGAATCGTACTAAGTATCCCCTCGGGATCGACAAACTGGCGGCCCTGAAGATACATGTGGTTAGACCCTAAAATAGCCGAATCAACAATCCCGACGATATTATCCGCACTCTTTTCAAATCCGTTTCCAAATAACTGAAAAATAAAGTAGACAATCAGCAAGATAATAGCTAATGGCATAAAACGCTTATGCGGTATTGTCACGGCCAATAAGGCTGTAATACCATAACAAATCCCAAGCCGTTGCATAACTCCCATCAACCGGAGCTGACTCAAATCAAAATAGTTACCACTATCTATTGCTGTTATGAACCACTCCATAACCAGACCAATAAATATTAATAAGAGACTTCTTTTTATGATTTTCGCAATGGCCGGTCGACACTGGAAGTTATACTTACACAAGGAGATGTAGGTCGAAATACCCATCAGGAACATAAACATCGGAAATACCAGATCGGCTGGCGAAAAGCCATCCCACTTGGCATGTGCAAAAGCGGCAAAGTTATACCCGCACTTTCCTGTATTGTTGACCAAGATCATCCCGGCAACAGTAATACCCCGAAGTACATCAAGCGAAAGTAACCGTTTGTTCGGATTCATAATATTTGATTCTTTTAATTACTTATTATATATAAAATAGTCGTTCCGGCAGCTAACACTATCCCTATAAGCGATTCATAAGGTATCAGCTTCAGACGTTCTTTAAAGTTGAGTTCGCATACGCCTCCTGTCGCATGAAAGAACGAACCATGTGGCAAATGGTCAAGAACTGTAGCTCCGGAATTAATCATAGCTGCCCCCCAAACTGCAGAAATGCCTATAGCCAATATCGTTTCAGCGAACGAAGAAGAAGCCAGTGTCGCTCCGGCTGTTGTCGATGCGGTAGCCGCCGACATCAACGCGCCTGATATAGGAGCAATCAATGCATCACTAATATGAGCATGATCTAATCCTGTAAGAATCCAATCTTTCAAAGAAGAGTTCTTTATGATGCCGGCAATAGTTCCGGTTCCTATCAGCAGAATAGCTACCACAGACATCTTTTGCAGTCCATACGCTATACTCGGAAGAATGTTTTTCCATTGTTTCATACAGATAGCACCACATAAGCCACCTACCGGCAAAGCTATCAAAGGATCGATATTGATTCCTGCCGCAGGACGTAATGCCAATAAAACAATCGTAACAACAGGAGCAATCAGACTGGTTCTTAACGAAGGCAGATTTCTCTCTTCCTCTTTATCCTCTGTTTGCATCATTGTTTTTTTGTTTTTCACTGTTTGAGGCATCAGACGGACAATAACAAAAACAGTGAAAAACAAACCGATCACTGCCGGTAAAATATTGGCAAACATTACAGCCGATAGATCTGCATTAAAATTTCCGGCTGCTATAATGGTGTTCGGGTTAGGTGATATGATATTTCCACATTTACCTCCCCCGATCATAGCAATAAGCAATACAGATGGAGACAGGTTTAGACGCTTGCCTATCGAAAGAGCCACCGGCGCAACGGTTATCACAGCCACATCAATAAAGACGCCTACCGTACAAAGCAACATCGTTGCGAGTGCCAATGCCATAAATACCCGTTTCTCACCCATTTTGTTTATAATCGCATTGGAGATGACCGTGGTAGCCCCGGTTTGTATTAATATGCCTGACAAGACTCCGGCTGTCAGAATCCGCAATACCGCCGGGGTGACCTCTTTCACCCCTTCGGTCATTACCGTTACGGTCTCATTTAAAGATAGTCCTCCCAACAACCCTCCAACTATCGCTCCGATAATCAGACTGTATGTCGGAGAAAGCTTTCTTATGATTAACAGTATGGATAATGAAAGCCCGATTAATGCGCCTATCGCTGTCATTGAGTATTATTTAGTAAATTGTTTTATGATTCTCACCACCTGTCGCACCGTTCTCTCTATGTTTTCTTTCGTAAACTCCGGTCGCATCGCCTCTTCAAGTGTTACCGGAAAAGGTTGAATAGGCAGTACGGCAGTAAACCCCATCCTATTAAGCGCTTCGGTGGCTTCGACCGCTCCCCCCAGCGCTATCACCGGAACCTGACATTTCTCACCGACACGTAAAATTCCGTCCAGCGCCTTTCCCATACCAGTCTGGCGATCCAGTTTACCCTCTCCGGTCAGTATCAGATCTGCCTGTCGGACGACCTCTTCGAAACGAAGCGTTTTCAATATAACTTCTATTCCGGATTGCAATTCTGCATTCAAAAACGGAAGCAGGCCGCCTCCCATTCCTCCGGCTGCTCCGGCACCGGGAAGCTGCGATATATCCATATTTGTATATTCCTTTATCACCTGTGCATAATGCCGCAACCCATTGTCCAACTCTATCACTTGCAAACTATTTGCCCCTTTTTGGGGAGCGTATACATAGGCTGCACCCTCTTTTCCAAAAAATGGATTACTAACATCACAGGCGATCGTAAAGTGACTCTCCTTCAATGCCGGATTCAATTGGGAAATATCTATTTGATGGACTTTTATCAGATTTTCGCCGACAGGCTCCAACTCACCGTTTCCGCTATCTAAAAAACGTGCACCTAAAGCCTTTAGCATACCAATTCCCGCATCATTCGTAGCACTTCCGCCGATACCGATAATGAATTCCCGACACCCGCGTTTTAATGCGTCAGCAACCATTTCTCCAACTCCATAAGTCGTAGTCTTCATGGGGTTTCTCCGACTTGAATCGATTAATGGCAGACCGCAGGCCGAGGCCATTTCGATAATAGCCATCGCACCATTGTTTACGATGCCATACGATACTTCAATTGGCTTCATGAATGGATCATGCACCCGACATGACACCGTTTGAGCATGAAGGGCAGAGCATAGAGCTTCTGTAGTCCCTTCGCCGCCATCAGCTATGGGGAAACGTATAATCTGACAGTCGGGTAATTCCTCCTGAATCGCTTTTTCGGCAGCTTTCGCTATCTCGAAAGAACCGACCGAACCTTTAAACGAGTCGAATGCCAATACAATCTTTTTCATAAAAGCTATCACTTATTTGTTTTCTCTATTAAACTCAATGCAGCCTCGACCGGATCATCAAACGGAGTCGTACTGTTACTCCAGGGAGATGTAATCCATTGCTCCTCCCATTCTCGGATTTTATTCCGGTCTTTTGTGAAATAGAGCTGTATACGAGGGATATAGTAGTCTTTAATCAGCCCGCTCCAGAAACGGGCAGCATAATCTTCCTGAATACCACCCCAACTTGTAATCAAGCGTTTGGCATTTGCCTCATAAGCATCTTTTTCCTGAAGAGTTGTTCCGCTATTGCGCGCAAGTTCCACCCATTCTTCTAATCGATATAAAGGATGAGAGGCCAACAGCCTGTCAACGTCCATCAACAAATCAACAGTTTGTTGCAGATTACGTTGCGCTGCGAGAACACGATTCTCCGAATCATCTTTTAGGGCCTGCTTATAAAAATTTTCAGCTTTAGCCGCTACATAATACGAAACAAACTCTATGAGGTCGTTTCTGTATAATTCAGAGCTTTTCAGTTCGTCAGCGCAACTAGCATACAAACGTATAGCCTGCAAGTAATCATCACTAAGGTCGATTTTACTGATCCGCCGTTGATCGGATATTACGGTTTGCCAGGTAAAACGGGGGTATGAATATAAAGAACTATATGCTGTTTTCCGAAAAAGTTTCCAAGCTTCCTCCATGGCATCGGGATATCCTCCATAACGGGCCTCGCAGTATATCTTCATCCAATCGTCCAGGTCGATACTATCTGATGACCATCCCATATCGGCTAACAGTTCGTAAACAACCTCATTGTTTTCGAGTCCTTCAGGGGCAGAACCGAACCCAATCAAGTTACCTTTATTTGCGGCACGTAATGCTTTGACCGAGGAACTAGCATACATGTCCAAGTCTCCTGTCATGGTGTTTTTCCCACCAAAGTTGGGTACATAGCTGAATATCCATTTCTTTCCGTAAAACCCATCATGTACTTTCCATGTTTGCTCGGTGTTCCACACCCATTTCGGATAATCATTGCCCAAATCAATGATAATCATTTTATCATCAGGTACATTGCTTAACAAGGCTTTAAGCGATTCTTTATCCCAGAATGAATGTTGATATCCGAATGTCCATCCCTGTGTAACCCAAACGGCATCCGGGTTTCCGGCTGTAATCGATTTATAAATCGTTTCTCCATACTCGGCCAATAACTTATATTTCGCTTCTTTATCTTCCTTATCGATAGGCAGCTCCATCTCATTAAAACTATCCGAGAGATAATACGTATTTTCTCCAAACTCTTTTTCCCACTCTTCGACAAACAGTTTGCCTATCTCTTCGAAAAAAGGTGAATCCGGTGGCAATACATAGGCGTTGTACTCTTCATCAAAACCACCCCACCGCATGTGCCGGAATTGTGTGTCGGGATGTTTCTGCACAAATCCTTCCGGCACGAAACCTGCAAACGCAGGCGCTATGGGCTGCATACCCAACTCGCGCATACGGGTCAGGATTTGATGCTGCAAAGCGATTTGGTTCTGTTGCCAGGCATCAGATAAGGGACCGTCCCACTTGTTCAGATTGCCCATGCGATGCCAGGGAAGGTGTGCAGGAGCAGTGAAAAACTCACGGATTTCTTCTTTGTTCAATCCCATACGCAGCCATACCCGTTCCGCAATGGCTTCGCTGGCCACGGTAGCCAAGGGCATATTTACACCATAAAGAGCCATCCTGTCAATTTCCTTTTCCCAACGCTCCCAGTCCCAGTAAGGGGTAGTGTAGCCGAATGTACAAACATTAAGGAAATAGCGCAACTCATAAGGGGACACCTGTTCATACAATTCATAATCGGGCCACGGCATCACCGACGTTATGTGTTCACCGCTCCATGTTTTCATACTCTTGCAGGCCTCTTTCATGTACGTATGAAAAGCGTAACAGATAGCAACAGAGCTACTTCCCCTTAGGGTAAGCCGGCCGTCGCTTGCTATCACTTCGAATATATCTTTACCGTCGGATGGTTCGATATATTCAAAGTGGATAGACTGTGCTCTTTCCCCAATCTGACGTTCTATTAACTGTTTGGCGGGGGTGATAATATCCGTCTTAGGCTTGTGGCATGAGCAGAAAAAAAGCGTTGCTGAAATCAGTAAATACTTGATTATTGTATGTATCATAGAAAATCATAAATGTTATAAGTGAGTATCAATATTTTTTCTTCGATGCTTCTTTCACATATTCCAGTTCCGTAATAATCGGTAAATGGTCTGACAAAAGCGACTGAACAGTTTGCGTACTAATCACACGCCATCCTTTTTGCGGGTAAGCAAACAAGTAATCGATCTTAATCACAGGTTTCCATGCCGGCATTCCAAAATCATCGTTGCTTGCAGCAAACCAGCTATCCATACCACGTATTGCCTCGGAGTAATGACGCGCGTTGAAATCACCTCCCAAAATTACAGGATATTTATAATTTTTGAAATGCCCGGTAATAAATTTTATTTGCTCCGCCCGTGTTTCTTGAGAGTTGACGTCCAGATGCGTAGAGGTAAAAACAATGGTATCATTACCCATTTCGAATAATCCCTCCAACATGGCCCGTCTCTCATGCTCTTTGACCGGATGGGGCAACATTATCTTTTGGACAGAAATATATGGATATTTACTTAACATCCCAATACCGTAATAACCGGTAGAATAGTCAATCGTTTTTCCGTAAAGCCCAAACATCCCTGTATGATAGGCAAGTTCGGATATAAAATCCTTCCCCTTCTGATGCGGGGTACGCTTACGGTCTGTTTTGCTATCCACTTCCTGAAGCGCCACAAAATCAGGTTTGAAGGATTTGATGTGATGAGCAAGTTCCTCTAAAGATGCCAGTTCGCCAAATCTTAAATTATAGGTCATTACCCGCACCCGTAGAGTATCTTGCGCATAGGCAACACCCAAAGTCAGGCATAAAAACAATAATAAATATTTCTTCATTGAATACATGGTTTCTATTTTTTAATGATTACTTTTCCCAGCCCGGATTTTGTCCTAACAGAGGATTCTTCTGACGCTCGGGATTAGGCACGGGCCACAAATAATGTTTCGTTGCGTCGAAGTAGCGTGCTCCGCCTTCCGCAGTAGACTTTTCGTAGATAACATCACCAAACTCATCTACTCCGGTATCGGGATATGGGTTAGCGCCCAAATCATTCATACAAACTTTCAGGCTGGGACCGGTGATGGCACGTCCAAAGCGAAGTTCGCCTTCACGCCAGCGCATCACATCGGCGTATCTTGTTCCTTCACCTGCCAACTCAATGCGACGTTCTCTTCTCAATTCGGTTTCGAGGTCCATCCCCCATGCGCTAAGTTCGTCAAGGTTCATACGATGCATATTCACACGATCTCTAAGCCTGTTGATGGAGTAATCAATCTGTGTTTGTGTCAGTTTCTTGCCTTGTAGTTCGAAAGTGGCTTCGGCATAAATCAGCAAGATTTCGGCAAAGCGGATGACATTGAGATTCCCA
This sequence comes from Bacteroides sp. LFL-34, assembly GCF_027257075.1. Taxonomy (NCBI): domain Bacteria; kingdom Pseudomonadati; phylum Bacteroidota; class Bacteroidia; order Bacteroidales; family Bacteroidaceae; genus Bacteroides; species Bacteroides sp. LFL-34. The sequence goes on along the minus strand of NZ_JAPQKZ010000033.1, from coordinate 10,997 downwards.
TGTCCCCCCACACTTGAACCGGCCAAATCAATATCGTTATACTTCTTCAGATAGAAACCTGTACGGCTATTTGCCCCCACACGGTTATTATCTTGCAATGAAGCAAAACGAGGCAGATTAAATATCTCGTTGGCCTTATCCGTATCAGGGTCACCGTCATCTCCTCCCGGCCATTTGTCACCCGGAGCATATAAAGTCATCTTCATTCTGGGATCTCTGTTCTGGAAGTAATCTACATAATGCTCTTCAGGCGACTTGTATAACGATGAGGTCTGCACACCGGTCTTTTTATAATATTCCAATCCGGTTTTTGCCGGTTTACCGTCTGTACACAGATAAGCATCCACTAATGACTTCGTTGGATTGAGGCGTATATAGTCTGTCGGACTGCAAGTTTCATTGGGTAGACTTTGTGTACGGATTTCAGGTACAAAAAGGCTATATACGATGGCTTCGATATTTTTCGGATCATTCTCGACATCCCCTTCGTGATGAAATAGTTTTTCGTATTCATACAGGCCATAGGGACTGTTTTCGATGATATATTCACTCGTTTTTGCAGCCAGTTCCCACCTTTCGTTTTGCAAGGCAATACGTGCCAATATGGCTAAAGCGCCCCAACGGTCAAGTCTTCCCAGTTTATCGCCCGTATACCTTTCTTCAGGCATACGCTCCGCCGCCCATTTCAAATCCTCGACGAGCTGGTCGATGACTTTCTCTCTGGGAGTACGTTCGATATATGCATCTTCGGGCTGGATGACTTCTCCTACCCAAGGTACATCACCCCAAAATGTCGTGAGGTAAAAGTACATAAGCGCCCGGATGGTTTTTACTTCCGCGGCATAAACGTCCTTCTTATTTTGAGCTACCTGCGCTTTATTATAGTTGTCCAGAAAATTATTGCAGCGATAAATATAGCTATACGCTCCTGTCCAATAGGTAGTGAAGGGGAAGCCGTCAGTATAAGAGTGCTTGCCTCCCGAAACCTTACTTAGTCCACTAGTAATATTCCCCCACATAACAGTTTCGGCCGTCGATTCACTCCAATTCACGAGATAGTCTTTTTGTAAAGCTTCGTAACAGGGAGGCAAGGCATTTTTAAGCTGATCTTCATTTACCCAGAATGTTACATTGTCCGGCTCGTTAGGGTTCGTTCTATCCAGAAAATCGCTACAGGAGGTAACTATACCAAAGAAAGCAATGATTAAAAAGTATTTTGAGTATTTCATCTTTATAGTCGTTTAATAGGTTAGAATGTTATTGATAATCCAAAAACATAGGTTTTTACTTGCGGATAGACATCTCCGCTGGTGGTCCTCACTTCAGGGTCATAAGCTCCGAAGTAATCGGTTTTAGTAAACAAGTTATCTGCCGAAGCATATACTCTAAGACTATTAATGCCAAGAGGTGCCACCATTCGGGCAGGAAAACGATAACCTATCTGAATATTCTTTAGGCGCAAGTACGATGCATCCTCTTTCCAGTAGTCACTGAAGAGCCTGTTGTGCTCCTGCGACTGATAAAGTCTGGGATAAGAAGCATTTGGATTCATAGGCGTCCATCTGTCAAGATGCTCTTTTTTAGGGATTGAGTAGTCATTGATAAACGCATGCCGAGCCTCATCCTCAAGGTAACCGGCAACTTTGCCTACTCCTTGCAAATAGAAACTGAAATCAATGCCTTTCCATTCTAAACCACCCTTGATTGCATAGGTGTAATGGGGCTCTTTCTCGCCAAACACCACTTTGTCGTAGTCATCAATTACCCCGTCGGGAGCGCCGTCAGGACCACTGATGTCCCGATACTTAATATCTCCGGGCTGTACAATGCCGTTTTGTGATGCAACAAGAGGAAATTTTGGTTTCTGGTACTTACCTGTAGTTGTATTCACTGATTCAAAATCATACACTTGCGCCAGCCCATCAGTCAGATAACCATAGAAAGCACCTATCGGATCACCTACCCGACGATACGAACCGGAAGCCGTACTGGTCAGCGACTCCGGAGTTCCACCCAAATCGGTAATCTTATTACGGGCGTCCGACAGATTGAACCCGAGATTGTAATTTACACTTCCGATCTTATCACGCCATGACAGATTAAGTTCCCATCCTTTGACATCAATCTTACCAAGATTGACATAACCTACGTTACTACTGGAAACCCCGACAATAGCCGGAACATCGGGACGAACCAATGCATCAATATTTTCTTTCTTATACCAATCAAAGTCCACATTCAGTCTATTGTTCAAAAAACTAAGGTCTACCCCGAAATTAAGCATGCGGATGGTTTCCCACTTGATGTCGGGATTACCGATTTTATTTTGCCAAAGTCCCATAACAGGTGTATTAGAAGCTCCGATAGGATAAGACTCTTCGGTTATGATAGGTGACAAGTAGGGGTAGTAATTACCGGGAATGTTTTGATTTCCCAACTCACCCCAGGAAGCACGCAGCTTACCCGAGCTCAATACCGAAGTAGCGAACTCCATGAATTTTTCACGTGAAAAGTTCCATCCTGCCGAGAATGATGGAAAATATCCCCAACGATTGCCCTTGGCAAATCTTGAAGTTCCGTCGGCACGCAGGTTAGCTTCAAACAGGTATTTACCGTCAAAAGCATAGTTGACACGACCAAAGTAAGAACGTAAAGCCCACTCGTCTTTTGTTCCGCTATTCATAAAATTAATCATTCCGGCACTAATAACGTGAATATCCTCAACCATCACATTATCACGCGTAGCACCCAGTGTGCTTCTGTTTTCCCATTCTTGCGAGAATCCCAACAATGCTCCCAACTCGTGGCGCCCTATGGTTTTATTAAAGTTCAGGGTGAATTGCAGCGTTTGGGTCATAACGTCGAGATGGCTTTGTGAGATATAGTCCTTGGCATCTTCATTTGCTTTCAACGGGCTACCGTCCGAGTAATAAGACAACATCTTCGGGTTAAACTCATCCACTTGGCGGGTATATATATTTGCAGAGTACTGCATACCTACGTTCAGTCCGTCTATAATTTTGAGATCTGCATTGAAAATACCATTGAGCACACGAGTTTTCCGTTCTTCCATTCCCGACTCATAGGCTACCTGCAAGGGGTTACGTACCGAACCGTACGACCAGTTCTCACTATCTACCATCCGGCCATTCTCATCAGGAATTTGCCACATGACGGGAAGTAACGGAGACATACGCTGTGACAGGCGGAATACTCCTGATGTGCCGCTATAACCTAAGTCCTTTTTATAGAAATCGACATAGCTCATCTGTCCGGTCAGTTTCAAACGATCATATACCTCCGTGTTTACACTGATACGCGCATTATGTCTTTTGGAACTATATCCGTCACCTACAACCAGTCCATCCTGATCCAGAAAACCATACGACATAAAAAATCCGGTTTTCTCGCTTCCCCCCCGTGCGCTCACATTATGCCCCGTTTGAAAAGCCCGGCTTTTGTATATTTTGTCAATCCAGTCAGTATTGGAATATTCGTTGGGATACAGTCCCGAATCATATTTATCGAAAGCCTCTTGTGTATAGGGCTTGGAAAATCCGGCAGCACTCATGGCTTCATTGGAGAGCTCCATGTATTCCCTTCCATTAACAAGTTCGGGCAATGCTGTGGGAGTCTGGAATCCGGCATATCCGTTATATTGGAATACTACGCGCTCTTTCTTTTCTCCCTTTTTAGTCGTTACAAGAATAACACCGTTAGCGGCACGTGCTCCATAAATAGCTGATGAGGCGGCATCTTTCAGTACTGATACGCTTTCGATGTCCGAAGGATTCAATAAGTTAATGTCTCCCCCGGCTACTCCGTCAATCAAGATCAAAGGTGCTGTACTACTATTGATGGTTCCCGTACCACGAATGTTGATGCTGGGCACAGCACCCGGCTGCCCCGAAGAGGAAACAATACTAACTCCAGGCAACAATCCTTGCAGCCCTGTAGTTACGTTAGTTATAGGCCTGTTCTCAATAGCCTCCGCTTTAACCATAGATACGGCACCTGTTACATTCACTTTCTTTTGCACGCCATAGCCTACAACTACTACATCTTCCAGGCTGACAGCATTTTCTTTCATCACCACGTTTACTGTCGTTGCTTTCGCTATGACGCTTTCTTCACGATAGCCGACGTATGAGTACCGAAGTGTACTTCCATAGGGTACCTTGATGGAATACTGACCATTGATATCGGTGATTGTACCCGTAGTCGATCCCTTTACCGATACGGTGGCTCCGATGATCGGTTCCGTATTCTCGTCAGTAACTTTACCTTTCACATACAGTTCCTTTTTCTCTCCTTGCGAATCAACAGGGTCAGTTTTATTTTGATATTCTTTATTATAAAATAAACACATAGCGAAAAAGTAAATTTGGGCAAAGCGTAGCGAATTAGCTGATAGAGCGTTCGTTACGCTTTGTTTTTCTATGGGACAGAGCCAACGAAATACCACCTCGAAGCCAAACGGCGCAGAAGTTCAGTTACCACCTCGTTACTCCCGTAACGGGTGCAAATTTCTTGCTAAAAGGTTCTTTTTCTGCGTTTTGCGTTGATTTACATAGCTGTCGGTAACTCACTAAGAACTAATTTTGTAACCAAAAAAAGGAGTGAGTTATGCGAAGTACATTCAAGGTATTATTTTACGTGAAGAAAGGCAGCGAGAAGCCGAACGGCAACCTGCCTCTGATGTGCCGTATCACGGTGGACGGCGAGATTAAACAGTTCAGTTGCAAGATGGACGTTCCCCCACGCTTGTGGGACGTGAAGAACAGCCGTGCTTCGGGCAAGAGCGTCGAAGCGCAGAGAATCAACCTTGCAGTAGATAAAATCCGTGTGGAGGTAAACCGCCGCTATCAAGAGTTAATGCAGACGGACGGTTATGTTACCGCCGCCAAACTCAAAGACGCCTATCTCGGTATCGGCGTCAAGCAGGAAACTTTGCTGAAGCTGTTCGAGCAGCACAACGCCGAGTTCGAGAAGAAAGTCGGGCACAGCAGGGCGCAGGGTACATTTACCCGTTATCGGACGGTCTGCAACCATATTCGGGAGTTCCTGCCCCATACCTACAAGCGTGAGGATATTCCATTAAAGGAACTAAACCTCACGTTCATCAACGACTTCGAGTATTTTCTGCGCACGGAGAAGAAATGCCGCACCAATACCGTGTGGGGCTACATGATTGTGTTGAAACACATCGTTTCCATAGCGAGGAACGACGGGCGTTTGCCCTTTAATCCCTTTGCGGGATATATCAACTCTCCCGAAAGCGTGGACAGGGGCTACCTCACCCAAACGGAGATACAGACGCTCATGGACGCACCGATGAAGAACGCCACCCACGAGCTTGTACGGGACTTGTTCGTCTTTTCTGTTTTCACGGGTTTGGCGTATTCGGACGTGAAGAACCTCACCGCCGACCGCCTGCAAACATTCTTCGACGGCAACCTGTGGATAATCACCCGAAGAAAGAAGACCAACACCGAATCGAACATCCGCCTTTTGGACGTTCCCAAGCGTATCATCGAGAAATACAAGGGGCTGGCAAAGGACGGTCATGTTTTCCCCGTTCCGAGCAACGGCAGTTGTAACAAGATACTCAAAGATATAGGCAGACAATGCGGCTTCAAGGTGCGTTTGACCTACCATGTCGCACGCCACACGAACGCCACGACCGTGCTTCTGTCGCACGGCGTACCCATCGAAACGGTGAGTCGCCTTTTGGGACACACGAACATAAAGACCACCCAAATTTACGCCAAAATCACCGCCCAGAAGATAAGCCAAGACATGGAAACCTTGTCGCACAAGTTGGAGGATATGGAGAAGAATATCTGCCGAGCCATTTAATTAAGAACAGAATACCGATGAAAGAAGAAAGGAACATTATCACGATGGACGGGCAGGGCAATATTTCCCTGCCGAGCGATATAGGCGCAACCGCCATGACCGAGCGAGAAATCTGCGAACTGTTCGGGGTTATCGCCCCGACGGTTCGGGCAGGGATAAAGGCACTCTGCAAAAGCGGAGTTTTGAGTATATATGACATAAAGCGCATTATCCGCATATCGGACAGATACAGCGCGGAGGTTTACAACCTCGAAACGATAGCCGCCCTCGCTTTCCGTATCGAATCGTTCGGGGCGGCGAAAGTCCGCAGGGCATTATTAGAGAGGATTATACACGGGCGAAAAGAGAAAACGACGGTATTCGTGTCGGTTGTTTCGGACGGCAAGCCCAACAGCCGTTGGAAAGCATGATGATATACCAACATATCAACATACCAACATATCAACATGCAAACGTACCAGCATACCAGCATGCAAACATGCAAACCTATCACTATGGTGATATATATTGCAGGTTCAATTCCTCTTTTCAGGGGAAAGCGGAGCAATCATTTCCGTTTACAAAGGCAAAGTAAGCACGGGGCTTTATGTCGGCTAAAAGGTCAGGCGGCTGCGCCGTTTCCCGATAAATCTTCCTCTCGCTTCGCTGCGAGCGTATTTATCGGGAAAACCTTGTATCCGACCGCCCCGTGCAAAAGAGCCTTTGAAAACGGAAACGACCGCCCCGCCGCCCACCACCGACCGAAAGGGAAAAATAATAAGGTGGGGTTATACGGGTAAGCAGGCGGCAGGGACAGCCACCGCCGAAAGGCAGACGGGCAGACGGACGGCACGCCGCAGGGTATTTACGGAGAAAATACCGTAGCTTATTAGGGAATTTTCCGAGCCGCAATACTACGTATCGCTGAAAATTCCCCAATAAGGCAAGGGGCAAGCCCCTCTGCACACCCCATCGGGGACGGCATTTGCCGCCCCCGAAGATACAAAAAAATCATTGTTTCACAAGCCAAAAAAGAAAGGAAGAATATATGGGTTTCGTAGTTTTACACATGGAAAAGGCGCACGGCAGCGACAGCGGAACGACCGCACATATCGAGCGTTTCATCATACCGAAGAACGCCGACCCCACACGCACGCACCTGAACCGCAGGCTCATCGAATACCCCGACGGAGTGAAAGACCGTTCGGCGGCTATACAGCGGAGATTGGAAGAAGCTGGGCTGACACGCAAAATCGGAAGCAACCAAGTACGGGCAATCCGCATCAACGTATCGGGAACGCACGAGGACATGAAGCGGATAGAGGAAGAGGGGCGTTTGGACGAGTGGTGCGCCGACAATCTGAAATACTTCGCCGACACGTTCGGAAAGGAGAACATCGTGGCGGCTCACCTGCACAGGGACGAGGAAACGCCGCACATACACGTTACGCTCGTCCCCATCGTCAAGGGAGAGCGTAAGCGCAGGAAAAGGGAGGAACAGACGAAGAAGCGATACCGCAAAAAGCCGACCGACACCGTGAGGCTGTGCGCAGACGATATTATGACACGGCTGAAATTGAAGTCCTACCAAGATACCTATGCCGAAGCGATGGCGAAATACGGGTTGCAAAGGGGCATAGACGGCTCGAAGGCTCGCCACAAGTCCACGCAGCAGTATTATCGGGATATACAGAAACTCTCCGACAACCTCAAAGCGGAAGTGGTGGATTTGCAGCAGCAGAAAGAAACGGCACGGGAGGAACTAAGACGGGCGAAAAAAGAAATACAGACCGAGAAGCTGAAAGGGGCGGCAACCACCGCAGCTACCAACATAGCCGAGAGCGTTGGTTCTCTTTTCGGCAGTAACAAGGTCAAGGCGTTGGAGAGGGAGAACACTGCCCTGCATAGGAAGATAGCCGACCACGAGGAAACCATCGAAGCCCTGCAAGACAGGATACAGACCATGCAGGCAGACCACAGCCGAGAAATACGGGAAATGCAGCAGAAGCACAGCAGGGAGATAACAGACAAGGACACAAGGCACAAGCAGGAAATATCGTTTCTGAAAACGGTAATCGCAAAGGCGGCGGCATGGTTTCCCTATTTCCGTGAAATGCTCCGAATCGAAAACCTTTGCCGCCTTGTGGGATTCGATGAAAGGCAGACCGCAACGCTCGTCAAGGGAAAGCCGTTGGAGTATGCAGGGGAACTCTATTCGGAAGAACACGGACGGAAATTCACGACCGAAAAGGCAGGGTTTCAAGTCGTGAAAGACCCCACGGACGGGACGAGACTGGTTCTTGCCATTGACCGAAAGCCCATTGCCGAGTGGTTCAAGGAACAGTTCGACAAGCTAAGGCAGAATATTCGCCGACCTATACAACCGCAAAGGAAAAGCAGAGGAATGAAGATATAACCGTTTATCTTGCAGGAAAACAATAAAAAAGTGCCGTTCATGATGTCTTATGAATGGCACTTTTCGCTATATTTGCACCTAAAAGTATATCGGGAGCTATGCCGGATACGTGACGAGCAAAAAACTTTCGGAAAAATATACGTGAATACAGAACTATAAATTTAAAAGCTATGGGAACATTAGGCTGCATAAACGATATGTTACAACGAGATAAAGAAAATCGTGAACTTCGTAAATTAAACAGAGATAGAATAAAAGAACATCAAAAGTATCTTGTAAACAAAGGTAAAGGAAATGATTTATCCAATATTTCTATTGAGCAAATGGAAGAAATTCATAAAAGAACAATAGAAAAAGAAGCACTTGATAATGCAAGTTTATTCAAAGCAAAAATATATTTTATTGCAAGTATATTGCTTCTGTTTTTATTAGCGATAGTATGTTATATGCTATTTTTCAAATAAATCAAAATAATATGAAGACAAATATCATCTTATTCAGTCTTATATCACTTTTATTCTTTTCACCAAGAATGAAAGCACAGCCAAATACGGCAAAACACGATTTTACGCATAAAGAAAATGGGTGGTATCACGTATTAAGTACAGGTAGTTTGTCCTCTAAGCCAATCATAACAGTAAAGGATTTCGTTGGGCTAAAACTTGAAAAGGATTATTTCGGAAAATATGCTATAAGCGGACAAATCAGCAAACATAAGCTAAACAAATGGGCCGATGAAACAGAAAAGTCTATTGGGAAAAAAATAGCATTTGTATTTAATGATTCCATTATTACTGCTCCGCAAGTTAATTGCAGAATAGAAAGCGGTACATTCATGATAACGTCCTTTTCAGACCAAAAACTGCTAGAAATCTACAAAGGTATAATGAGAGAGAAGTCAGAATCTCTTGAAGTCGTTTTTAACGGTTGGGAAAAGGATTCTTTATACTATGAATTATCTCCAGAACAAAGAGATTCTGTAAGAATGAACATTGACTATTGGGAAGCCAAAGCATGGATAGACTTAATAAGCAAACCAGAGGAACATTATTGGTATAGCATACAAGATTCTACCGAATACAAGAAACTTGAAAAGGCTTTAAAAGAAGAACTAAAAAAGCCAAATTTCAGTAGTAGAGCAACAGACTATATGAAATCTGATGCATACAAAGCATACAAACAATATCTACATAAGAATAAAGACTATATAAACCTAATGTTTCAAGGATTTTTATTCAATAATTTGAAAGGATTGAATGGCTATTTGGTAGATGATATAATACAGTCCAAGTACCCTTATGCTCCAAGTATTAGAAGTTATATAGAGAAAACAAATAATGTTGATGATGAAAAACTGGCTGTATATGAATGGCAACGTAAAGTTTGGTATCAAATGAACAAAGAAAAATCTCCACGAAATAAATATAAAAAGCGATATCGGAGCGTTACACCATAAAAACAGCTTGCCGAATATTATATTAAACGGCAACATCTGTAGTAAATGTTGGTGATACCCCAAATATGAAAATACGGAACTATAAATCAAAATAAAAGTATTAAAGTCATGAGAAACAAAAACTTATTTACTTTTTTTCTAATATTTCTATGCTTCTGCTTTACAAATTGCAGTGATGATGAAAAAACAGAAGATATACATCATCTATCTTTTGAAAAAGATTACTACGAGCGTCCTCTAATCGGAGCCAAAAGTATAATGATACGAAGTGGAAATAAAGATTACTCCGTTGAGATAAAAGATCCCTCTATATTAGATGTCAAAATAGATTTATCAAGCCCTATCGGTATGGGTAATTTAGATATATATCCTAAACAAAAAGGAGAAACAACTATTCAAGTAAAGGACAATATTGCACATGAAACAACTGATCTAAGAATAAAGATAGTAGATAGTTATTTACATTTGTCTATTAACAACCCTGTACGCCCACCATATAAGCAAGGTGATGAAATTTTCTTAATAAATAACGACGATAAAGATTTCTACTTGTACGATGATAAATTAAAGATAAAGAGTACAGGAAATTATGAATTTTCCATAAAGGGAAATATTCCGTTCTTAACATTAACTTATCATAAAGAATTGGAGAATAGAACCATATATAAATATAATCTAACAGGAACAGACCAAACTATGTTTGCTGTTGTAAAACTTTTTTTAGGCTGGGATTGGCACGATTTCATCGAAAGTCCAAAGACAAAAGAAATAGCACCTATTATAATGAGAGCAACAGATATAGAAACCAATACAGAATATTATCTAACAAGAAAAGCAACTGATATTCCCGAAAATGTATTAGATTAAAAACAGCCTCCGGCAGGGTTTTCGCTGGGGGCTTTCTTATGAAATCAAAAAGAAAGCGATATCGGAGTATTACACAAAAAACAGCTGGCTATTACATAATGAAACAACATACTTAACTGATTGGTACGCTTCTCCTACCATGCGGACAAATCCCGGTAACAAAATGACAAAGCGGACAATGTTCTTAACATGCCAACTTGTAAATGGGATGAATGATTTTCGTTTTTCGCAAGTTGATTTTATAAAATTGCTGCCAACAGTTCGTACTTTCGGAAAAAGATGTTATATTTGCAAATGAAAGAGCTGAATTCAACTTGCAAATGCAACAGAATTCTGATTAATAATTTGTTTAAATTTTTCGTTTGGCGTGAGGTATCCAAGTCTTTTACGAGGTCGATTATTGAGTTTATTTTCAATCCA